>CACDWD010000001.1 GCA_902556285.1 uncultured Pelagibacteraceae bacterium
AAGTCAGAGATTTACTTAGACCTTATATGTTAAAATCTATTCCTGAGAATTTTCTTGATGGTTTTAATGAGGATGAGTTTTATGTAAATCCTACAGGAAATTTTGTAATTGGTGGACCAGATGGAGATTGTGGTTTGACAGGTAGAAAAATTATTGTTGATACTTATGGTGGAGCCGCACCTCATGGCGGTGGTGCTTTTTCAGGTAAAGATCCTACTAAAGTTGATAGATCAGCAGCTTATGCAGCAAGGTATATTGCTAAAAATGTTGTTAGTTCTAAAATTGCTGAAAAATGTTTAATTCAATTAGCTTATGCAATTGGTGTTTCAAAACCATTATCGATTTATGTCGATTTATTTGATAACGATTTTGATAAAAATAAATTTGTTGTAGAAAAGATTAAGGAAAATTTTGATTTGAGCCCCAGAGGTATCAGAGAAATGCTAAATTTAAATAAACCTATATATGAAAAAACAGCTGCGTATGGACATTTTGGTAGAGCACCTGAAGGAAATGGTTCATTTTCATGGGAAAAAACAGATAAATCAAACGTTTTTTCTAGATAGTTTCTGTTGAATTAAAAAAAAAATTTATTATATTCCCTTTACATTATTAGATTTACAAAATGGGCTTTAGCCCATTTTTTTTTGGAGCAAACAAAATTATGTTAAATAAAAGAGCAGATAAATTAGAATTATTAAGAATTGCTGAAGCTGTAGCTTTAGAAAAATCAATTGATAAAGAACTAATTATCAGTTCTATGGAAACGGGTATTGCTAAAGCTGCAAAATCAAAATTTGGACAGGAAAACGAAATTAAAGTTTCTATCAATAGAGACAATGGAGATATTGAACTTTTTAGAAAATTGATAATCGCTGAAAATCCTGAAAATGCAAATACAGAGATAAAATTGGAAGATGCAATTAATTTAAATGAATTAAACAAAGATAAGTCTATTGGTGACGAAGTATTACAGCCACTTCCTTCATTTGATTTTGGAAGAATAGCTGCGCAAACCGCAAAGCAGGTAATTAGTTTTAATGTAAGAGAAGCTGAAAGAGAAAGACAATTTAATGATTTTATTGATAAGAAAGACACAATTTTAAGTGGAATTGTAAAGAGATTAGAATTTGGAAATGTAATTGTTGATTTAGGAAGAACTGAAGCAATAATTCAAAAAAATGAGTTAATACCTCGAGAAAACATTAAAGCAGGTGATCGTATAAAAGCTTATTGTTATGATGTTAGAAGAGAACCTAGAGGGCAACAAATTTTTCTATCTAGAGCTCACCCTAAATTTATGGAAAAACTATTTGTTCAAGAAGTTCCTGAAATCTATGACGGATTAATAGAAATTAAGTCTTCTTCAAGGGATCCTGGAAGTAGAGCAAAAATATGTGTTAAAGCAGTTGATACATCTCTAGATCCAGTGGGTGCTTGTGTAGGTATGAGAGGTTCAAGAGTTCAAGCTGTTGTAAATGAACTTCAAGGAGAGAAAATAGATATAGTTAATTGGTCAGAAGATCCTGCTATTTTGGTTTCAAATGCGTTATCACCAGCTGAAGTACAAAGAGTAAATGTTGATAGAGAAAGAAAAAAACTTGATGTAATTCTAACTGAAGAAAATTTAAGTAAAGCGATTGGAAGAAGAGGTCAAAATGTCCGACTTGCTACAAAACTCTTAAATTATGAAATTAATATAATGACGGATGCAGAGGACTCTGAACGAAGACAATTAGAATTTAAAGAAAAAACAGAGAACTTTGTAAAAAATTTAGAGTTAGACGAAACATTGGGTCAATTACTTGTTGCTGAAGGTTTTTCAACTATTGATGACATCAAAGATAGTTCAACTGAAAATTTAATGAAGATAGAAGGTATAGAAGAAGATACTGCTAAAGCATTGATAGAAAGAGCTAAAGAGTTTCATGAAAAGGATCAGGAGGATATTTCTCAGAGAATTAAAGAATTAGGTCTTGAAGATACCTTGATTAATTTAAAGGGGTTAACACAAGGAATGTTAGTCACACTTGGTGAACAAAAAATTTTAAATTTAGAAGATTTTGCAGACTTAGCATCTGATGAATTAACTGGTGGTTATGACGTGGTTAAAGGTGAGAGAGTGAAAATCCAAGGTTATCTGGAAGATTTTGCCTTATCTAAAGAAGAAGCAGATGAACTAATTATGTCTGCCAGAAACATTGTTTATAAAGATTGAGTGATGAGTTATGGAGAAAAAAACAAAATTAACAATTTCAGGCTCAGCCAAAAAATCGATCAAGAACATTGAGATTGCTAAATCTCAAGGAAAAAATTCTGTAGTAATTGAAAAACAAACTGGAAAATTCTCGAGTAGAGGTGGATCATTTAGATCTAGTACGAATAAGCCAAGAATAACCTCAACTTTTAACAGAGGAGCACCATTAAAACCCTCATTTAATCCTAAATCATCCCCTATAACAAACGATTTTGAAAAGAGAAAACTAGCAGAGCAAAGAGCTACTAAACGACTTAAAGGAGATAGTGAAAACAAAGATAGAAAAACTTTAAAAGCAGGAACAAAGAAGAGAGAGTTAAAGTTAACTGTATCAAGAGCACTAAGTGATGAGATTGATGCAAAACAAAGAAGTTTAGCATCAGTTAAGAGAGCAAGACAGAAAGAAATTAAAAATGCTACAAAAGATGATACTCAAGAAAATTTAAAATCGATTAAAAGAGATGTCAATATTCCTGAAGCAATCACAGTAAGAGAACTTGCAAATAGAATGGCTGAACAATCAAGTAATGTAATTAAGCATTTATTTGGTATGGGTGTTACTGTGACTATCAATCAAACATTAGCTGCAGATACTGCAGAATATTTAGTTAAAGAATTTGGTCACAATCCAATTAGGGAAGAGAAAGCAGAAGAAATAATTCAAAAAATAAAAGCTTCAAGATCTGAAAATTTAAAAAATCGACCACCAATAGTTACTGTTATGGGTCATGTTGATCATGGTAAGACCTCAGTACTAGATGTGCTCAGAAGTGCAAATGTAGTTTCAGGAGAATTTGGAGGAATAACTCAACATATTGGAGCCTATCAAATCGAAAGCCAAGAAAATAAATTAACATTTATTGATACACCAGGCCATGCTGCTTTTACAGAGATGAGAGCAAGAGGATCAAAATTAACTGATGTGGTAGTATTAGTGGTTGCTGCAGATGATGGAGTTAAACCTCAAACCGTTGAGTCTATCAAACATGCTAAAGCTGCAAATGTTCCAATAGTTGTGGCTATAAATAAATGTGATTTACCAGAGGCAGATCCTCAGAAAATTAAAAATCAGTTATTAGAGCATGAATTAATTGCTGAAGATTTATCCGGTGATACTTTAATGGTAGAAATTTCAACTAAAACAAAACAAAATTTGGATAAATTAGTAGAGTCTATAATACTTCAAGCAGAGATTTTAGATCTTAAAACAGATTATGAATCTAAAGCTACAGGTATAGTCTTAGAGTCCAAAATTGATGTTGGCAGAGGTCCAGTTGCAAATATAATTGTAACAACAGGAACTCTTAAGAGAGGTGATTTTTTTGTAAGTGGTTTAAAATGGGGAAAAGTAAGAGCTATTATTAATGATAAAGGTAAAAATATTAATGAAGCATTACCTTCCACACCTGTTGAAATTTTAGGAATAAATGGTGCAGCAAAAGCTGGAGACGATTTTATTGTTCTTGATACAGAAAAAGAAGCTAAGATACTGAGTGAAAATAGAGCTCAAGAGAGTAAGGATGGAAAAAATCCACTATCTTTTGCAACTCAAGACTCTGCCTTTTCAGATAAATCTACTGAAGAATTAAATTTAATAATTAAATCTGATGTGCATGGATCATCTGAAGCAATCAAAAATGCAATTAGTCAAATCAAACATGATGAAGTTAAACCTAAAATAATTTTAGCAGATATTGGAATGGTAACAGAAACAGACGTTACATTAGCTAAAGCTTCAAATGCAGTATTAATAGCTTTTAATGTTAAACCAAGTAAAGAAGCAAAAAAACTTGCTGAAAATGAGAAGATAAAAATATCTTCTTACAATATTATTTATGAAGTTTTGGATTACATTAAACAAAGAATGTCAGGGCTATTGGCACCTGATGTCCAAGAAAAAATTACTGGTACTGCACAAATTTTAGAAATATTTAAAGTCTCAGGTGCTGGAAAAGTTGCTGGCTCAAAAGTAACTGAAGGAGAAATTAATAGTACTTCAGATGTAAGAATTATTAGAGATGGTGCTATTATTTATACTGGTAAAGTTTCAACAATATTTAGGGAAAAGAACCAAGTAAAACAGGTAAGTGATGGTCAAGAATGCGGAATTACAGTTAAAGATTATATGGATTTCCAAAAAAATGACACAATAGAGGCTTTTAGTGTTACATCTACTGAGAGGTCAATTTAATGGCAGATAGAATAGGAAAACCAGTGTCACAAAGGCAGTTAAGAGTAGGTGAAATGATTAAGCAGTCTTTAAGCATGATTTTTATAAGGAATGAGGCTAAGGTGCCGAATTTAGAAACAAATACTATAACGGTTACTGAGGTTAGAATGAGTCCTGATTTAAAAATTGCTAAAGCATATGTTCTTCCATTGGGAGGAAAAGATGCTGAGGAAACAATTAATATTTTAAAGGAATACTCATTTTTAATTAGAAAAATTTTATCACAAAAAGTGGTTATGAAATTTTTACCAAAATTACTTTTTAGAAAAGACGAATCTTTTGAGTATGCGGAAAAAATAGAAAACTTAATAAAACAAACAAATAAATAGGAAGAAAGAGGCATGAACAAAAAGGCACAAGAATTAGCAATGCATGATAAAGATACTGGATCTTCAGAGATACAAATCGCTTTGCTAACAGAGAAAATTGAAACTCTCTCTAAACATATTAAGCAATTCAAAAAGGATAAACATTCATCTGTTGGATTGTTGAGAGCGGTAAATAGAAGAAAGAAATTGTTAGAATACCTAAAGAAAAATAAAATGGATTCTTACAAAAATGTACTGTCGAAATTGAATTTAAGAAAATAGAAGTCAAGATAGATAGAACGGAATGGAACGAAACGAACGAAACGAAATGGAAATGAAATGTTTAAAGTATATAAGAAGGAAATTGAAGTAGCGGGAAAGAAGATAAGTTTAGAAACAGGTAAAGTAGCAAGACAGGCAGACGGTGCAATAATCGCAACATGTGGAGAGACAGTCGTACTAGCAACAGTAGTGGGCGCAAAAAAAGTAAATCCTGATATGGATTACTTTCCTTTATCTGTAAATTATCAAGAAAAATATTATGCAGCAGGAAAAATCCCAGGTGGATATTTTAAAAGAGAAGCAAGACCAACTGAAAGTGAAACATTAATCTCTAGATTAATTGATAGACCAATCAGACCTTTGTTTCCTGATGAATTTAAAAATGAGGTACAGTTATTACCAACTGTAATTTCATACGACAAAGAAAACGAACCAGATATTTTATCAATCACTGCTTCATCAGCAGCATTAGCTATATCAGGAATGCCATTTATGGGTCCTGTAGGAGCTTCAAGGGTTGGGTTTATTGATGGAAAATATGTTTTAAACCCATCTAAAGCAGAGTTAGAAAAATCGAAATTAGATTTAGTTGTAGCAGGTACAAAAGATGCTGTTCTTATGGTTGAGTCTGAAGCAAATGGTTTAACTGAGGAAGAAATGTTAAACGCAGTTAAATTTGGACATGAAGGATTTGTTCCAGTAATTGAAATGATTGAGGAACTTGCAAAAGAATGCAGAAAACCTGAGTGGTTAGTTGAGAAAAAAGATTTATCTGAAGTTAAGAAAAAACTTGAGGAAACCTTTACGGAAGATCTTAAAAAAGCTTTTGCAACAAGAGATAAACAAGATAGATCAAATCAGATTTCAGAGATTGCTGATAAAGCTAAAAAGCTTTATGAGGAAGATGAAAACTACACAGATCTTGATGTTAATAGTCAGTTAAAAAATCTTGAAAAATCAATTGTTAGAACTGATATTCTAAAAAATAAAAATAGAATTGATGGTCGAGGATTGTCAGATGTAAGACCTATTGAGTGTGAAGTGGGTGTTTTACCAAGAGCACATGGTTCTGCATTATTTACTAGAGGAGAAACCCAAGCAATTGTTGTAGCAACTTTAGGTACTTCAGATGATGAACAAAGGATTGAAAGTTTAGATGGATTACAAAGAGAGCGATTTATGCTTCACTATAATTTTCCTCCTTTTTCAGTTGGAGAAACTGGAAGAATTGGAACAGGTAGAAGAGAAATTGGTCATGGTAAATTAGCTTGGAGAGCAATTAACTCTTCATTACCTACAAAAGAAGCATTTCCATATACTTTTAGAGTAGTTTCAGAGATTACAGAGTCTAATGGTTCTTCTTCAATGGCTACTGTTTGTGGAACATCTCTAGCATTAATGGATGCAGGGGTTCCAATTAAAGAGCCAGTTGCTGGTATTGCAATGGGATTAATTAAAGAAGGTGATGATTTCAGCGTCCTTTCAGACATCCTAGGTGATGAAGATCATCTTGGTGACATGGACTTTAAAGTTGCTGGAACTAAAGATGGAATTACTTCTCTTCAAATGGATATCAAAATTACAGGTATTACTTTTGAAATTATGGAGCAGGCATTGAGCCAAGCTAAAGATGGAAGGGTTCATATCTTAGGAGAAATGAATAAAGCATTGTCAGCTTCAAGATCTGATGTTGGAAAGCATACTCCAAAAATGGAACAAGTTAATGTAGATAAAAAAGACATTGCAGCAGTCATTGGAAAAGGTGGTGCAACGATCAGAGAGATAGTTGAAAAATCAGGCGCAAAAGTAGATGTAAATGATGAAGGTGTAGTAACAGTTGCTGCTCCAGATGAAGAGTCTAGAAATATTGCTATGCAAATGATTAAAGATATCACTGCAAAAGCCGAACTGAATAAAATTTATTCAGGAAAAGTAATGAAGATTATGGAGTTTGGTGCATTTGTTAATTTCTTAGGAAAACAAGATGGATTAGTTCATATTTCAGAACTCGCAGATAAAAGAGTAGCTAAAGTAACTGATGTTGTAAAAGAAGGTGACGAAGTAAAAGTTAAAGTAATTGGCTTCGATAGAGGTAAAGTTAAGCTATCTATAAAACAGGCTCAAAGTTTAGAATAATTATTTATATTTATAATTGTGTAGCTTAATAATCTTATAAGCATATTCATATATCTTCTTTATGTGATATTCTTTTAATTTAATTATTTTATCACTTGAGGGTTTAATATTACTTTTTGCTTTTATATTTTTAAAAACCTCATAAAGATTTTCAGGAAGTTTAAGTGTATCAGATAGTGATGATAAATCATTTTTTAAATTTTCATAACTAATAAATTTATCAACTAAAATTTTTTCATTTTCAGTATATCTATTAATTTCATCTTCAAAAATGTGCCTTGCTTTTCTTTTAAAGAACTTGTCAAAATCAATTGATTTTTTTTTGAAAAACCATAATTTTTTTTCATTTTTTTTACTTTCATTGTGCCAATAAAAGGCACTAATTATTTGATCAAAAGGATTACGAACCACAACAAATTTGAAGTAATTTTCAAATATTTCTGATTTTATTCTACTTTTAATTTCGCCAGCCGACATATGTACTTTCATTCCGGTGTTATTTTGTGGACCAGTATATTTTAAATTTTTTCTAATTATTTCATCACTAGGTTCTATTTCTGTAATCATATCTTTATCACTACAAAATTTTGATAAAGCAATTTCAAGACTAGTTCCAGCAGTTTTGAAAGATTTAATAAAAATAAATTTATATTTGTGGTTAATAATCACCTTATAATTATCAAAAATTATTTAAGTTATGTTTCTAGGATCTGGCATTCCAACTTTATTATATCCAGCATCAACATAGTGTATTTCACCAGTAACACCATTTGCAAGGTCACTTAATAGGTATAATGCTGAATTACCAACATCATGAATATCAACATTTCTTTTGAGAAAAGAATGATCCTCATTCCATTTGTATAAAAATTTTGCATCACCAATTGCAGAAGCAGCTAATGTTTTAATCGGCCCTGCGCTTATTGCATTAACTCTAATACCATTTGCACCTAAATCTCTAGCAAGATATTTAACACTGGCCTCTAAAGCAGATTTACAAACGCCCATTACATTATAATTTGGAATAGCTTTAGTAGATTCATAAGTTAATGTAAGCAAGGTTCCACCTTGTTTCATTACTTTTGAAGCTTCTTTTGCTACTTCAGTAAATGAAAAGCATGAGATTAACATACTTCTTAAAAAGTTTTCTCTAGTCGTATTTAAATATTCACCTGATAACTCTGATTTATCAGAGAAAGCAACTGCATGAACTACAAAATCAATTTCACCCCATTGGGATTTGATATCCTCAAATAATTTTACAACTTCTTCTTTTTTTTCAACATCACAACTAAATGTAACATTTGAATTTAATTTTTCTGCTAAAGGAACTACTCTTTTTTTAAGAGCATCACCTAAATAAGTAAATGCTAACTCAGCTCCAGCCTCTGCAAGTTTTTGAGAAATACCCCAAGCAATAGATCTTTCATTGGCAACACCCATGATTAATCCTTTTTTACCCTTCATCAAACTCATAAACTAAACCTTTTCAAAAATTAAAGCTGCATTAGTTCCACCAAAGCCAAAACTATTTGACATTACTGTATTTAAAGTTGCACCTGTTTCAGTTTTTGAAACTACAGGAAATTTTTTAGCATCATCATCCATATTAGTAATATTTGCTGATCCTGTAATGAAATTATTTTTCATCATTATTAAACAATAAATGGCTTCATGAACTGAAGCAGCACCTAATGGGTGGCCTGATAAAGATTTAGTTGAGCTTATTTTTGGAATATCATCCCCAAATGTTTCTTTAATAGCTTTAAGTTCAGTAATATCTCCTACAGGCGTTGATGTTCCGTGAGTATTAATGTAATTAATTTTATTTTTAGCAGTTGCCATCGCCATTTTCATACATCTGACAGCACCCTCTCCTGATGGAGCTACCATATCATATCCATCTGAAGTTGCTCCATAACCAGTTAATTCTGCGTATATTTTAGCACCTCGTGCTTTGGCATGTTCGTATTCTTCAAGTACTAATACGCCTGCACCACCTGCAATTACAAACCCATCTCTAGTTTTATCATAAGCTCTAGATGCAGATTGAGGAGTATCATTATATTTTGATGATAAAGCTGTCATAGCATCAAACATTGCTGTCATAGCCCAATGAATTTCTTCACTACCACCAGCAAAAACAATATCTTGTTTGCCCATTTGAATTAATTCCATAGAATTTCCTATGCAGTGACCACTTGTTGCACAAGCAGAGCTCATTGTGTAATTTGTTCCTTTAATTCTAAACGGAACAGCAAGTGTTGCAGAAGCTGTACTAGCCATAGTTCGTGGAACAATAAAAGGACCCATAAGTTTTGGAGTTTTAGCTCTTGTTTTGTCTGCTGCAAGTATTACATTTTCAATTGATGGACCACCGGAACCCATTACAATCCCAGTTTTAAAATTACTTACTTCACTTTCTTCTAATCCAGAATCTTCAATTGCCTCTTTCATTGCAATATAATTATAAGCTGAGCCTGAACCCATAAATCTAATTGTTTTTCTATCGATATGATCTTCAAGTTTAATATTTGGTTTACCATGAACATGGCTTTTTAAATTGTGCTCCTTGTATTCCTCAGCATACGAAATTCCTGATTTTGAATTTAATAAAGATTGATGAACTTCTTCTTGATTATTTCCTAAGCAAGAAACTACTCCCAAACCAGTAATAACTACTCTTCTCATTATTTAAACAACCCTACTTTTAAACTTTCTGCTGAATATATTTTTTTATTATCTGCAAGAACAATTCCATTTGCAAGTCCAACGGTTGTTCCTCCAGGAGACATAATTTTCTTCATATCTATTTCATATCTTACATTTTTTACACTCTGTAAAACTTCACCAGTAAATTTTACAGTACTCACTCCTAGAGCTCTTCCTTTTCCAGGATTTCCTAGCCAGCCTAGAAAAAAACCTACCAGTTGCCACATAGCATCTAAACCTAAGCACCCTGGCATAACTGGATCTTTTTTAAAATGACAATCAAAAAACCAAAGATCATCTTTAATATCTAATTCAGCTTTTAAAGAGCCTTTATTAAATGTACCATTATTTTCATTGATTTCAGTTATTCTGTCAAACATAAGCATTGGTGGAAGAGGTAATTTTGCATTACCAGGACCAAAAAGATCCCCATTTCCACAAGTTATAAGGTCATCATAGGAGTATGAGTTTTTTTTCATAATTTTGAGTTCCCTTAATACTTGATTTAATGTTAATATAATATAATAAAACATTATATTTTAATTCATACTTTAGAATTATTATAAACAATTATGGTAAAAAACCGCAATTTTATTGAAAAATTAAGAGAATTAGGACTTAGACCTACGAAACAAAGAGTTAAAATGTGTGAGGTCTTATTCAATAGAGAAAAAACTTTTCATTTCACAATTAATGATCTTGTTAAAATGATATCAGAAGAAATGAATGAGAAGATATCCTTAGCCACAGTTTATAATACAGTTCACGCACTTGAAAAAAAAGGATACCTAAAAGAAATTTCAATTAACAGTGATAAAAGTTATTTCGATACCAATACATCTGTACATCATCATTTTTATGATGAAGATACCCAAGAGTTAATAGATTGCGATGGAAATGATATTGATCCAATTAATATAAAAAAAAATATTACTGGAAAAAAAATAAATTCAGTTGAAGTTTTGGTTAAAGTTGCGAGTGATAATCAAAATCAAAAATAATTTAATTAAATCAATAATTTAAAATCTACATTATAATAATTCTAAACTGTTGACATATTTAATATAACTATTATATGGTGAGTAACATTTAAAAGGAGAAAATAATGTCTTTAAAAGGAAGTAAAACAGAAGAAAACTTAAAAGCAGCATTCGCTGGTGAAAGTCAAGCAAATAGAAGATATCTTTATTTTGCACAAAAAGCGGACATCGAAGGTTACAATGATGTAGCTACAGTTTTTAGATCAACAGCAGAAGGTGAAACTGGTCACGCTCATGGTCATTTAGAATACTTAGAACAAGTTGGTGACCCAGCAACAGGAAAACCAATTGGTGAAACTAAAGCTAACTTAGCTTCAGCTATCGAAGGTGAAACTCATGAGTACACAGATATGTACCCTGGTATGGCTAAGACTGCTAGAGAAGAAGGCTTTGAAGAAATCGCAGATTGGTTTGAAACTTTAGCTAAAGCTGAAAAATCACACGCTGGTAAATTCCAAAAAACTTTAGAGTCTATTAGCTAATCAAATTTCTTAGTGGGCGTTTAACGCCCACTAAAAACAATTCAAATTTAAAATTTTATAAAATGGTAGAGCAAATTGTACAAATACTTAAGGATTGGTTTAATGAACCGGTTGTTCTGGTTTCTTTATCATTAATTATTATTTCTAACTTAGTCATATGAGCAAAGAAGGAAGTTTAGGTGCACCTATAAGACATCCTATAGATTTTGAGCATCCTGATTTTTTAAATCCTGAAAAGCTAGACTCTGAAATGAGAAGAGTTTTTGATATTTGTCACGGATGCCGAAGATGCTTTAATCTTTGCGATTCATTTCCAAAGCTATTTGACATGATTGATGAGTCTAAAAATGAAGATGTTGAAAGCTTATCTAGCGATCAATTTGCCCCTGTTGTTGATGCATGTACATTGTGCGATATGTGCTTCATGACCAAATGCCCATATGTTCCACCTCATGATTTTGATCTTGATTTTCCACACTTAATGCTTCGATACAGAACAGCTCAAAAAAAATTAGGTAAATTACCAAGTGTACCAACACAATTAGCTCAAATAGACCGAAATGCTAAAATTGGTGTTATGTTCTCTAAAATAGTCAATTGGGCCTCAAATATTAAAAATAAATTAATTAGAAAAATCTTAGAATTTATTACTGGAATAGATAAAAGAGTTCAGTTACCAAAATATAACTCAGAAACGTTTTCAAATTTTTTCAAAAAAAATAAAGATAAGATAAATTATCAAACACCTTCTAAAGATAGAAAAGTTGTTATCTATTCAACTTGTTTTGTTAATTTTAATAAAAAAAATACTGGTGTTGCTGCCTTAAAAGTTTTGAAAAAAAATGGTGTAGAGGTTCAGGAGGCTTACCCTGGTTGTTGTGGGATGCCATTCCTAGAGCAAGCAGATCTGCCAAAAGTTGTCGAACAAGCAAAAAATGTTTCTAAGGATTTAATCGAATGGATTGATAAAGGATATAAAGTAATAACATTAACAGCAAGTTGTGGGTTGATGTTAAAATTTGAGTGGCCTTTGTTATTACCAAACGATGAAAAAATAAAAAAATTATCTGCAAATGTTATGGATATTGATGAGTACGTCGTGGATATTGCAAACAATGAGGGATTAGCAGAAGGATTAAATGAGATTGATGGAGGTGTAACTGTACATCATGCTTGTCATGCTAGGGCACAGAACATGGGTATCAAAGCAAGAGATATGTTAAAATTAATACCAAATGTTAAAATTGATGTAGTTGAAAGATGCGCGGGTCATGGAGGAACTTTTGGAGTAATGAAAGAAACTCATGATTTAGCAAATAAAGTTGGAAGACCTACAGCTAGACAAATAAAAACTAAAAATAATAAGTATATGGCTTCTGATTGTCCTTTAGCTGGTAAACATTTAAAACAATTAGAAGTTGATACAAACATATCTAATGATGAGGCACTACATCCTATCGAATTGATTGCAAAAAGTTATAACTTATGATCATGCCGAGAGAAAAAAGAGAAATTCAAAAAGAAGACATCATTCCTTTAGATGTTTATACAGAAAAGAGACGTGAATTAAGAAAAAACATTGTTGATTATAAAAAAAATAGAAGAGTTGCTTTAGGTCCTTATGCCACTTTTTATTTTGAAAGTTATGAAACAATGTTAGCCCAAGTACAAGAAATGTTGTATATTGAAAAAGGTGGTGACGAGCAACTTCATGATGAGTTATCTGCGTACAATCCTTTAATACCTAACGGCAAAGAACTAACTGCAACTTTAATGTTTGAAATAGATAATCCTATTTCAAGGGCTGCGTTTCTTGGAAAAGTTGGTGGAATAGAAGAAACAGTATTTATGAAAATAGATGGTGAGAAAATTAAAGCAGTTCCAGAAGAAGATGTTGATAGAACCTCTGCTGAGGGAAAAGCTTCTTCAGTACAGTTTATTCATTTTAATTTTACTGATGATCAAATAGAAAAATTTCAATCTAATAGCTCAGAAATTGAGCTTGGAATTGATCACAAAGAATATTCTCATAGCACAAGATTATCTGAAGAAAATATAGCCTCTTTATCTACTGATTTTAGTTAATATAGTCCCCAAATATTATCTGTTTTAATCCAACCTTCAAACTCTTCTGATGTAATTTTGCACCAATTTTGTTCACATTTTTCTATAATTAATAATCTTCCCTCTTTTATTTGAGCAATTGGTTTAGCAAAAGATGTAGGTTTTTTAAATAAAACTTTATCTTTCGTGGCTATTACAGAATTATTTTTTTTTAATTGAGAGATATGAATCCACCCACTGTTATTTTTTAAATCTATAATTCGCCTGAAATTTTCTTTTTCATCAATTTGTTTTAATGGAAGATTTATTTTTTTATAAACGTATTTAATATCAGATTCAAAACTTGGCCCGTAGCGAACATTTACTTTATTTTTTTTAAGAGATACAAAAATTTCATCAGCAACCGAAATGTGAGTAAAAAATAATAAAAAAAATACTATATAAATTTTTTTTACTTTTAATTGCATAGACATTTTTTTCTCTTATTAATTTTTGCTTTTCTGAAATTTAAATTTAATAGATCTAGAATTAGAATGTATCCATTTAAATTTTGTCCAATATTTAATATTTTTTTCAAAACTTCATTTGCCTGTAATGTACCTATTGTGCCTGCAACAGTTCCTAAAATTCCCTCATATTCACAATTTAAAATTTCATCAGATATTGTGTCTTCTTGATAAAAACATCTCAAGCAAGGATCTTTTTTGTTGGTAAAATTAAAAGTAAAAATGTGTCCATCAAACTTACTTATAGCACCAGTGACTAGAAATTTTTTATATTTTAGACTTAAATCATTTATTAAAAATTTACTTTCAAAGTTATCAGTCCCATCAACAATATAGTCATAATTTTTAATAATTTTTTCAAATGTATTTTTATTTAATTTTAAATTAAAAATATTTATTTTTGTCTTTGGATTAATTTTATTTAATTTTTTTTTTGCAATCTTTACTTTTAATTGATTTATATCTTTTTCATTATACAGACTTTGTCTGTGGATATTAGAGAGACTTACAGTATCATGATCTGCAATCCCAAGTGTACCAATACCCGATCTAGTTAAAAATTCTGCTACTGAGCAACCTAGACCACCCATACCAACTATCAAGACTTTTGAAGATAAAATTTTTTTTTGACCTATGGCCCCAATATTTTTAAGAATTATTTGCCTTGAGAATTTCTCTATTTCTTTTTTGTTTAAATTTTTGCTCATTTTCCTGTTGAGCCAAACCCACCCTCTCCTCTAATTGTTTCTGGTAGATCATCAGTTTCCTCAAGATCCATTTTAATTACAGGAGTTAAAATCATTTGTGCTATTCTATCCTTATTATTTATCAAGAAATCATTTTTCCCGTGATTAAAAAGGATTACTTTTATTTCTCCCCTGTAATCACTATCAATAGTTCCAGGTGTATTTAAAACACTTATACTGTTTTTTGCAGCTAAACCAGATCTTGGCCTTATTTGGATTTCGAAATCAGTTGAAAATGCAACAGCAAGCCCTGTTGGAACTAAACATGATGAGTTTGGTTTAAGATTGATGGGTTCTTTTACTAATGCCATTAAATCCATGCCAGATGCACCTTCTGTTTTGTAAGCCGGTAATTCAACCGCAGGGTCTAACTTTTTGATAAGAACTTTTGCCATTAATTTAATTGATCAATTATTCTATCAACTATTTCATCAGAAATTCCAGATTTTTTTTTATATGAAAGTTTTTCTTTTTTAACGTCTTTGTTTTTATAATGAATTGTTACCTCATTATAATCAGAATTAAATCCTATATCTTTATTTGATACATCATTAGAAATTATCCAGTCACAATTTTTCTTATTTAATTTTTTCTCTGCATTTTTATCGATCTGATTAGTTTCTGCTGCAAATCCTATTACAAGTTCAGGTCTCATAGAGTTATGGTTAGACACATAATGAAGTATGTCTACATTCTTTTCTAAATTTAAGTTTAAGTTCTCTTGTTTTTTAATTTTATTTTCATACTTTTTGTTAATCTTAAAATCAGCTACCGCAGCAGAAAAAATTGCTACATCAACAGGTAAATTTTCTTGAGTAGCAACTAACATTTCATCTGCTGTTTCAACTTTTATAAGATTAATATCTTTAGTTACTTCAAGATTAGTTGGACCTGATATTAATGTTGTATCAAAACCTTTTTTGGATAATGATTTTGCTAATTCATATCCTTGTTTGCCACTTGATTTATTTGTAATAAAACGAACTGGATCTATGTACTCATTAGTTGGACCTGCTGTAACTAATGCTTTAAATTTTTTATTATTTTTTTGAGTTAAGAAATATTTATCAACTTCTTCAGCAATTACTGATGGATCTGACATTTTACCCTCGCCATATTCACCACATGCCATATCACCAACATCTGGACCTATTAGTTTATATCCAAACCCTTTTAATTTTTTTATATTTGTTTTAGTAGTTGGATGCTCCCACATTCTTACATTCATTGCTGGTGCTAAAATAATGTCTTTATCTGATGCCAAAACAACAGTGGATGCTAAATCATCAGTTGTTCCTTGAGCCAGTTTCGAAATTGTATTTGCCGTTGCAGGTGCAATTACAATTATATCTGCCCATCTTGAAAGTGAAATATGATCCATTTCAGCCTCATTTTCTACACTAAATAAATCACTATAAACCTTACCTTGAGAAAGTGATGTTATTGAAAGCGGAGTTACAAACTCTTTTGCACTTGTTGTAAGAATTGTCTTTATTTCTGCACCATTCTTTTTAAAAAGCCTAATTGTTTCAAGACTTTTATAAGCAGATATTCCTCCACAGATAATAAATAGTATTTTTTTATTTAACAAATTTTTCATCTGCAGAATTAAAATACTATAAGGCCAAAAATTACAAGAAGTAATAAACCAATAATAGACTGATTTCTAAATGCTATCATTTCTGATTTCTTATCATTCAGAGCGGTGTAAGAATTTGAATTTTGTGGAATTTGACCACTAGCTAAAAACGTTAATGCTTGATTTGCTTTATCCATAATCTCAGGAAATTCTGGTAAACGTTTAATCACTTCAGATGTATTTTTTAAAGTTTCATTTAAATTATTAATTGGATCTTTGGTTTCTTTAAGCCAATTTTCTAGTACAGGCTTAGAAGTTGTCCAAATATTTGTGTTTGGATTTAATTTTCTTGCTACACCTTCAACAACAACCATAGTTTTTTGCAACATTAATAATTGAGGTTGAGTTTGCATATTAAACTTTTCTGTTACATCAAACAATTGTTTGAGTAATTTACCTCCTGAAATATCTTTTACTTCTTGACCAAATATAGGTTCACCAATAGATCTCAAAGCTTGAGCTAGATCATCGATTGGCACTTCTTTAGGAACTAATCCAGCAACCAAATGAACTTCAGCTACTTTGCGATAATCTCTTTGAATAAATCCAAATAAAATTTCTGCTAAAAACCTTTTACTAAGTTTATCTAATCTACCCATAATCCCAAAATCTATAGGGACAATCTGGCCACTATTATCAACAAAAATATTTCCTTGATGCATGTCTGCATGAAAAAAACCATCTCTTACAGCATGTCTCAAAAAATGTTGGATAATATCTTCAGCTATTTTATTAGTATCTAAATTTCTTTTCTTAAGCTCCTCAGCTTCTCTTATTGAAATTCCATCTATCCAATCCAAAGTCATTACATTTTCACTAGTAAAATTCCAATAAATCTCAGGAACTTTAAATCCAGCATCATTTTTTGTATTTTCTGCATATTCATTTGCTGCAGCAGCTTCGAATCTTAAATCCATTTCAAGATTAGTTATTTCTTTAAGTAAAAAAACAACTTCAACAAGTTTTAATCTTTTTGTTTTTTTTACAAATGACTCAATAATAAACGCAAATAACATCATCGCATCTATTTCTTCATTGAATATTTTTTTTATATTTGGTCTTAAAATTTTTATTGCTACATCTTTAATAGTTCCATTGTCATTTATTTTTGCTTTATGAACTTGTGCAATCGAAGCAGCAGCAACTGGTTCACTTAAATCAATTATAGAATTAAACGCATCGATGCCGAGATCTTCTTTAATAATTTCTTTTGCTTCATGAATTGAAAAAGGGGGCAATCGATCTTGAAGTTTTTCTAGCTTTAAAGATAATTCTTCTCCAATTATATCAGGTCTAGTAGCAAGAAATTGTCCAAGTTTGATGAAAGTTGTACCCATAGATTCTAATGACCTAGATAGTCTTTCTCCATCATCTTCAATTAAATTATTTTGTTCCTTTTTTTCAAATGAAATGGATAAAATTTGGAACAATATTTTTATAGCTAAAGGAGGTTTTTTAAATTTTGATGCAATTTTTAAAATATCTGATTTTGCAATTTTTCTTCCTAATTTAAATAAAGTAATAAGTTTTTTAATCATTAAATTTTCCAACCACTATGAATTGAAACAATACCACCAGAGAGATTTCTATAAGAACATTTATGAAAATTATTTTTTTCCATTAACTCTATTAATTCATCTTGATTAATAAATTGTTCAATACTTTTGATTAAATATTCGTAAGGTTCTTTTTCTCCAACTACAAACTGACCAATAATAGGAATAAGTTTTGAATAATTTTTATATGCCAAATCAAGATTTGAATTTTGAATCTTAGAAAATTCCAGACATAGATAGCGTCCGCCAGGCTTTAAAACTCTATAAGCTTCTGAAAGTGCTTTATTTAAATTTTTTGTATTTCTTAGCCCAAAGCTAATAGTGTAATAATCAAATGAATTGTCTTTTATTGGTAATTTTTCTGCTGGAGAAATAACCCATTTTACATTTTTGTAATTAGATAATTTTTGTTTTCCTTGGCTAACCATTCCTTTATTAGGATCTACACAAGTAATTTCAGCCTCTTTATTTGTGCTATCTAAAAATAACTTTCCAACATCCCCTGTCCCACATGCAACATCTATTAATTTTCTACTAACTCTCGGACTCATCATATTGATTAAACTTTTTTTCCAATATCTATGTACACCCATAGACATAAAGTCATTCATCAAGTCATATTTGTTGTAGACCTGATTAAATACATTTTCTACAAGTCCTTTTTTATTTTGAAGATTTTGTTGCATAAAAAAATATATACTGAATATAGTATCAAATGCCAGAATTACCAGAAGTAGAAATTGTTAGACAATCCCTTCATAAAAAGATCAAAAAAAAAAGCATAAAAAAAGTAATAATTAGAAATAGGAATTTAAGATTTAAAATACCAAGTGATTTTGAAAGTTTTCTTAAAAATAAAAAAATAATTGAAGTTAGTAGATTTTCTAAATATTTGATAATCCATTTTCAGAATGAAGATTATTGCTTAATTCACTTAGGAATGTCGGGAACAATCCATATTCTTGATAACAAAAAGCCTCTAAAATTTACGAATACTAGTTTTTATCATTCACCTTTTTTACCTAAAAAACACAATCATGCAGAATTTGTATTTGATAGCTTGAAAGTAATTTATAATGATCCAAGACGCTTTGGATTTTTCGAAATAATCAAAAATCATCAAGATTTAAAAAAAAGATTTAAATTAATGGGACCTGAACCCTTTAGCGATAAATTTAACTTAAATTATTTAGTTAATTATTTTAAGAATAAAAATAAGGATATAAAAAGTTTCTTACTTGACCAGAGATTTGTGTCTGGGATAGGTAATATTTATGCAAGTGAAATTCTTTTCGCTAGTAAAATAAATCCATTTAAAAAGGCAAAAAGACTTAATAAAAATGAATGTTTAAGTATTATTTTAAATTCTAAGAAAATTCTTCAACAAGCAATTAATAAGGGAGGTTCAAGCATAAGAGATTTTAAAGATATCTTAGGTAATAAAGGTAATTTTCAAAAGGAGTTTAAAGTTTATCAGCAAGACGGAGCTAATTGTAAGCGCACGAAGTGCAAAGGTATTATAAAAAAAAAAATAACATCAAATAGATCAACTTTTTTTTGTGTTTCCTGTCAAAAATAGTTAAATATTTAGTTGACCACTATAAATTCTCAAGCTATACCCCTGCGCAGATGGCAAACACAAAATCAGCAATTAAGAGAATTAGAAGAATTTCTAAACAAACAGTGGTAAATAAAGCTAGAAAGAGTAGGTTTAGAAACGCTCTTAAGAAAATGAACCTTCTAATTGATAATAAGAAGAAAGATGAAGCTCTAAAATTTTTACCAAAGTTAAACTCTGAGTTGATGAAAATTGCTAAAACAGGAATAATAAAAAAGCAAAATGCTTCTAGAAACGTTTCTAGAATTACAAAAAAAATAGCTGCAATCTAAACGTTAGCTAAATTTTTAAACAACTTCTGATATCTACATTATATATTTAATATTTGTTTTAAGTTACTATATTTAGATTTAGTAAATATTTGGATTATAGTCATTCAATCTATGTTTGATTCAATTTTAATTCAATCAATTTATTGATTCAATCTATATTTGATTCAATTTTAAATTTTAATTTTAAATCTAAACTAAAATTTATCTGCAACATTATAAATCACAATCATAGATTTTATTTTTTTTTTATTTTTCTTATTAACTTGTTGCAAATTTTTTTAAATCGTTCTAACTGAGACTTCCCCTTGAGTTATGAATAAAATAACAAATACAAAAAATTTTAATAATTTTTCTTCTGAAGGCTTTGAATGGAAGCAAGTACAGAATGAAATGAAAAATAAACTAGGCTTAGAAATTTATGAGAGCTGGTTAAAAAAGATTTCTTTTGTTGAGGAATTCAATAATTACTTATTATTATCAGTTCCAACAAGATTTATTAGAGACTGGATTACATCAAGGTATTTAGACCAAATATTACAAATAATTAAAGTATATAAGAAAGATATTATTAGAATTGAATTCAAAATAGTTGAAAAAGCTCAAGATATCACTTTAAAAGAAAATAATATTAAGGAGAATAATACTAATGAAAATGTTTCATTTATAAAAGACTCTTACCTTCAGTATAATCGAATTGATCCAAATAAAAGATTTGATAATTTTATAACAGGTTCAAGTAACAAATTAGCTTACGAGGCTTCTTTAAAAGTTTCAGAAAATATATCTCATTATAATCCACTTTATATTTATGGTGGTGTTGGAATGGGAAAAACTCACTTATTAAATTCAATAGGTTTAGAGCTTAAAAAAAATAACAAAGTAATGTTTATTTCTGCTGAACGTTTTATGTATCAGTTTGTAAAATCAATTAAATCAAACGACATGGTTAAGTTTAAAGAATATTTTAGAAATACAGATATTTTATTAATCGATGATATCCAGTTTATAAGTGGAAAAGAGGCTATGCAGGAGGAGTTTTTTCATACATTTAATGCATTACTTGATAAGGGATCTCAAATAATAGTATCAGCTGATCGAGCACCAAATAAATTATCAAGGATTCAAGAAAGAATTAAATCAAGATTTTCAGGTGGATTAGTTGTTGATATTCAAAAGCCAGACCTTGAGCTAAGAAAAAAAATAGTTGAAAAAAAAACTGAAGAATTGAATGCTTTGTATTCAGAACAATTACAAGTTTCTAGAGAAATTCAAGATTTTATAAGTAATGAAATAACTGGAAGTGTAAGGGAATTAGTTGGTGCAATAAACAGAGTTGTTTCATTTTCAAGAATTTACAACAAAGTTCCAAATCTTGCTGAAACTAAAGTAGTTTTAAAGGATTTATTAAATTTAGCAGAAAATAAGGTTACAATAGATCTAATTCAGACAATTGTTTGTAAGTTTTTCAAAATTAGCAAAAATGAAATGCTATCATCTAGAAGATCAAGATATTTAGTAAGACCTAGGCAAACAGCAATTTATTTAACTAAAATTTTGACTTCTAAATCATTACCCGAAATTGGAAGAGAGTTTTCTAACCGAGACCATACAACAATAATTCATTCAGTAAAAACTATTGAAAAGATAAAAGAAAAAGATCCTGAGATGGTTGATAATATAAATAAATTAAAAAACCAGATTTTATATAATAATAAAGAAAATGAAATTTAACGTTAATCAACAGGATCTTCAGCAAGCATTAAATTATTGCCAAGGAGTTATTGAAAAAAGAAGCACATTACCAATACTTTCTAATATTTTGTTAGATGTAAGTAATTCAAAACTTACTATCACTGCGACTGATCTAGATTTAATATTTATACATCAATTAAATAATGTAGAAATTCTAGAGGAGGGCAAAACAACCACAACCTCCTCAATCATGTATGATATTATAAGAAAGTTTAACTCAGGAAAAAAAATAAATCTTTCTCTAACAGATATAAGCAAATTACAAGTAGAGTCTGAAAAATCTATTTTTAATTTGAATTGTATAAGTGCAACAGAGTTTCCACTGACAGATGAAAATTTTAATCAAAATGAATTTATAATTAAATCAAAACAACTTTTAAAATTATTAAATAAGTGTAAATTTTCAGTTTCTAATGATGAAACAAGACATTATCTAAGTGGCATTTATTTTCATCAAACAGAAGTTGAGGATAAAAATTATTTAACTGCAGTTGCAACTGATAGTCATAGAATGTCTATTTCAAAAGTTAGATTAGAAGAAAAAATTGATTTTGATCCAATAATTTTACCAAAAAAAACTATTTTTCAACTTTGCTCTTTATTAGATAGCTATGACGGAGATGTAAAAGTTTCAAATGTGAAATCAAAAATAAAATTTGAATTAAATAATAGTATTTTAATTTCAAAACTTATTGATGGAAAATTTCCAAATTACATTCAAGTTATACCTAAAAATAATCAAAAAAAATTAGAAATAGACTTAAAATTATTTTTAAACTCAGTTGATAGAGTGGCATCTGTTTCATTAGATAAAAAAGATGGTGTTAAATTCAATTTATCTAAAGACACTTTAGATCTGTCAGTAAATAATACTAACAGTGGTGATGGTAAAGAAACCTTAACTGTTAAGTTTGATCATGATTTAAAGATTAGTTTTAACTCTAGATATTTGATAGATGTTGCTTCACAACTAGATGGAGACAGAGTTGAAATTTTCTTTAATGATACTGGTTCACCAGCACTAATAAAAGATCCGGGTGATTTTGATAGTATTTTTGTTGTTATGCCCATGAAGGGTTAATTAATTAAATCTAACTCTGAATAAATATTTTTTTCAAGAATTTGAATAAAATTTTCTTTTGTTAACCCAGAAGGAATTGGTTTTAGAATAGAGATTGTAATCGTTTTATTAGATTTTTTTTTACCTTTTTTAGGCCACACATATCCAGAATTAATTGCAACCGGCTGACAAGTAACATTCAGCTCTTCATAAATTCTTGAAGCACCTTTTTTAAAAGGCGGTCTTTCATCTGGAAGAACTCTAGTTCCTTGAGGAAAAATAATTAAAGGTCTGTTAGAATTAACCATCATTTTTGAAATATCATCAAAAAAACTCAAGTTGTCTTTTGTAACTTTGTTTCTTTTAATTGAAATTGATCCTATTTTTTTTAAATACCAACCAAATATTGGAATTAAAAATAATTCTTTTTTTAGAATAAATACAGGTGATTTAAAGATAGTTTGTAAATAAAAAGTTTCAAACATTGATTGATGAGATGCTGCTATAAAAAATTTTTCATTATTAATAATATTTTCTCTTCCTTTGATTGAAATTTTTACTGAAAGAACAAACTTTAAACAAAAACTGGCCCAATGGCCCATTAATTTTCCTCCTATCAAAACAACCTGTTTAGGCAAAAAAAATGATGGTAAAAAAATTATCGAAATTAAGATGATTCCAGTGAAAAACAATATTGAAAATAAAAAGTTTCTTATCATTTTTGTCAAAAGCTAAATTATATCTTTATGCTTTTGTCTTTTTCTTATTACTTTAATTTTTGATCCTTTTATTAATAATTCAATTGGTTTAGGTCTTAAATTATAATTTGAACTAAGTGACATTCCATAAGCTCCCACATCACATATTGCTATTAAATCTTTTTCACTCAACACTTGAAATTTTTTTAATGTAACAAATTTATCTGTACTTTCACAAATAGGACCTACAAATTCATATGTTTTTTTTGATGTTTTGTTAGATTTTGTAACAGGTAAGGTTTTATGAAAAGCACCATATAAAGCAGGTCTCATTAAATCATTCATTGCGGCATCTAAAATTATAAATTTTTTACTTCCGCTATCTTTTATATAGATTATTTTTGACACTAATGTCCCGGTATCGCCAATAATTGATCTACCTGGCTCAAATATAATTTTAACTTTATGTTTTCTTAAAAATTTAAGAATAGCTTTATTGTATTTTTTATAATTAAGTTTTTTATTTTTATCAGTGTAAGTAATGCCCATACCTCCACCTAGATCTATAAATTCAAATTTATGATTTGTTTTATTGAGAATTTGACTGACCGCCTTAAGCATTTTTTCATAAGGTCTATGATCTAAAATCTGACTGCCTATATGAACGCTTAGACATTTTAAATCAATATTTTTTGAATTCTTGCAATAATTGATAATTTCATAGAATGTATTTTTATTTACACCAAATTTATTTTCTTTTTTCCCAGTTGATATTTGACTTAATGTTTTTGGATCTGTATTTGGGTTGAGTCTTACACCAATTTTTATTTTTTTATTTTTTGATTTTGCTATTCGATTTATTTCTTTTATTTCACTTAAAGACTCAGCGTTAATAAGCAAAATTCTTTTATCAATAGCAAAGCTTATTTCATTTGTTGTTTTACCAACACCAGAAAATACTATTTTACTTGGATTAATACCTGCTTTTAGTGCCATCATCAGTTCTCCTACTGAAACAACATCAGCACCTAATCCAAATTTTTTAATTTCTCTAATTATATTAACATTTGTGTTGGATTTGACTGCAAAGCAGATAAGTGGAGAAAAAGATCTAAAGCTTTTTTTAAAATTATTAATATTTTCTTTTAATTTAGAATAAGAATAAGAATAAAATGGAGTTCCAAATTTATTTGCAATTTTTTGGAGACTAATTTTTTCTATTGTTAATTTTTTATTTATGTATTTCATTAGGTTAAGTTAATTAAAACTTCTTTTATTTCTGCTTTTTTATCTGGATCTACGTATTTAGGATCACCTTTCTTTCCACAAGAAATTAGTACACAAAATAAAAATATAATTATGGTAAATTTTTTTATCATTTTTCTTTTTTATATTTCATTATCATTTTTTTAATATTATCAAAAGAAGTTCCACCATAAGATTTTTTCGAATTAATTGAATTTTTTAAGTTAAATACTTTTAATACATCTTCTTTAAGTTTAGGTTCAATTTTTTTTAATTCATCTAAAGTTAATTCATTTAACTTCTTTTTTCTTTTTTCAGCAAAATTAACTACAGCTGCAGTTTTTTGATATGCTTTTCTAAAAGAAATTGAGTGATTTTTTACAAGATAGTCAGCTAAATCAGTTGCTGTAATGTATCCAGAATTAGCAAGTTCTAACATTCTACTCTTATTTGGATTGCAATTTTTTAGTACTTCATCAAAAATTTTTAAACAATTATTAAGATTATCGTTTGATTTAAAAACAATTTCCTTGTCGTCTTGTAAATCTTTAAAATAAGACAATGGTAAGCCTTTTAAAATTGTAAGCATCGAAAATAAATTTCCATAAGCGCTTCCTGATTTTCCACGCAAATATTCTAAAAGATCTGGATTCTTTTTTTGTGGCATTATCGACGATCCAGTAACAACTTTATCAGATAAATTGATTAAGTTAAAACCATCAGAATTCCAAATAATTAACTCTTCAGCAATTCTAGAAATATGCATAGCACATACTGATGAAGCGTATAAAAAATCTAAAACAAAATCTCTATCTGAAACTGTATCAATAGAATTACTTGTAGGTATTTTAAAACCAAGTTTTTTGGTTGTATAATTTCTATCTATATTAAATGATGTTCCTGCTAAAGCTGCAACACCTAAGGGATTTTCATTTAAACTTTCTAAATTATTAGAAAATCTCTTTTTATCTCTATTAAACATTTCTACATAAGACATCAAATAATGTGCAAAAGATATGGCCTGAGCATTTTTAAGATGTGTAAATCCAGGCATGATAGTCTCAACATTTTTTTCGGCTAACTTGATTGAGCTCTTAATAACTTTATTAATATTACTATTTATTTCGTTGGTCGAATTTTTCATCCAAATTTTAAAATCAGTAATTACTTGATCATTTCTTGATCTTGCAGTGTGAACATAGCCAGCTTCTTCACCTATAATTTGAAAAAGTCTTTTTTCGATATTCATATGAATATCTTCATATTTTTTATTAAACTCAAATTTATTTTTTGCGATTTCCTTATCAATTTTTGTTAGTCCATAAATAATTTTATTTTTTATTTTAAATGAAATTATTTTTTGTTTAAAAAGCATTTCAACATGAGCAATTGATCCCTGGATGTCTTCTTTGTAGAGTCTTTTGTCAATATCTATTGAATTACCAACTTTTTGAAACAAACTTGACGCATTTTTTTTTATTCGCGAGTTCCAGATTGCTTGGTTGTTTTTATTTTTTGTCATGATATTTAATTATACCTATTTAATATGAGATTTTTAATAATATTTATTTTTTTGATAACAAATGTTGTAGCTGAAGAACTACCCGGTATTAAAAATATTGTAATCCATAAAATACCAAAAACATACGATAATGTTATTTTTTTAGACAAAAATGATCAAGAAATTAATATCAATGAATATACTGGCAACTTATTGATATTGAATTTTTGGGCGACCTGGTGTGAACCTTGTAAAGATGAAATGCCATCTTTAGATAAACTCCAAGCTAACTCAGAATTGGATAAAATAAAAATTTTTCCAATTAATATAGGTAAAGAAACTTTACACAAAGTTAATAAATTTTTTATAGATCTAAACATTAAAAATTTTGAACCTTATTTTGACCCACCTACTACATTAGCAAAAATGTTTACCTTAAGAGGTGTGCCTACAACAATTCTAATTAATAAAGAGGGTCAAGAATTTGCTAGAATAATAGGTTCAATTGATTTTGAAGATACAAATTTCGTTAATTGGATAAAAAAATATTACTAATTTTTAAAAAAGTAAGCAAAGCCAACCAAAGCAATAATAGCAATAAATTGGAGAAGAACTCTTAATTGCATCAATTTGTTTGAATATTTTTTACTAGTTTCTCCACCTTTAAAAAGAGTACCTATGCCTAAAATTAAAACTATTCCCACAGCAATCAAAAGAGCTATTGATAAAACTTTTACAAATATTCCTGATATCATATTTTTATTTTAGATTGTTTTTTGAAATAAAAAACATAATTTATCAACTATGACATTTTGCCTAGATTCAATAATTATTAAACCAGAAGAAGGTGTTAAAATTAATAATGCTATTATTTTGCTTCATGGTTATGGAGGTGATGGAAAGGATATAAGCATGCTATCTTTAAACTGGAAAAGACATATGCCTAATACAGTATTTGTTTGTCCGAATGGTCATGAGCCATGCGCTATAAATCCTTCTGGTTATCAGTGGTTTGATTTAACAAAAGAGGATACTGATTACATATTAGAGCAATCAATTAAAGCTGAAGAGGTTTTAAAAAAATTTATTAATGAAATAAAACAAGAGTTTAAGTTATCAAATAATCAAATCTGTTTATCTGGATTCAGTCAGGGATGCATGATGTCTTTAAATGTTGGTCTTACATTTGAAGAAAAGTTTTCATGTATAGTTGGTTTTTCCGGAAAGATAATAAATCAAAAAGATTTAAAAAACAGAATCAAAAATAATACTGAAACATTACTTATACATGGAGAAGCTGATCAAATTGTCCCATCAACACATTTACTAGAAGCAAAAGATTTTTTAATCAGAAACAACGTTAAAGTTGATACATTATTAATAAAAAATTGTGATCATAATATTCCTATTGAAGCATCAAGTACAGCTTTAAATTTTATTTTAAAAAAAATTTAATATCTCTTATTATTGATAAAATTGTTTAACTAAGTTAAAATTATTTAATGAACAATTTTATAGAACAAGATGTTTCATTAGAAAAGTGTCCTGCGCTAGTACTCAATGCAGACTATAGACCTTTGAGTTACTACCCGTTGTCTTTATGGTCATGGCAGGATACTGTTAAATCAGTTTTTCTTGATCGAGTTATTATTGTTAGTAATTACGATAGAACTATAAGAAGTCCATCATTTAATATGAAATTACCAAGTGTCATCGCATTAAAGGATTATATTGTTCCTCAAAGCAAGCCAAGTTTTACTAGATTTAACGTGTTTTTAAGAGATAAATTTTCCTGTCAATATTGTGGAAGCAATGAAGAGTTAACTTTTGATCATCTATTACCTAGATCAAAAGGGGGCGAAACTAATTGGGATAATGTTGTAACAGCTTGTTCTGCATGCAATGTGAAAAAGGGTGGAAAACTATTAAAACATTCAGGGATGAAGTTGCATCAGTACCCCTATCGACCATCAACAGAGGATCTACACAAAAATGGTAAAAATTTTCCACCAAATTTTTTACATAAAAGCTGGATGGATTACTTATATTGGGATGTAGAACTAGAGTCTTAAATTTTCTCAGAAATATTTATTGCAATTTTTGATCCAGTTTTAATAATTTTATCTAATATAGAGTATGGACCTTCTTTAGTAGCACCTTTTTCATAGGCAATATCTTTATGATTTAATTCATCTTCTCTAAATTTAATTATTTTTTTTTTAAGTTTTGGTTCACTATTATCAAGTTGTTTTATTTGGTTTAAATAATGCTCATCTATCACTTCTTCAACAGAAGCAGTGCAAAGCATAGCCGCTTTATTACCAAGTAACGTTGAACCAAAACCTAATCCTACACCTAATAAATCCCATAAGGGTAAAAATTTTGTAGGTTTTATATTTCTTTTTTTAATTTCTTCTTCAAAAAAATCAGAATGTTCTTTTTCATGAACTTTCATTTCCTCAATTGTTTTTTTTAAAGTTTCATCTTTAACCAATGTGTTTAGAGCAAGCAACTGTCCTTCATAAATTTTAACAGCACCACGCTCCCCAGCATGATCAACTCTAATAAATTCTTCTATTTTCTTTTTACTTATTGTTTTCATAACTTAAATAAGCTCTTGTTGTACAATATACTATTAATATTGATATTATAATATTGTAACTTGTAAGGGATAATCCTAAAATTTTAAATGTAACATCTTTGCAGCTTACATTCTTTTCTTGCAACTGTCTTAATATGTCTTCTTTTGATAGTAAATTGGAGCCATTTTTTAAATCACAAACCAATGATTCTTCAATAAAACCTTGCTCAATACCTAAATGATATAAAGATAAAATAGTAGCAGCTAAAAAAATTAAAATAAGAGAAAGAATGAAATATTTTTCAAAATAAACAAATTTATAATTTAGGATAATAATTATTAATGCTGAGAGGTATGGAATTCTTTCCAATATACACAAGTTACAGGGTTGATGACCTAAAACATATTCAATAAAAAATGCTGAAGATAAAGCAATAATACTAATTAAAAAAATTAATTTTAATATAATTGTTTTGTTAATCTCAACCATTAAATTTAAAAAATAAATAAATAATAATAAATATTATAACTATAATAATTCCAATTATGGTGAACCATTTTGATCCATGTTTTTCCATGTAATCTGTAAATAATTCTCCAAATTTATAAGATAAATAGGCAACTATAAAAAATCTTAGGCTTCTTGAAATTAAACTAACAATTATAAAAATAGGAAGATTAAAAGCAATTAAACCACTTGAAATCGTAAAGGCTTTATAGGGTAATGGAGTAAAGCCAGCTAAAAAAAGAATACTCAGCCATGTGAGGAGTCCACTACCTAGAGACATGCTTAATTTTAAATTTTCAACTTTATCTTGATAACCATAAAATTCGATTAAATACATTGCTAAATCAAAAAATAAATAACCTATCAAATATCCAAAGATTCCTCCAAGAACTGAAAATATTGATGCTATTAAAAATATTTTCAGATATTCCTTTTTTTTAGCAATAACCATTGGGATTATCATTGCATCTGGAGGTATAGGAAAAAAAGAACTTTCTATAAAAGATACAAGCCCTAAATAAAAATTTGAACTTTTATGTGCAGCCAATGCTAAACATTTTTTGTAAAGTGTTTGAAACATTTTTTGGTTTTAATATAAATTTAGTTCTTATACTATTTAAATATAATTTAATTGAATATATAGGGCGAATGGCGGAACTGGTAGACGCGCACGACTCAAAATCGTGTTTCGCAAGAAGTGAGAGTTCGATTCTCTCTTCGCCCACCAAATCTAAATTAATTCAACAGCATTTTTAAACTGCTCATCACTCACTTCAATATAACACTGGGTGGTACTTAAATTTTTATATCTTGCTAAATTCATTGTCACTTTGGTATTAACATTTTATTTAGCTAACGCGGTGATGAATGAGCGTCCACCTCTGTCTGTAGTCACGATTGAAAGTCTACATCTTTTATAAATTGAGTTTATTAATTGACTCAATGAGTTTGCTGAAAATTGAGTTCTTTTTTGAGTGATTAATAAAGATTGCTAACAAAAACTTTATAGGTTAAATATATTTTTTCGTGAACTTTTTTATTAATAATAAAAATACATTTGATACTTTAGATTTATTAATCAAAAAACTTAAGAAGCTTAATCTAACTACTAGAATGCTTAAAGGTTCGTTAGCTAAAGCTAGAAAAAAATCATGATAAGAATTCTTATTCTAGGTGGAACAAGATATCTAGGAAAAGCTATTGTTAATCAAATTACAAAAAAAAATTTTGAAATTGCAACTCTAAGTCGATCTGAAGAAAAAACGAAAGGTAAGCACTTTGTATGCGATAGGAAAAATAGCTCTGAGCTTAAGAAAGTTTTTATAAATTTTAGTCCAAATATAATATTGGATATGGTTAACTTTGATGGAGAAGATAGCCAAGGTATATCAAACTTGTATGAACAAGGGTTTATCAGTGAATTAAATCACTACATTATGATTTCAAGTTTTTTTGTATACAACCATTTTGACTATCATTTATTTTCAGAAAAAAAACTGCCTGAAAATTTTAACCTGATTAATATCGATGGTTATACAAAGCGTAAAATTCAATCAGAAGTTAGACTGTACTCATCGGAGTTGATGGATATAACGACTATATTTAGGCTTCCATTTGTTTTTTCAGCAGATGACTACTCAAATAGGTTCCAACGCTTGTGTGAATTGTCCTCATTGGGAAGCGAGTTGATTACTGAGCCTTCATTTAAATATTCTTTAGTTCGAAAAGATGACGCAGCAAAGGCAATAATAAAAGTTTTAAATTCAAATCCCATAGGAATTACTGATCTCTCGAACGTTGGACATATAACAAGTAAAAAATTAGTAGACGTGGTAAATGGTTCGTTTGCTTTTACTAAAAATAATGGAAATCGTGAGGTAGGCAGTTTTCCCTATCTTGTTAAAAAAGATATATGTCTCAATTCCCAGAAAATGACAATTGATTTACCAATCCTTGAGGCTTTAAAAATCGAGGCTGAAAATTATTGGCTATCAAGATGAAGATAGCTCTCTTATCTGATATCCACTCAAACATAGAGGCTTTCAATGCAGTTTTGAGATTTATTGAGCAAAAAAACATAGACAGAATTTACGTCGCAGGTGACCTTGTGGGTTATTATTATTATGCCAACGAAGTTATCGATTTATGCATGAATAGAGAAGATATTTTCTGCATTAGAGGTAACCATGACAGAAATTTTCTTGGCGCCATATCTGATGAAGCTCTTATGGAAAAATTTACAAAAAAATATGGTTCATCTTACTTGCGATCAAAAGAGCAGCTGACAACATCACAAATAACTTGGTTAAAAAATCTTCCGACCAAATTGACTACAAAACTAGATGATGTAACGTTGACACTTGCACACGGCTCCATACACGATGAGGACAAATATATCTATCCCAATGAGTCGACTGATACATTGATTGATCAACTTTCAAATAGTGACGTAACTGTGCTAGGGCATACACATCACCCTTTTATATGGTGCAATAACAATAGATATTTAATTAATCCGGGCTCTGTTGGGCAACCAAGAGACCAAAGTGCTTTAGCAAGTATTTTTGTTTTAGATACATCAAATAAGGCTATCTTGCCCTACAAAATAAATTTTTCTTGTGAACGACTTAAAAGTGACATCTTAAGATTCGATCCAACCAACAGTTATCTAATAAGGGTTCTCGAAAGGAAGTAGCAATGAAAGTTCTTGTTAGTGGAGTTGCAGGAGATATTGGGTTTTGCATAGGTCGAATTCTAAAGGAATGGAGTTTTTTTGAAAATTTACATGGTGTTGATATATCAGAAGATCACCCAGGTTCACTAATATTTGATGAAGTGGGAGTCGCTCCCCGTGCAAATGCAGACAATTATCTAGAATGGTTGACAGATTATATCTTAACAAACCAAATTGATTTATTTGTTCCTACGAGTGAAGCAGAAATTTTTACTATTTCAAATAACCTCTCAGCTATTAAATCAATTTGTAAAGTACTAATAAATGATGAGGTTTTGATAAAAAATTCTCTTGATAAAAATAAAACTCTAAAATACTTAAACACTGCTGGGATAAAGGTGCCCGCCCACGGAATAGTTGGCGTTGGTGATAAACCCATGCAGTATCCTGTGATCGCCAAGCCTAGAAGAGGACAAGGTAGTAAAGGGCTTCGCAAAATATCAACAGATTCAGAGCTTATAAAGCTTACTGAAAGGTATGTCTGGCAGGAATATTTAACACCTGATGACGAGGAATATACATGCGCAGTTTACGTGTCTAAAGAATTAAAAAGCAGAATATTATTATTAAAAAGAGTTTTAGTAGGTGGTTATACGGGTAGAGCTATTGTTGTGAAAAACATAGAAATTGAGGAGTATGTTAAACAAATAATTGAGGCTTGGAATGTAGCAGGTCTTTACAACATACAACTTCGTTTAACCGACGATGGCCCTAAACTCTTTGAAATCAACCCGCGTGTTTCAAGCACTGTCGTTTTTAGAGATAAGCTTGGGTTTAAAGATTTAAAGTGGTGGGTTTTAGAAACACTGGGGATGGAGCTTCCTAATTACGAGGAAGTTTGTGCCGGCACTAGAATGTACAGAGGCAACACTGAATATATAATAAGCGCTCGTGAAGTATCCGAAGAGTAATTGACATGAATTTTGAACTTGTTATCTTACCTTTGGCGCAAATAGAATAGAAAGATTAAAGCTGATGTTTGAGATCAATGGTAGGAAAGTTGGAGTTTATGAAAAGCCATATGTTATTGCAGAGTTGTCAGCCAACCATGGTGGAAAAATTGAGTCTGCGAAGCTTGCGATTAAAATTGCAAAAGACAGTGGTGCATGTGCAGTAAAAATTCAAACCTATACTCCAGATACAATGACAATCGACTCTGATAAGCCTGACTTTAAAATTCATCATGGTCTTTGGAAAGGGTATACTCTCCACAATTTATACAAGGAAGCATATACGCCCTTTGAATGGCATAAAGAATTATTTGATTATGCTGCTGAACAGGGGATAACACTTTTTTCATCTCCTTTTGATGAGACTGCAGTTGATCTACTTCAAGAATTAAATGCTCCAGCATACAAAATAGCATCATTCGAGCTAATAGACTTACCCTTGATTAAAAGAGCTGCTGAATGTGGCAAACCCCTCCTTATGTCTACAGGCATGGCAAGTATTGCTGAAGTAGCAGAAGCTTTGGATGTTGCAATTAAGTATGGTTGTGGTGAAGTGCTTTTGTTTCATTGTATTAGTAGCTATCCAGCACCAATTACAGACTCCAATCTTAAAAACATAGAGTTCTTAAGGAAAGAATTTGGAGTTGAAGTTGGGCTATCGGATCATACTATATCGAGTCTTGCATCTACACTTGCAATAGGGTTAGGTGCAACAGCAATTGAGAAGCACTTTAAACCAACAGATGGCATGTCTGGTCCAGACACAAGTTTTTCTATTACTCCTAGCCAGTTGAGTGCCTTGATTAATGATTGTAATGACGCTTGGAATGCACTCGGTAGATCTGGATTTCATAGATCTACTGCAGAGGAAGACTCTCGTAAATATCGTCGTTCTCTGTATTTTATGAGTAACTTAAGGAAGGGAGATGTCGTACAATCTGGTGACATTAGAGCCATACGTCCTGGATTTGGTCTTTCACCTAAACACTTTGACACAGTAGTTGGAAAAGCAGTTTGCTGTGATGTTGAAAGGGGTGATCCGGTAACACTTGAAGTAATTGAGTCCTAAATGAGAGATTGGTATAACAGTCAAAAGAAACCAAGCTATGACTATCTTAAGTTGCTGCAAGAATGCTAAAAGGTTTGTTGGTTGAAGGTAGGAAGAAAAATGAAAACTAAATTTTCTTTAAAAAAACACGCTCTTGGATTTTATGAAATTCACCCCAAGCCTTCACTCAGTGAACTTAGTGAACATTATGCAAAAAAGTATTATCAAGAAAATAGTGGCTCTTATGCACATACCTACTCAGATGAAGAATTACGATACTTTGACGTATGTGGTGAGATTGCGCTTAGAACCATTCATAGATACAAAGTGCCAACGTCTCAAACTCTATTAGACTTGGGGTGTGGGGAAGGTTTTTTTGCAAAAGTTTTCAGTAAAGAAGGTTGGAAAACTACTTTAGTTGATTTCTCAGATGATGGTTTGAGTAGGCACAATCCATCACTCCTTAAAAATTTTATTCAATCAGACTTGATGACTTACATTGAAAATAAGCGTGAAGAGCTGAGTGTATTTGATTTAATAAATCTGGACAATGTATTAGAGCACGTAATTGATCCAGTGAGATTATTAAGCAATCTCAAGGCCAATATGCAGTCTGATGCAATTTTGCGAATAGAAGTGCCAAATGATTTTTCATCATTTCAAGGTTTACTTGTCAAATTAGGTTGCACAAAAGAGACTTGGGTTAATCCTCCAGAACACTTGAGTTACTTTAATGCAAGTAGTTTGAAAGCACTTCTGGAAAACCAAGGTTTTGAACTAGTTTCTTTGCAAACTGATTTTCCAATGGAACAATTTCTAATTAATGAGCACTCAAATTATTGGAAGAACCGAAAATTAGGAAAAGGAGCGCATCTAACAAGAGTTATAGTTACTAATTATCTGGCAGAAAAAAATTTGGATAGGTTGCTGGATTATCAAGAAGCTGCTGCTGATCTTGAATTTGGAAGATTACTTACTGCATATGCTAGGGTTGCGCGATAGCTGTTAAACAAATGACTGAATGGTAAGACAATCAAAAGGAATCAAGCAGTAACTTACGGAAGTTACTGCAAGAATGAATAAAAAAAGCTAATCCACGTCGATAACTCACTTCTGAAGAAGCTAAGCGACCTACAAGGTTATAAATTACAATACGGTTATAAGTAAATATGTTTATTATCTTCGCGTAAAAGATAATCTCAAAAGATTTAAAGGAAAATATACTATTAAATAAATCACACCCTTGTCGTACACTCCAAAAAAACATAATATTCACTCAACTAAATAAGGAGTAATAGTGTACGCATATAACTCAAAATTGTGTTTCGCAAGAGGTGAGAGTTTGACTCTCTCTTCGCCCACCATAAAATATGAATTTAGATAAATTAAATAACTTAATAGAATTGTTTTCTTATCAAGCAGAAAAACAAAATAAAGAAAGTATTTTTTTACAATGGTTAAATCCAAATAATAAAAAATCATATACATGGGAGGATACACAAAAAAATATTTTAAAATTATCAAAAATTATCAAAGAAAATATAAAAGAAGGTGACAGATGTCTTTTAGTTTCAGAAAATAGACCAGAATGGTTTGTGTCAGATATGGCAATAATGTTATCAGGTGGAATTACCGTTCCTGCTTACACCACATATACAGAAGAGGATTATAAATATTTAATTGAAGATTGTGAACCTAGCTTAATTATAGTCTCAAACAATGAGCTGCTAAAAAAATTAAATAATACAATTAATGAAAAAAGATTTATTAAAAAAGTTATAACATTAGATGAAGTTAATAACGTAATTCATGATTTAGATATAATTAATAAAGATAAATATCTTGATTTTAATCTCATATTAAAAAATGATTTATTAGGTGAAGATAAAATTCAAAATGAAAAATTAAAAAGAAATTCTCCTGCTTGTATAATTTATACATCAGGAACCGGAGGAAATCCTAAAGGTGTAATCTTAAGTCATGGTGGAATTTTAAATAATCTTGTAGGAGCATGTGAAATTATGAAGCCATTATTTAGCTCTAGACCTGTATTTTTGACCTGGCTTCCCCTATCCCATTCCTATGAGCATTGTGTGCAATTTGCCCAGATAGCTGTAGGGGCAAAGGTATTTTATGCAGAAAAAATAGAAAAACTTTTAGAAAATATATCTGAAGCAAAACCAACAATTATGACAGCTGTTCCAAGATTTTATCAAAATCTTTACAACAAAATAAATATCAATTTAAAAAAACAAACTGGTTTTAAAAAAAAACTAATAGAAGAAACTCTACGGCTGGGTAAGAAAAAATTATTAAATCAAAAAATGACTTTTTTTGAAAAATTACTCAATTTGATAGTTGAAACATTAGTTAGAAAAAAAATAAAAAAACAGTTTGGAGGAAATTTAAAAGCTTTTGTTTCTGGAGGAGGTGCATTGGATCAAGAAATAGGGGAATTTTTGAATTCTGTTGGGCTACCTACTCTACAAGGATATGGTTTAACTGAAACATCCCCGGTTGTAAGTTGTAACCCCATACACAAGATAAAAGTGGAAACTGTAGGACCTCCATTTCAAGGTAATGAAGTCAAAATTGCTGAAGATGGAGAAATTTTGGTTAAAGGTGAAAATGTAATGCTAGGATATTGGAATAAAAAAGAAGAAACTAGAAAAGTAATTATAAATGGATGGCTACATACAGGCGATATAGGAGAGATAGATCCAAATGACGGCTATTTAAAAATAACAGATAGAAAAAAAGATATAATAGTAAGTGCTGGCGGAGATAACATTTCACCTGCTAAAATTGAAAATATGATTGCGAATGAACCAGAAATAGATCAATGTATGGTTTATGGTGATAAAAAAAATTACTTAGTTGCTTTAATTGTTCCTAATAAAGATTTTTTAAATGAAAAAGAAAAAATAAATAAAGTAATTGAAAAAATTAATAAAAAATTAACTTTACTAGAAAAGATAAAAAGAATTCAATTAATAGATGAAAATTTTTCTATTGAAAATGGTTTAATGACACCAACCATGAAAGTAAAAAGAAAAAAAGTTACAGAAAAATATAAAAATCAGTTAGAAAATCTTTATTAAACTATTTAATCAATATTGTTTATTAACCGCATAAACATTAACTAAATTAATAAAAAAAAGTTTAAAAATAAAAAATTAAAAATAATTAAAGAATTGACATAACTTACATAAAAAAATAAAAATATATTAATAGCGAATCAATTTGATTCGTTTAACTAAAAAAGGGAGCTAAAGATGCCTAAGAAAAGAAAAAAAGCTGCAAAGAAAACTAAGAAAAAAGCTAAGAAAAAAGCTAAGAAAGCAAAAAAAAGAAGAAGAAAATAGTAACTTAGTATTCTTTACAAAAAACGCTTCTCATTACAGCTTGTGTGAGAGGCGTTTTTTTTATTCTTCAATTTGTTCGTCGTTATCAGAAATTGGCTCATCCACAGTTAATTCACTAGAAGAAGTTTTAGCAACTACTGCTGGTTGACTTTGTGCACTCAAGTTTCTCTTTAGCACTTTATCTAATTTTTTTTGTGTATCTTCTGAAGATATATTTAGCACAATCTGAAATTCAGACAAAATTCTATCATAAGCTTTTTCAAACAATTGTCTTTCACTATATGATTGATCAACCATAAGATCATCACCTTTATTTAAATCTCTAACAACTTCAGCTAATTCGTATATTTTTCCTGAAGAAATTTTGGCTTCATATTCTTGTGCTCTTCGACTCCACATTGATCTTTTAATTTTTGGTTTACTTTTTAATATTGAAATGCACTTGTTAACTTGGTTAATAGTTGCTAACGGTCGTAGATGAGACTGCTTGTTTACAGGGACCATTCCATTAGCTTTATCCTTTTCAAATTTAATAACATATGTTTCAACATCAATTCCACCAATATTAATTTTTTTAAATTCAGTAATTTGGCCAACTCCATGTTTTGGATAAACAATATGGTCTTTAATTTTGTATTCTCTTTTTTCAGTTTCTTGTTTTTTGACCTTTTTAATCTCTGGTTTAACTTCATTTGCTTTTGAAATTCTTAAATTATCTATTTTAGATTCAGCTTGTTCCTCTTCAATTTTAATTTTTTTTTTTCTTTTATTTGTTTTAGGAGAAACTTTATCTAAAATTTTTTTAGTTTTTCTTGAAACTATTTTTTTAGCTTTTGCTTTTTTTTTTGCTTTTACGACTTTTTTTTTTGAAACTTTTTTTCTCACTTTTTTATTTGTTTTACTTTTAAAGATTTTCTTTAAAATATTTTTCGTACTTATTTTGCTCATTTTTAAATTTTTCGTGATCCGCTGGTGGATCTTTTTTTACACTTATGTTAGGCCAGATTTCAGAATATTTTTTATTGATCTCTAACCATTTTTCACTTCCAGGCTCAGTGTCTGCTTTTATGGCATCGACAGGACATTCTGGCTCGCAAACGCCACAATCTATACACTCATCGGGTTTAATTACAAGCATATTTTTACCTTCGTAAAAGCAATCAACTGGGCAGACATCAACACAGTCTGTTAGTTTGCACTTAATACAATTATCGTTAACGATATATGTCATTATGAATTTTGTTTAATTTTTTCTTTAATATCGCCCATAGTTTTATTGTCAATATAAAGTAGCCCCGCAAGTCGTCTCATTAAATTAGTTTCATACATATCAGCATCTTTATTTGAATAAATTATAGACCATAATGCCTCTACGATTTTAATTTTATTTTTCTCAGGTAAACCTTTTACTTCTCGAGTAAAATCTAAAATTTGATTTGAGCTTTCCTCAATTATTTTTGCTTCTTTAACTGTTTTAGAAATATTTTGATCTTCTACACCTAGCTCACTAAGTGTTTTTTTAATAATTTCTTCTTCTTTATCTGTATAATTCTCATCAATTTTAGCAGCATGAATTAATAAAGCACAAACTTTTGTTAGAAATTTATTATTTTTTACTTCTTCCTTTTTAAAAAACATTTTAACTCAAATTTAAATTTTTTAATATTTTAAATGGGTTTTCATTTGAGATCTTCTTTGTGGTAATTTTTTTAAATTTCTTAGCAGGACTATATTTAAAAAATGTTTCATTTTCTTTCTCAAATACTTTATAATTCATCTTTTGAAGTAATTTCTTGAAATTATCTTTACTACATCCTAAAAGATTTAACATTTCTGAAATTAATTTTATTTCAGAATTTTCTTTTGAACTAGAATTTATTATTAATACAAATAATCTTTCCAATATATCAATTCTCACAAAAAAATTATCAAATCTTTCAAATCCACATAAAAGCATAAAGTTTTTATTTTTTATTTCTTTATCGTCTAAAAAATTCAAACCAAAGGTAGGTGGTTTTAAATTATGAAATTTTTGATAAAAATTTTTCCATAATAATGTTCGCAAAGATACTGCTTCTGGTTTAATTAATTGATAAAGGAAAACATGATATCTCCCAAACTTTACCCCTAAGTCTCTAAGAATTTTTCTTTCATTTTGTTCTAAGTTTTTTAGGTATTCAGAAACTTGATCTCTTTTTAATACCCCATTATTTTCATAGAGTTGGTATGCCAGTGCTTTAATTGATGAATTATTTTCTTTTATATTTTTTAAATCAATTAAACTTTTAAGCACATTATTTATTTTTGCGTGTATCCATTTGTAAATGTAATCGTTTAATTTTTGTTTAGTGTTTTGTTCAATAATATCATCAACGATTAAATTAAAATTAGGATTTAGATAGTCACTACCTGCTGTTAATTTGGCAATTGGGAAATCATTCCAGTAAATTTTAAAATCTTCATTCAAATTTATTAATCCTGTATCAATTATTGATTGAACACGTTTTTCTAATTCTGGACCAATTGTTTGTCTTGCAGCTTTTTTTAAAGATTTAATATCAGTTTCTAAAGCACCTTTTTTTAGATCTAGTTCTAATTTTAGTCCTTTTATCTTTCCAATAAATTGATCGTCAATTTTAATGTCATTGTTTTGTAAAATTTCAGTTTTAAATTCCATATCTTGTTTTAAACCTCTGGCGAGTACACTTGCTCTTTTGTCGATAAAAGTTTTAGTAAGTTCTTCATGTAATCTATCTGAAAGTCTATCTTCTAAGTGTTTAGTTTTTTCAATCCAATAACTTTGATTTTCTACCCAATTATTTTTATTCGAAACATATGACCAAGTTCTGACATTTGCAATTCTATTTGATAAAGAATCTACATTTCCATCTAATTTATCAAGTTTCATTAGCTGTAATCTCATATAATCTTCAGAAATTAGTCCTTTTTTGCCAGTTAAAAATTTAAATACATTTCCAATAACCTCAAAATGATTTCCATAAGTTTTTTTAACAAAATCAGGTATTTGGCAACATTCCCATAAGAGCATTAAAGTTTTCTTATCAAATCCTTTATCTAAAATTTTTTTATCTTTTAAAAAATATTTAAGTGCTTTTTCATCTTCACATTCGTGAATTTTTCTTAACCATTCCACCTGAGGTTTGTCTTCTAAACTTTTAATTAAACTAATTGGATTGTTAAAATTAAGATTTGAATTTCTCCAAAACAAAGTTCTAATTTCTTCAAATTTATGATTTTCTAATAATTCTACCTCTTCTGGAGATATTTCTTTACAATCACCAGTAATACCGAAACTACCATCATTAAGGTACCTGCCAGCTCTACCGGCTATTTGACCTATTTCAGATAGATTTAATCTTCTTAATTTTTTTCCATCAAATTTCTTAACATTTGAAAAATAAACAAAATCTAAATCCATGTTTATTCCCATCCCAATTGCATCTGTTGCAACTAGGAAATCAACATCTCCAGATTGATATAGCTCAACTTGAGCATTTCTTGTTTTTGGACTTAGTGATCCCATTACAATAGCGGCACCACCCTTTTGTCTTCTTATTAGCTCAGCAATGGCGTAAACCTCCTCTGCTGAAAACGCAATGATTGCTGTTTTTCTATCTATTCTTGATATTTTTTTATGACCAGCGTAGGTAAGTTTAGATAGTCTTTCTCTATTTATAAATTCAATATCTCCATCTAATTTTGAAATAATATTTTTAATGGTACTTGAGCCCATTAGCATTGTAAGTTTTTCTCCCCTAATATTTAAAAGTCTATCAGTAAAAATATGACCTCTTTCATGATCAGAGCACATTTGAATCTCGTCTACGCCAACAAACTCAAGATGTTTGTCAATTGGCATAGACTCCACTGTGCATAAAAAATATTTTGCATTAGATGGGATTATTTTTTCTTCTCCAGTTATAAGTGCAACTTTATCTAAACTTATTTTCTTGATTATTTTGTCATATACTTCTCTTGCAAGTAATCTAAGTGGAAATCCAATCATGCCACTCTCAAAAGAAAGCATGGTTTCGATAGCAAGATGGGTTTTACCTGTATTTGTAGGACCGAGAACAGCTGTAATTTTATTTTTAGTCATTTCTATCTTTTGTGCTTCTTTTTTTTTACCTACCAGATATTGTTGCTGCTAAAGAACAAAAATAGACTAAAACATGACCGAATCGGAGGGTAAAAAGTTCTCATTTTCTTTTAAATCTTAGTGAGATTATCATAAATAAGATTAATTCTATAATAGTAATTTAATTTATTAAAATGAGTAAAAAACTTTGGCAACCCTCTTTAATTGTAAAAAAAAATTCAAATTTATTTGCTTTTGAAAGTTACATTTCAAAAAAATTAAAAATAAATTTTAATAGAAATTATAAAAAATTATTAAATTGGAGTATTAAAAATTCACCTGAGTTTTGGAGTAGATTTTGGGATTTTAGCAAAATTAAGGGAATTAAAAGTAATAAAAATTTTAGAAAATCAAAGACTTTTTATAAAAATTTATTTTTACCAGGTAGCAGACTAAATTTTGGTGAAAATTTATTATCTAAAAACAACAATGAAAAAGCAGTAACCTTTATTAGTGAAAATGGATTTAGAGAAGAAAAATCATGGAGACAATTAAATTTAAATACTAATAAAATTTCAAAGTTTCTAAAAAAAATAAATATTAAAAAAGGAGATAGAGTAGCAGCCTATATGCCAAATACTATTGAAACAGTTGAAGCATTCATTGCTATAACTTCCCTGGGGGGTATTTGGTCTTCTTGTAGTCCTGATTTTGGTTCTAAAGGTGTTATAGAAAGATTTTCTCAAATTAATCCAAAAGTTTTATTTATCACTGATCAGTATTTTTATAATGGAAAAAAAATAGATATTTTAAAAAGACTTCCAGAAATTTTAAAATTAATCCCATCAATTAAAAATGTTGTAATTAGTAATTACCCTGGAAAAAAATATATTAAAAATAAATTTAAATTTAAAAAAATAAAATTTTTTAAATGGAATAAATTAATGCAAATTAATGCTGAAAAAATTAATTTTAAAAGATTTGATTTTGAAACAGAGTTAGCAATATTATATTCAAGCGGAACTACTGGAAAACCCAAATGTATTTGTCATAGATCTGGTGGTGTTTTAATACAGCATATGAAAGAACATCAATTACATTGTAATATTAAAGAAAATGATAACGTTTTTTATTTTACTACTTGTGGATGGATGATGTGGAATTGGTTAGTTAGTGCATTAGCTTCTAAGGCATCTATTGTTCTGTTTGATGGATCTCCAATGTTTAAATCTGCTGATTTGCTTTTAAAAATAGCACAAAGAGAAAAAATAACTTTATTTGGAATAAGTGCTAAGTATGTAGATGCTTTAAGAAAGTTTAAACCAAAATTAAAATATAAATTTAAACTAAATAAACTAAGAACAATTTGCTCAACTGGGTCACCTCTTTCAGAAGAAAGTTTCAAATATGTTTATAAGCACATTAAAAAAAATGTACACTTGTCATCAATTTCTGGTGGTACTGACATTGTTTCATGCTTCGTGTTAGGCAATTTATATCAGCCAGTAAATATAGGAGAAATACAAAACAATGGTTTGGCTTTAGATGTAGATGTCTTAAGTAATAAAGGGAAGTCTTTAAAAAATAGTAAAGGAGAACTTGTCTGTAAAAATCCTTTTCCATCAATGCCTTTAAAGTTTTGGAATGATAAAAATGATATTAAATTTAAGAGTGCTTATTTTAATAAATTTAAAAATATATGGCACCATGGAGATTACGCAGAGATAAAAAATAGTGGTGGGTATATAATTCATGGAAGATCAGATACCACCTTAAATCCAGGAGGTGTAAGGCTTGGAACAGCAGAGATATATTCAGAAGTTGAAAAGTTTAAACAAATAAAAGAATCTATAGTTGTAGGACAATCATGGGATAATGATGTTAGAATAGTTTTATTTATTGTAATGAGCAAAAATAATTCATTAACTGAAGAATTAATTAAAAAAATAAAATTGCAAATAAAAAAAAATGTATCTCCTAGACATGTTCCGAGTAAAATTATTGTTGTAAAAGATATTCCTCGAACAAAAAGTGGCAAAATAGTTGAACTAGCAGTTAAAAGTAAGATAGAAGGAAGTCAAATTAAAAACATTGAAGCTTTAGCAAATCCCGAAGCCCTTGAGCAATATAGTAATATAAAAGAATTAAATATATAAATTTAAAAAATTAACCACCAGGTCCTAAATTTGATGGTTTTATTTTTATAATTTTCCATACTCCAGATGCAGAAGTTATTATCTTATCATTACACTTTAGTTCGCAAAATAAAAATACAAGAGTATTTGTTTTTTTTAAAATTTTTGTGTATCCGATAATTTCATCTCCAACTTTCGAAGCACCTATAAATTTTATATCTAAAGAAATAGTTACACATGGTGCATTATCTGCAGCTCGATATACAGCTGTTCCCGCTCCAGCATCTATTAAAGCAGATAAATACCCTCCGTGAGTTATTCCTGCAGCATTTAAATGATTTTCACTAATTATAGATTTAAATTCGTATTCATTTTTGGAAATAGCTCTAAATAAAACACCTCCATTGTGTTTCATAAATCCAGGTTTAATACTTATTTGTTCAAATTCATTGCTCATAATTTTTTATAATACAAAAGTTAAAATTAATAAAATAATTAAAATAATTATAAAAAAATATATTACGGATTTTTGTAAAGATGTTTTTAAAAGCCAATTAAACATTTTATTTTCCTTTTGGTGGACCGCCCAGAACTCGAATCTGGAATCTCCCGGTTCGTAGCCGAGCGCCTTATCCAATTTGGCCAGCGGTCCTTAATTCAATTTTTAAATATATTAAAGTTACTGTATTTTTTGATGTTTTAACAAATTTTGTCCAATTTAAATACAGCTTTACACAAAAAGATTAATTTCTGTGGTAAAATAACATTAAACATACTTTTAATAAGGTATATAAACCCTTTTAAAATAATGAGCAAAAAATTACTTGTTCCTGATATTGGTGAATTTGAAAATGTTGAGGTTATAGAGATACTTGTAAAACCTGGTGATCAAATTAAAGAAAATGATCCAATAGTTACAATTGAAAGTGATAAATCTAGCGTTGAAATCCCTTCTACAATTTCTGGAAAAATAGATAGTTTAGCAGTTAAAGTTGGTGATAAAGTTTCTAAAGGTGATTTATTGCTTAATCTTACTTCATCATCAAAAACATCACTAGAAAGCACTCTTCCAAAAGATACAGAAAATATAATTAAACAAGCCGAAGAAGCAATGGCTGAAAAAAAAGAGGAAAAAAAAATTGTATCTGAACCTATAATTGAGGAAAAGCAATCTACTATTCAAGTAGTCAATGAGACTGATATTGATCCACTTGAAACTCAAGATTGGTTGGAGTCTTTATCTGCAGTTATTTCGAAAGATGGAAACCACAGAGCTCATTTTTTAATTAAAGAATTAATAAATAAAGCTTATCGTGAAGGAGCGAACATTCCTTATACTCAAAATACACCATACATTAATTCAATACCCCCTGAGGCTGAAGTAAAGTCTAATGGTGATCAAAATATTGAAAGAAGAATTAGATCGTTAATTAGATGGAATGCAGCAGCAATGGTAGTTCGAGCAAATAAAAAACATCCTGAGCTTGGTGGACACATCGGTACATTTGCATCTGCTGCAACATTATACGATGTTGGTATGAACCATTTTTGGAGAGCAAAAAATAATAAATTTGGTGGAGATTTAATTTATTTTCAAGGGCATAGCGCTCCAGGAATGTATGCAAGAGCATTCTTAGAAGGTAGATTAAATGAGAAACAATTAGATTGTTTTAGACAAGAAGTAAAGCCTGGAGGTCTATCGTCATACCCACACCCATGGTTAATGCCAAAATTTTGGCAGTTCCCCACAGTATCTATGGGTTTAGGTCCCATGCTTGCTATATATCAAGCTAGGTATATGAAATATTTAATCAATAGGGGTTTGATTAAAGATGATGGAAGAAAAGTGTGGGCCTTTTTAGGTGATGGAGAAATGGACGAGCCAGAGTCGATGGGAGCAATTGGGCTGGCTGCAAGAGAGAATTTAGATAATTTAATTTTTGTAGTTAATTGCAATCTTCAAAGATTGGACGGTCCAGTTAGAGGTAATGGAAAAATTATTCAAGAACTTGAAGGAAGTTTTAGAGGAGCTGGTTGGAATGTAATAAAAGTTATTTGGGGATCATATTGGGACTCATTGATAGCTAACGATAAAACTGGTCATTTAGTAAAAATTATGAATGAGACAGTAGATGGCGAGTATCAAGCAATGAAGGCAAGAGACGGTGCTTATGTAAGAGAAAAGTTTTTTGGAAAATCTCCTGAAACATTAGAATTAGTTTCAAGCATGTCAGATAAAGATATTTGGAGATTAAATAGGGGTGGACACGATCCTCATAAAGTTTTTGCTGCATATGATAAAGCAACTAAAAATCAAGGAAGTCCAACAGTAATTATCGCTAAAACTATCAAAGGTTATGGAATGGGAAAATCCGGTGAAAGTGTGAATACTACTCACCAAACTAAAAAATTAGATGTTGATGATCTGATGTATTACAGAGATCGATTTGATGTTCCTTTAACAGATGAACAGGTGAGAAATATTGAATATTTTAAGCCCGATGAAAAATCACCTGAAATAAAATACATTAAAGAAAGAAGAATTAAATTAGGTGGATTTTTACCTGAACGATCTACTTTTGCAAAACCAATAAAAGCACCATCCAAAGATATTTTTGATTTTATGAAAGCATCGACTGGTGAAAAAGAAATGTCTACTACAATGGCACTTGTGAGAATGCTAACTAATTTATTAAGAGATAAAAATATATCTCCAAGATTAGTTCCAATTATTCCTGATGAAGCCAGAACTTTTGGTATGGAAGGTTTTTTTCAAAAAATTGGAATTTATGCACATGAGGGGCAAAAATATGAACCTGAGGATGCTGCTCAATTAAGTTCTTATAGAGAAGATAAAAGTGGTCAAGTTTTAGAAGAAGGTATCAATGAGGCGGGTGCTATGTCTTCATGGATTGCTGCTGCCACTGCATATACCAATCATGATATCGAAATGATCCCAATTTATATTTTTTATTCAATGTTTGGTTTCCAAAGGATAGGAGATTTAGCTTGGGCGGCTGGGGATAGTCAGGCTAGAGGATTTTTGGTGGGCGCTACAGCTGGAAGAACAACATTAGCTGGAGAAGGATTGCAACACCAGGACGGACATAGTCACTTAATTGCATCAACCATTCCAAATTGTGTAACTTATGATCCTACATTTCATTATGAATTAGCAGTAATTTTTCGAGAAGGTCTAAGAAGAATGCATGAAAAAAATGAGAATGTTTTTTATTATATTACAACAATGAATGAAAATTACTCACATCCAGAAATGCCAAAAGATAAAAATTGTGAGGAAGGCATTTTAAAGGGCATGTATAAAATAAAAGAATTTAACAAATACCAAAAAACTAAAATCCAACTTTTAGGATCAGGAACAATCTTAAGGGAAATGATGTCTGCTGCAGAGATTTTACAAAATGATTATCAAATTGATAGCGAGATATGGAGTGTAACTAGTTTTAATGAATTGAGAAAAGATGGAATGGAAGTAGAAAGATATAATCTTTTGAACCCAGATAAAGAACCTAAAAAATCTTATTTTGAGCAATGCATGGGTCAAACAGAAGGCCCAATCATGGCTGCATCTGATTATATGAGAATGAATTCTGATCAAATCAGACCTTATACTAATAAAAAATTTTATTCATTAGGAGCGGATGGTTTTGGAAGAAGTGATACAAGAAAAAATTTAAGAAAATTTTTTGAGGTAGATAAAGAACATTTGGTTGCTTACGGTTTAAGTATTTTGGCAAAAGAACAGCTTATAACTTCTAAACATGCAAAAGATGCAATGAAGAAGTATAATATTGATAGTAATAAACCAATGCCAACAAAATTATAAATGTCAGAAACTGAGATTAAAGTACCTAATATTGGAGATTTTAAAGATGTTGAGGTCATTGAGGTATTAGTTTCTGAAGGTCAATCAATTAAAAAAAATGATGCTCTAATAACAATTGAAAGTGATAAATCTAGCGTAGAAATACCATCAAATTTAGAGGGTAAGATTAAAAATTTAAAAATAAAAGTAGGAGACAAGGTTTCTGAGGGTGACTTAATTTTAACTATAGAGAGTTCTTCTGAGGTAAAAAATGAAGAGGTTAAAGAAAAACCAGAAATTGAAAAAGAGTTTAAAAAAATTGAGGTAATAAAACCTGAAATCCAAGAAAAAACTTTTTCTAAAAATAATATTTCAAATATTTCATCTGCAAGTCCAAAAGCTAGAAAATTTGCTAGAGAACTTGGTGTAGATATTAATCAAGTAGCGGGAAGTCAGAAAGATGGCAGAGTTGTTGAAGATGATATTAAAAAATTTATTTCATCTAATTCAAAAAACAACGTTGTAGTAAAAGAGAGCAAACCAGATAAAATTAAAAACGAATTTGAACATTCTGATTTTGGTGAAATAGAAATTAAAGACATACCAAGAGTAAAAAAATTATCATCAAAATATCTTACAAATTCATGGATAACAATTCCTCATGTTACAAATCATGATGAAGCCGACATTACGGAGATGGAAAGTTTTAGAAGTTCATTAACAGATATGTATACTGGCGAAAAAATTAAAATTACACCTCTGGCATTTATAATAAAGGCTTTAGTTGCATCTCTCAAGAAATTTCCTAGTTTTAATTCTTCTATCGATGAAATTGAGACTGGAAAAATGACTTTAAAAAAATATTATCATATTGGGATAGCAGTTGACACGCCAAATGGATTAATGGTTCCAAAAATAAGAAATGCAAATAACAAAAAAATTTCTCTGATAAGCAAAGAATTAAAAGAGGTAAGCGAACTTTGTAGAAATTTAAAAATTGATAAAAAAGAATTGTTTGGTGGCTCGATGACGATTACGAGTTTAGGTGGTATAGGAGGTTCATTTTTTACTCCTATAATTAATTATCCTGAAGTTGCTATATTAGGAGTAGGTAGATCTGAAAAAAAACAAATTTTTATGAATGGCAAGTTTCAAACCAGGACTATGCTACCAATTTCTTTATCTTATGATCACAGAATTATTGATGGCGCAGAAGCAGCTAGGTTTAATAATGATCTAAAAGAAAACTTAGGCAAAAATTTTGCTTATAAACTAGCTGTCTAATTAAAAATGAGTAAATCCATATCATTATTTAGTGCCTTATTGTGCACTTTCATTTGGGGAACAACTTTTATTGCCCAAGACACAGGCATGGATAATATTGGCCCTTTTACATTTAATGCTGTGAGGTTTTTTGTTGGTTTTTTAGCCATAACTCCACTTATGATTTTATTTGAATTAAAAAATTTTAAATCAGAATTTAAAATAGATAAAAAAACTTTCATAATTTATTCATTATTAATTGGAATTTCTTTATTTTTAGGCTCTGCACTTCAACAAGTTGCTTTGCTTTATACAGATGTTGCAAATGCTGCCTTTTTTACAATTTTTTATGTGCCAATGGTACCGATTATAATTTTTTTGTTTGGTAAAAAATCAATGCATTGGAGTGTATGGCCTTCTGTAGTTCTATGTTTAATTGGAGGATATTTATTAACAAATTTTCATGATGCAACAGTAAGATTAGGAGATACTTTAGTTGTTCTAGGAGCTTTATTTTGGAGCACTCATATTATTTTTACTGGGATCATTATAACTAAATACAATCTTCCACTTACCTTAGGAGCTGTGCAGACTTTAATTGTTGCTTTTTTTTCATTTATAATTGGAATTATTTACGAAGAATTTATTTTAAGTAATATTTTAATGGAAATTTATTCAATTTTATATGCAGGTATATTATCTGGTGGATTTGCATTTGTATTACAAATTTATGCCCAGCGTAATATTACTCCAGCACCTGCAGCTATAATTTTTTCTCTTGAGGGTGTATTTGCGACTATAGCTGCTTGGTTTATCTTAAATCAAATTCTAGATGTTAATAATTTACTTGGATGCTTTTTTATTCTATGTGGAGTTCTCTTGTCTCAATTACTCCCTTTGATTAAAAAGAAATATACTTAATAAATTAAACTAAATAAAATCAAAGCAATTATTATTCTATAAATAACAAACGCATTCATTGAAAATTTATTTATATAAATTAAAAAGAATTTAACTGTTAGAAAAGAAAAAATAAAAGAAGATATAATTGCGATAACAACCAAGTAATTAAACTGAATTGATTGTTCAAAAACATCTTTTAAGCTTAGGACACTAGCTCCAGCCAATGCTGGGATTGAAAGTAAAAAAGATATCTTACTAGAGTCAACTCTATTAAATTTTAAAATTCTCGCAGCTGTTATGGTAATTCCTGCCCTACTCACTCCAGGTACAAGAGAGAAAATTTGGAAAATACCTATAAATATTATTGACTGAAAATTTAAATTTGAAGAAATTTTTTTATCAAATCGACTTTTGTCAGAAATATATAATACAATTGCGAATATTAAAGTAGTCCATGCAATGACTTCTAAATTTCTTAACTGATAAATTAAATTTGTACTATAAAGTATGTATCCAACAATTATTAATGGAATTGATCCTAATACAATTAAATTTAAAATTCTTTTATTTTTTCTGATATCAAACAATTCATCTTTAAAAAAATAAATTATTGCAATTAGTGAACCTAGATGAAGGCTGATATCAATAAGCAAAGAACTAGATTTAAATTCATATAAAGTAGAAACCAAAATTAAATGAGCAGAAGAACTAATTGGAAGAAATTCTGATATGCCTTGAATTGCAGAGAGAATTAAAACTTCTATAATATTTTGAAACATTATTTCTTCGTAACTTATAAAGTATTTATTTAAAACAATTCGATTTAAGCATAATAGCTATGCAATAATTAAAAACGTGTTAATTGGCGGTAATAATTTAAAAATTAATGTCAATATATATGACCTATTTTATGCTTTATATACATAAATCAGGGTATATTTTGCCAAAACTTAAATAATATTATGCCAGATAAAATGCTCAAATTTGTTAAAATAGGTCAACAAACTCCACCTAAAAGAGAAGTTAATACGAGAAAGAAAGATTTTAACGAAATTTATGACGAGTATATCAATGAAAAAGCCAAAGAACAGTCAAGTAGGTGTTCGCAATGTGGAGTACCTTTTTGCCAAGTTCATTGTCCTTTAAGTAATAACATTCCAGATTGGCTTAAACTGACAGCAGAGGGAAGATTAAAAGAGGCGTATGAATTATCCCAAAGCACAAACAATATGCCTGAAGTGTGTGGTCGAATTTGCCCCCAAGATAGATTATGCGAGGGAAATTGTGTAATTGAACAGTCTGGTCATGGAACAGTAACTATCGGATCAGTAGAAAAATATATTACAGATAATGCTTGGGCTGAGGGCTGGGTAAAACCAATTAAGGTAACTAATGAAAAAAATCAAAGCGTAGGAATTATAGGAGCAGGTCCTGCTGGTTTAGCTGCTGCAGAACAATTAAGAAAAAATGGATATAAAATTACTGTCTACGATAGATATGATAGAGCAGGAGGATTATTAATTTACGGAATTCCAAATTTTAAATTAGAAAAAGAAGTTGTAGAGCGAAGAACGAAACTCTTAAAGGATGGAGGAATTGAATTTGTTCAAAATTTTGAAGTTGGTAAGGATGCAAGCCTAGATCAATTGAGAAAAAAACACGACGCAATTTTAATTGCAACAGGAGTTTATAAAGCAAGAGAAGTAAACTTACCTGGAAATGATCTTGATAATATTTTTCCTGCAATGGATTTTTTAACAGCATCTAATAAAAAAGGTCTAGGAGATGATGTTGAGTTGTTTGATAAAGGAATTTTAAATGCAGAAGGTAAAGATATTGTTGTAATCGGTGGAGGTGACACAGCAATGGATTGTGTAAGAACTTCTATAAGACAGAAGGCAAAATCTGTTAAATGTTTGTATAGAAGAGATAAAGAAAATATGCCAGGATCTGCTAGAGAAGTTGCAAATGCAGAAGAAGAAGGTGTTGAGTTTGTTTGGTTATCAAGTCCTAAAGAATTTAAAGGTACAAATAAAGTAGAAAAAATAATTGTAGATAAAATTAAACTAGGTGATCCAGACGAGACAGGAAGAAGAAAGCCACAAGTACAAGAAGGCTCAAGTTATGAAACAAAAGCAGATATGGTTATCAAAGCACTAGGTTTTGATCCTGAAGATTTACCAAATTTATTTGATAGTAGTGAATTACAAGTTACAAAGTGGGGAACTATTAAAACAGATTTTGATACTATGGAAACAAATATAAAAGGGGTGTTTGCTGCTGGTGATATAGTTAGAGGAGCTTCATTAGTTGTTTGGGCGATAAAAGATGGAAGAGATGCAGCGGCTTCAATTAAAACTTATCTAGAGAGTAAATCTAAAGTGGAAAAAAGAGTGGCTTAATGGAAAATTATAAAAAGAACCTTTACCTTTTAAAAGAAAATAATGTTTATTCAGAAGACATGGAGCATGATGCTTGTGGTGTTGGTATAATTGCATCAACTGAAGGTAAAAAATCTCGTAAAGTTGTAGAGTATGGTATTGAGGCATTAAAAGCAGTTTGGCATAGAGGCGCTGTAGACGCCGATGGAAAAACTGGTGATGGAGCTGGGATTCATGTTGAAATACCAAAAGATTTCTTCATTGAAAAGATAGAAGTGACAGGACACACATATGACAATTCTGAAATATGTGTGGGCATGATATTTCTACCTCGGAATGATTACGCAGCACAAGAAAGTTGCAAAACTATTGTTGAAAGTGAATTAACAAAAAATGATTTTAGTATTTATGGCTGGAGACAAGTTCCAGTTAATCCAAAAGTTTTAGGAGAAAAGGCATTCCAAACAATGCCTGAAATTATTCAAGTATTGTTTAAACCTTATGATCCAGAATTAACAAATAAAGATTTAGAAAGAAAAATTTATGAAACTAGAAGAAAGATAGAAAATGAAGCTTTTAAAAAGTCTTTAAACAATTTTTATATTTGTTCATTGAGTTCTAAATCTATCATTTACAAGGGAATGTTTTTAGCTGAAGCTATCTCAGATTTCTACCTTGATCTAAAAGATGAGAGATTTGTTTCAAGGTTTGCTATTTTTCATCAAAGATTTTCAACAAACACAGCACCTAGCTGGAATTTAGCTCAACCCTTTAGAGCTATAGCGCATAATGGAGAAATTAATACTTATAGAGGAAATAAAAATTGGATGAAAGTTCATGAGCAAGAGATGAACAGTCCCCTTTTTGACGATGTTGAAAACTTAAAACCTGTTATACAACAGGGAGCATCAGACTCTGCTGCATTAGACAATGTTTTTGAATTATTAAATATATCTGGTCAGCCTGCGCCTTTGGCGAAGCTTATGTTAGTTCCAGACGCATGGTCTAAAAAAAATAAAACTTTAACAAAAGATCATCAACAATTATTTAATTTTTTAAACAGCACTATGGAGCCATGGGATGGACCAGCAGCTATTGCTGGAACTGATAATGAGTGGGTTATAGCTGCAAATGATAGAAATGGATTAAGACCTTTAAGATACGCAATTACAAAAGATAAATTATTATTTGCAGGTTCTGAAACAGGAATGATTGAATTAAATGAAAAAAGAATTTTGTCAAAGGGAAGATTGGGTCCTGGGGAAATAATTGGAGTTAGAATAGAAAAAGGTAAAGTATTTACTAACAAGCAAATAAAAGATTATTTAGCCAAAGAATATAAACACTTTAATTCACAAATTATCGACCTAGATGATAAGTTAACCATTTCAGATGAAAAAAGTTCTTTTTTGGGAGATGATTTAAGAAGAAGGCAATATACTTTTGGAATAAGTTTAGAAGACCTTGAGCTCATACTGCATCCTATGGCAGAAGATGCTAAAGAAGCAACTGGATCTATGGGTGACGATACACCATTGGCTGTTTTGTCAGATAGATATAGACCATTATACCATTTTTTTAGACAGAATTTTAGCCAAGTCACCAACCCACCAATAGACTCTTTAAGAGAAAACAAGGTTATGAGTTTGAAAACAAGATTTGGAAATCTTGGAAATATTTTAAATTTTGATAATTTAACAAAGCAAAATATTTATGTTTTAAATAGTCCAATATTATCAAATTCACAGTTTGAAAAATTTATAAATTTTTTTGGCAATAACTCATCTATAATTGATTGTACTTTTTCTGAAGAAGAGACTTTGTTTGACTCAATTAAAAAAATTCAAAAAGAAGCTGAAATTGCAGTAAGACAGGGAGTTACTCAATTGATTTTAAGTGACAAAGAGCTTTCTAGCTTAAAACTTCCAATACCAATGCTTTTAGCAGTTGGATCAATTAATTCGTTCCTTATTGAAAAAAAACTAAGAGGATATGTATCAATAAATGTACAATCTGGAGAGGCTTTAGATACACACTCTTTTGCAACCTTAATAGGAGTTGGAGCAACTACTGTAAATCCATATTTAGCATTTGATAGTTTATTCCAGCGCTATGAAAAGAAGTTATTTGAAAAATTTAGCTTTGATGAATGTGTAGAGAGATACATAAAATCAGTAAACGCAGGTTTATTAAAGATCATGTCTAAGATGGGTATTTCAGTTTTAAGTTCTTATAGAGGTGGATGTAACTTTGAAACTGTAGGTTTAAGTAGAACAATTGTTGCAGATTATTTTCCAGGAGTGGTCTCTAAAATTTCAGGTATTGGACTTACGGGTATAGAGAAAAAAATTAGAGAAATTCATAAAGAGGCATTTGAAAGTTCTGAAACCATATTGCCGATAGGCGGTATATATAGATATCGTAAAAATGGTGAAACACATCAATATCAAGGAAAATTAATTCATTTACTTCAAAGTGCAGTAGGATCTAATTCTTATGACGCCTATAAAAGATATGCAGAAGGAATATACAGTTTACCACCTATTAATCTTAGAGACTTAATTGATTTTAGAGAAAAAAAATTAAGTGGGCCAATAGATATTTCTGAGGTTGAGCCAATAGAAAATATCTTAAAAAGATTTGGAAGTGGGAGCATGTCTCATGGAGCCTTATCTAAAGAGGCACATGAAACTTTGGCAACTGGTATGAATAGGATCAAAGGTGCCTCATGTAGCGGAGAGGGCGGTGAAGACGCAAGTAGATTTAAAGTTTTAGATAATGGTGACAGCGCAAACTCAAGAGTTAAACAAATAGCTTCTGCAAGATTCGGAGTTACAGTTAATTATCTTAATAATTGTAATGAGATAGAAATTAAAATTGCACAAGGCGCTAAGCCTGGTGAAGGAGGCCAGCTACCAGGATTTAAAGTTACAGAGGAGATTGCTAAACTTAGACATTCAACTCCTGGAGTAACTTTAATATCACCACCACCACATCATGATATTTATTCGATCGAAGATCTTGCACAACTAATTTATGATTTGAAACAGATAAATCCTAAAGCAAGAATTGGAGTTAAGCTTGTTGCTTCCTCTGGAGTAGGAACAATTGCAGCTGGTGTAGCTAAAGCAAAAGCAGATATAATATTAATTTCTGGACACAATGGTGGAACAGGAGCAACACCTCAAACAAGTGTTAAGTATGTTGGAATACCTTGGGAAATGGGTTTGACTGAAGCAAACCAAGTATTAACTTTAAATAATCTTAGACATAAAGTTACATTAAGAACAGACGGTGGAATTAAAACTGGAAGAGATGTGGTTATAGCTGCAATGATGGGTGCTGAAGAATATGGTGTCGCTACCACAGCATTAGTTGCAATGGGATGTATAATGGTAAGGCAGTGTCATTCAAATACATGTCCTGTAGGCGTTTGTACTCAAGATGAAAAGCTCAGAGAAAAATTTACTGGTACTCCAGAAAAAGTAGTTAATTTGTTCACATTTATAGCTAGTGAAGTAAGAGAAATATTAGCAAATTTAGGTTTTAAATCATTAAATGAAGTGATTGGTAGGACAGACTTGTTAAAACAGGTTAGTAAGGGTTCTCCAAATTTAGATGATTTAGATTTAAATCCATTATTTGTTCAAGCTGATAATGGAAATAATCCAAGGTATTGTGAGGATCAAGAAATAAATAGTGTACCAGATACTCTTGACCAACAAATTTGGCCAGAAATTGAACAAGCTTTAGATAATTCTGAAAAAATTGAGAAAGAATATCAAATAAAAAATACTCACAGGGCAGTAGGCACAAGAATTTCTCATCATTTGTATAAAAAATACGGTTATGAAAAACTTGATGAAAACTTTTTAGTTTTAAATTTTAAAGGATCAGCAGGTCAATCATTTGGTGCATTTTCTTCTAAAGGTTTAAAACTTGTATTAAAGGGAGATGCAAATGATTATGTTGGTAAAGGTTTGTCAGGAGCTACTATTTCAATAAAATTACCTGAAGAGAGCAATTTAGTTTCAAATGAGAATACAATTTTAGGAAATACTGTTCTTTACGGAGCTACTTCAGGAAAACTTTTTGCTGCTGGCCAAGCTGGCGAAAGATTTTCAGTAAGAAATTCTGGTGCAGTTACAGTAATTGAAGGATGCGATTCTAATGGATGTGAATATATGACTGGTGGAACTGTAGTAATTTTAGGAGATGTTGGTGATAATTTTGCAGCCGGTATGACAGGTGGAATGGCCTTTATATATGACAAATCTCAACAATTTGAAAAGAAAGTAAATCCGGAGTCAGTAGTTTGGCAAAATGTAGAGACAGATTATTGGAAAGAATATTTAAAAAATTTAGTTAGTGAGCATTTTAAAGAAACTGAGTCTCAATTATCAAAAAAAATAATTGAATATTTTGATAATGAAGTAAATAATTTTGTTCAGGTGTGTCCTAAAGAAATGTTGGATAAATTAAAAAATCCAATTACTTTAAAAAAAGATATAAAAAAAGTTAGCTAAATTAATAATTTAAGCTCTTTTAAAATTATATTTAGCCATTTTTTATTTGATAAACTGTGATCACCTTTTTTTATAATATTTAATTTTTTCTTAGCTTTTGGAAATAATCTCAAAACTTTTCTTGAATATGAGACAGGAACTGCTTCATCTTTTTCACCATGTACCATTGTGACTTTAATTTTTGAATTTATTTTCTTATTTAAGACTTTATTTTTTCTACCATCTTTTATTAATTGTAGAGTAATTGGATATTCATAATTGCCATGTTTTAATTGATAAATACCCTTACGTATTGTTTCCTCTTTCATTTTTTTACTAAATTTTTTCCACATTAAATTTTCTAAAAATTCAGGAGCAGCCCCTATTCCTAAAAATCCTTTAATCTGTTTTTTGAAAATTTTGAATTGATTAAGCGAAATCCATGCGCCCATACTTGAACCAATTAGCACAAATTCTTTTTTTTTAACGTATTTTTTTATTAAAATTGATGTCTCTTTACTCCATTTTGAAATATTTCCATTTACAAATTTTCCAGAAGATTTTCCATGACCAGAGTATTCTAGTGCTAAAAAACTTATCTTATTTTTTTTAGCAAATTTTAAAAATGCATTCGGTTTTTTTCCTTCAAGATCCGACATAAAGCCATGCAAAAAAACTATAAAAGAATTATTTTTAAAAATTTTGTAAATATATCTAATTTTCTTTGTATTTGATATTTGATGAAATCTGAAATTTGCCATAATCGTTTATAAGTTTTGTCTATTAATATATAATCATATCAAATGTCATCTGATTTAAAAGTTTTACAAGTAATTCCAAAATTAGGATATGGAGGAGCTGAAACAGGCTGTTATGATATTGCACATTATTTACCAGAAAATAATTGTAAATCATTTATTGTAACAAGTGGTGGTGAATTACTTAAATTTGTAGATAGAAAAAAAGTTAAAATATTTAGACTTCCAGTGCAAAGCAAAAACCCACTACTAATTTTAATTAACGCTTTTATATTAATTGGAATAATTTTGGTTTATAATATTTCTCTTGTTCACGCGAGAAGTAGAGCACCTGCCTGGTCATGTTTGTTAGCAACAAAAATCACAGGACGAAAATTTGTAACTACATTTCATGGAACATACAATTTTAAGAGCAATATTAAAAAAATTTATAATTCAGTAATGACTAGAGCAGATTTAATAATTGCAGGATCTAATTTTATTTTTTCTCATATTAAAAAAAATTATTCAAAATATTTAAATGAGAAAAAAAAATTAATGGTTATTTTTAGAGGAATAAATGTTGACTACTTTGACCCAACAACCAAAATTGAAATTGATGAAAAAAAATTATTAAAAAAATGGGAAATTGAAAAAGATAAAAAAATTATACTTTTACCTGGTAGATTAACTTCCTGGAAAGGACAGGAAGTTTTTATAGAGGCAATTAATCTAGTGAATATAGAACTGGGTTATGAAGCATTTTATGCTGTCATTCTAGGCAGTGATCAAGGTAGAGATTTATATAAGAAAAAATTAATAAGACTTTCAGAGCAATATAGATTGTCTAAACAAATAAGGTTTATAGATCATTGCAAGGACATGGCATTAGCTTATAAAGTTTCTGATATTATTGTTTCGGCCTCAATCGAACCAGAGGCTTTTGGTAGAGTTGCTGTTGAAGCACAATCGATGGAAAAACCAATTATAGCAAGTAACATTGGAGGTTCTAATGAAACAATAATTGATGAAAAAACTGGTTTTTTATACGAAGCAGGAAATGCCAAATCATTAAGTAATAAAATATTAAGAACTCTTAACATGGATGAAACTTTATTAAAATCAATTGGTAATGAGGGAAGAAAAAACATAGTTCAAAAATTTAATGTTGAAAAAATGTGCTTTTCTACTTATTCAGAGTATAAGAGATTATTAAATTAAATGCCGATAATAACATTACCTGACGGAAACAATATTGATTTTCCTAAAAAAGTTACTGGACTAGAAGTAGCTGAAAAAATTAGTAAATCATTAGCTAAGCAAGCCATGGTCATAAGTGTTGATGGACAGCTTAAAGATCTTGATTTTCTAATTGAAAATGATTGTTCTGTAAAAATTTTTACCTCAAAAAATCCTGAGGGTTTGGAAACTATAAGGCATGACACAGCTCATATTTTAGCTATGGCTGTTCAAGAATTATTTCCTGGCACACAAGTTACAATTGGACCCGTGATTGAAAATGGATTTTATTACGACTTCGCTAGAAAAGAACCATTTACAGAGGATGATCTAGTTAAAATTGAAAATAAAATGAAAGAAATTGTTGATAGGAATGAAATAACAAAAAGAGAAGTTTGGGATAGAAACAAAGCAATTAGCCATTTTAAAAAAAAAGGAGAAATTTATAAAGCTGAGCTGATTGAAGCGATACCCGAAAATGAAGATGTATCAATTTATTTTCATGGAGAATGGCATGATTTATGTAGAGGTCCACATCTTTCCTCCACAGGTAAAATAGGAAAATATTTTAAACTTACAAAAGTGTCAGGAGCATATTGGAGAGGAGATTCTAATAACGAAATGTTGCAACGAATATATGGTACGAGTTGGGCAACTCAAAAAGATCTAGATGAATATTTGAAAAGAATAGAAGAAGCAGAAAAAAGAGATCATAGAAAATTAGGTAGAGAAATGGATTTATTTCATTTTAGAGAAGAAAGTCCTGGCTCAGTATTTTGGCATGAAAGAGGATGGGGTTTATTTCAAAAGCTCATAAACTACATGAGAAGTAGACAAGACGCTGCTGGTTATAAAGAGGTAAATACTCCAGAGGTATTAGATAGACAACTATGGGAAAAATCTGGGCATTGGGAGAAATATGGAGAAAACATGTACACTTCTGAAACGCCAGACGAGAAAGTTTTTGCAATTAAACCGATGAATTGCCCTGGTCATGTCCAGGTATTTAATCAAGGCTTAAAAAGTTACAGAGATCTTCCTTTACGTTTTGCTGAATTTGGAAAAGTTCATCGTTATGAGCCATCAGGCGCTTTACATGGGTTATTAAGAGTAAGAGCTTTTACTCAAGATGATGCCCATATTTTTTGTACTGAAGATCAAATTACTAGTGAATGTTTAATTGTTACAAATCTAATACTAGATATTTATAAGGACCTTGGTTTTGAAAACGTAATTCTAAAATATGCAGACAGGCCAGAAGTAAGAGTGGGTGATGATTTAGTATGGGATAAAGCAGAAGCCTCTTTGCTTGAAGCTGTTAAAGCTTCCAAATTAGAATATAGTATTAATAAAGGTGAGGGAGCATTTTATGGTCCTAAAATTGAATTTGTTTTACGAGATGCTATTGGTAGAGATTGGCAATGTGGAACTTTACAAGTGGATTTAAATTTACCTGGAAGATTAGAAGCTTCTTATGTTGACAAAGATGGAACCAAAAAAGTTCCTGTGATGTTGCATAGAGCTTTATTTGGTTCTTTAGAGAGATTTATTGGAATTTTAATTGAAAACTATGCAGGTAAGTTTCCATTTTGGATATCTCCTTTACAGACTATGGTAATACCTATTTCAGAAGAATTTAATGACTATGCGGTCGAAGTATCAAATAAAATTAAAAATTCAGGCATAAGTTCTGCAGTAGATTTAAAAAATCATAATTTAAATTATAAAATTAGAGATCATTCTTTAGCAAAAATACCGCTTTTATTAATTTGTGGTAAAAAAGAAGTTGACTCCAATTCAGTAACGATTAGAAGATTAGACTCTAATAAACAAGAAAATATGGGTATAGATCAATTCTTAAAAACTTTCTCTGCTTTAAACAAAGCATCATCAAACTAAGTGGCAGATTTCAAACAAAATTATTTTCAAAGAAGAACTAAGGATAAAGGTCCAAGATCAAATAATAGAATTTCTTCTCCAGATGTTCAGGTAATAGGAAGTGATGGAGAAAATCTTGGAGTGATGAATACCAATGAAGCTATTTCTATGGCAAAAAATAAAGGTTTAGATTTAATTGAAATAGCACCCAATGCAAATCCTCCTGTATGTAAAATAATGGATATGGGTAAATACAAGTATGATGCTCAGAAAAAAGCTAATCTTGCAAAGAAAAAACAAAAAATTGTTTCTTTAAAAGAAATTAAAATGAGACCTGTTACTGAAACTCATGATTATGAGTTTAAAGTTAAAAATGCTAAAAAATTTATAGCTAAAGGAGATAAGGTCAAATTTACTATAAGATTTAAAGGTAGAGAGCTTCAGCATTCCCATCTAGGAAATGAACTAATGGGTAAAATTAAAGAAGATATGAAGGATATTGGCAAGGTAGAATTGCATCCCAAGTTTGATGGGAAGCAAATGATCATGGTAATTCAGCCTTTATAAGCTTTAATAGAGGTTGTAAAATTATATCTTTCTTTGTATAAGTCCGCAGAATTATGCCAAAACTAAAAACAAAAAGCTCAGCAAAAAAAAGATTTAAAATATCCGCTAAGGGTAAAGTTATTTCTGCTCAAGCAGGTAAAAGACACGGCATGATCAAAAGAACGAATTCACAAATAAGAAAACTTAGAGGTACTACAACATTGTCTAAACAAGATGGAAAAATTGTTAAGTCATATATGCCTTACAGTTTAAGAGGTTAATAATGGCAAGAGTTAAAAGAGGTGTAACTAGTAAAGCTAAACATAAAAAAGTTTTAAAAGCTGTAAAGGGTCAATGGGGCAGAAGAAAAAATACCATTAGAGTTGCTAAGCAAGCTATGGAAAAATCCATGCAATACGCTTACAGAGACAGAAGAAATAAAAAAAGAGATTTTAAATCATTGTGGATACAAAGAATCAATGCTGGAGTAAGAGCTGAAGGCTTAACTTATTCAAAATTTATCAATGGTTTAAATAAATGTGGTATTGCAATAGATAGAAAAATTCTTGCTGAAATTGCTTACGATAGCCCAGAAGCATTCAAAACAATTGTACAAAAAGCTCAATCAGCTTTAAATTAATCTTCGCTATTGTTTTTATTTCTTAAGGAAATAATCTACTAATATGTCAGAGATAAAAAATATTAGAGATCAGTTTATATCAAAGCTAGAAAATGATTTAAGCATTGATCAAATAAATGAAATCAAAACCGATCTCTTTGGTAAAAATGGTTTAATTTCATCAAAATTTAAAACAATAGGGTCAATTCCAGAGACTGATAGAAAAAAATTTGCATCAGATTTAAATCAAGTTAAAGATGAGCTTCAGAATTTAATAACTTCAAAAATTAAAGAGATAGAAGGAAAAAAGATAAACGAAAAATTAGAAAAGGAAAAAGTTGATATAACTTTACCTGAAAGACCATTCGTTAGAGGAAAAGTTCATCCGGTGTCACAAACTATTGATGAAATTTCATCTATTTTTTCTGAAATAGGATTTAGTGTTGAGGAAGGGCCTGATGTTGAAAATGAACATAACAACTTTACTGCTTTAAACACACCGGATAATCATCCAGCAAGAGATATGCATGATACATTTTACTTAGATGAAAACAAAGAAGTTTTGTTACGAACTCATACTTCGCCAGTTCAAATTAGAACTATGCTAAAAGACAAACCTCCATTTAAGATCATTGCTCCTGGGAGAACTTATAGATCTGATAGTGATCAAACACACGCACCAATGTTTCATCAAGTAGAAGGTTTGCATATTGACACAAATATTAATATGGGACATTTAAAAGGATGCTTGAATTATTTTATTAAAGAATTTTTTGAAGTCGAAAAAATTAAAATGAGATTTAGACCTAGTCATTTTCCATTTACAGAGCCATCTGCAGAAGTTGATATTGGTTATGAAATAAAAGATGGCAAAATAATTATTGGAGAAGGAGATAAGTGGCTTGAAATTTTAGGCTGTGGCATGGTGCATCCTAATGTTTTAAAAAATGTAAAAGTAGATCCTTCTAAATATCAAGGATATGCCTTTGGCATAGGTATAGACCGATTAGCAATGCTAAAATACGGCATTAATGATTTAAGAGCGTTTTTTGATTGTGATTACAGATGGCTAAATCATTTTGGTTTTGATCCGCTTGATGTCCCTTCAAATTACAGAGGTTTAAGCAGATGAAGATTACATATGATTGGCTAAAAGATCATTTAAAAATAAGTGCTAAAGAAGATAAACTTCTTGAGAAACTAACAGACATAGGTCTTGAGGTTGAGAGTATAGAAAATTTATCTGAAGGATTAGACTTATTTAGAGTAGCAAAAATTATTAAAACAGAAAAACATCCAAATGCAGATAGGCTTAAAGTTTGCGATGTTGATCTTGGTAATAATGAAATCAAAAAAGTTGTTTGTGGGGCTGCAAATGCAAGAGAGGGTCTTCTTACTGTTTATGCTCCACCAGGTGCAATAATCCCAAAAAACAAAACTAAACTTGTTGTTGCTAAAATTAGAGATGTTACATCTTATGGAATGCTTTGTTCTGAATCTGAATTGAATTTATCAGATGAAAGTGATGGAATTACTGAATTATCATCTTCGAAATATGCAAAAAATATTGGAAAAAGTTATTTTTCTAAACCAAGTTCTAATCTTATCGATTTATCAATTACACCAAATAGACCAGACTGTCTTGGTGTTCGAGGGATAGCGAGAGATTTATCAGCCGCAGGTTTTGGAAACTTAAAACCAGAAAAAGATAAAAAAATTAAATCTAATAAAAAACAGACCTTAAAAGTAAAAATAACAAAAGAAAAAAATCAAGGCTGTTTGTCTTTTGGCAGCTGCTTGATAACTAACGTCAAAAATACAGAAAGTCCTCAATGGCTGAAAGATAAATTAATTTCTATAGGCCAAAAACCAATATCTGCAATTGTAGATATTACAAATTATGTAATGATTGATATTAATCGTCCTTTGCACGCATATGATGCTAATAAAATTGATAAGGGAATAATTGTTAGAAATTCAAAATCAGGAGAAGAATTTACTGCTCTAGATAATAAAAATTATAAACTAGATGATGGAATGTGTGTAATAAGTGATAATAAAGGTGTCTTAGGTCTAGGAGGAATTATTGGAGGAACAAGATCTGGTACAGAGTTAGATACAAAAAATGTTCTATTAGAATCTGCTTATTTTGATCCAAGATCAATTAGAAAAACTTCTAAAAAACTGAATATCGATACAGATGCTAAATTTAGATTTGAAAGAGGTATTGATCAGTTATCTATAGAAGATGGATTAAATAAAGCAGCTTTTTTAATTAAAGAAATTTGTGGTGGTGAAATTAGTAAAATAAATATTCAAAAAATCGAGTCTTATAAAAACAAAATAATAAAATTTGAACCTAGAACATTTGAAAAAATTACTGGTTTTAAAATTTCAACCAAAGAAATGATAATCATTTTAGAAAAACTTGGGTTTAAATTAAAAAAAGAAAAAAACTTCTTTAAATTATCAGTTCCATCTTGGAGACCAGATATTGTTCAAGAAATTGATATAGTTGAGGAACTTGTAAGAATTAGTGGCTATGAAAAAATAAAAATAGAAAATCCTATTAAAGTAAGATCAAAAAATACTTTAAATCCAACTCAAAAGTTATTTCATTTTCTTCAAAGGGCAGTAGCATCCAAAGGGTATTTGGAAGCAATTACATGGTCTTTTACTGACTCTAAATATAATGACCATTTTAAAGAAGGCAGTAAAGAAATAAAAATTGTAAATCCAATCAGCTCCGAATTGGGAGTATTAAGAAATTCTATTTTTTCAAATTTAGCAATGTACATGAGTAAAAACTTAGATAGAGGAATTAAAGATTTATCAATATTTGAAATAGGGCCAATATTTTATGGTTCAAAACCTGGAGAACAGAATACAGTTGTTTGCGGACTGTCAGCTGGAAAAAAATCTAGACTTTCATGGATTGAAAAAGAGAGAAATGTAGATGTTTTTGATATTAAAAGAGATGTTATACAAACTTTAGTAGAAGCAGGCTATAACGCTGAAAAATTCTACATAGATGATGAAAGTCCCAATTATTATCATCCAGGAAAATCAGGTAGAATATTTTTAAATAAGGGAAAAGATATGGTGGCTGCTTATTTTGGTGAAATTCATCCAAACATTATTAAAACGCTAGATATTAAAACAGAGTCTTTAGTAGGATTTGAAATATTTTTAGATAATTTAAAACTGTCAAAAAAATCTTTAAAAGATCAAAAAACAAAATATTCAGTATCTGACTTTCAAAAATCTGAAAGAGATTTTGCATTTATTGTTGATAAAAAAATAAGTGTGCAAGATATAGTAAGCGTCATATCAAATATTGATAAAAATTTAATTTCAAACATTAAAGTATTTGACGTTTACGAAGGAGGCAATATTCCTGAAAATCAAAAATCAGTTGCGATAAGCGTCACTATTCAATCATTGGAAAAAACGTTAAC
>CACDWD010000002.1 GCA_902556285.1 uncultured Pelagibacteraceae bacterium
AGATTATTTATCCATTGAGAGAAAAAAAATTTTTGAAAATAAATGGGTAGTAATTGGTGTTGGCAGTTCTATACCAAATATTGGAGATGCTAAACCATTTGATCTGCTAGGAATTCCATTAATTATATTGAGAGATAAAAATAATAAAATAAAAGTTTTTCATAATGTATGTAGTCATAGAGGTTTTAAGATCCTTCAAGAAAAATGTAAAATTAAGAATGTAATAAGATGTCCTTATCACTCTTGGTCCTACGATATGAGTGGCAAGTTAATAGCCACACCGCATATTGGTGGAATGAATAAACATAATTGTAATAAATTTAGTAAATCAAAAAGTGGGCTTAAGGAAGTTAGATCTCATGTTTGGTTAGATTTAATTTTTGTTAATTTAAATAATAATGAAATTGATTTTGAAAAATATATTAAACCTTTAAGTGATAGATGGAAAAAATTCTGGCCAATTAAAGATAGAGATTTAATCGTTTATTCAAAAGATTATGGTTATTTTAATTTAAATGCTAAATGTAACTGGAAATTTGCAATAGAAAATTATTGTGAAAGTTATCATCTACCCTGGGTTCATCCTGGATTAAACTCTTACTCAAAAATTGATGATCATTATCATATTCAAGGATTACCTAATCGTTTTGCTGGACAAGGCACAATGGTTTATAATCCAATGTTTAAAAGTAACTTAAAATTTCCAACATTCCCAAACTGGCCAAAAGATCAAGAGCATATTGCTGAATATGTTGCTCTTTTCCCAAACGTAATGCTTGGGATTCATAAAGACCATTTTTACGCCTACTGGTTAGAACCAGTAAATAATCAATATACAAAAGAACATATGGAAATTTTTTATGTTGGTAACGAAGCGGCAAATTCTAAAAAATTTAAATCACTTAGAAAACAAAACTTTGAACTTTGGAAAGGAGTTCAAAGTGAAGATTTAAATATAATTGAGGGAATGCAAGATGGGAGAAAATCACCATCTTATAATGGGGGAAACTTTTCACCTGTGATGGATAATCCCACCCATCATTTCCACAAATGGGTTGCAAACAATATAATGACATGAAAGGATAAATTATGAAAAAAGATCTTATTACTAGATTAAATGAAGGCCCAATAATGTGTGCTGAAGGATATCTTTTTGCAATGGAAAGAAGAGGATATTTATCAGCAGGTCCATTTGTTCCAGAAGTAGTTTTAGAACATCCGGAAGTAGTAACTCAGTTACATAGAGAATTTATTAGAGCGGGATCTGATGTTGTTCAAGCATTTACTTATTACGGTCATAGAGAAAAGCTCAGAATAATTGGTAAAGAACATTTGTTAGAACCAATGCAAAAAGGTGCTCTTAAAATTGCAAAAGATGCTGCTGCTGAGTTTAAAGATTTAGATCTTATGGTTTGTGGAGACGTTGCTAATACAAATGTATTTGATCCAGGGGATCCTAATACTCACAAACAATGTCAACAAATGTATGAAGAACAAGTAGCTTGGGCAAAAGAGGCTGGTGTTGATTTTGTAATAGCAGAAACAATAAATTGGACAGAAGAAATGAAAATAGCATTAAAAGCAATTAAGGATGCAGGACTTATTGCAGTTTGTAATTTTGCAATTCCTAGAGGGGATAAAACTAGAGAAGGACATAGTGCTGAGGATGCATGTAAGATGATGGAGGATCTGGGTGCTGATGTTGTTGGATTGAATTGTTACAGAGGACCTGAAATGACAATGAAATTATTAAAAAAGGTTAGAGAAAAAGTTTCATGTCATGTTGCTGGACTTCCAGTACCTTACAGAACAACAGAGGAAGAACCTGGTTTCTTAAATATCACTGATCATGGTTGCGACTGTATTCCAGGTGGAAATGCATTCCCAGTAGCTTTAGATAATTTGTTTTGTAACAGATTTGAAATGGCAGATTTCGCAAAAGATTGTGTAAAAAATAAAATAAATTTTATTGGTATATGTTGTGGAGCAGAAGCACATCACGTAAGAGAAATGTCAGTTGCAATTGGTAAAAAACCAATTTCAATGAAATATATGCCAGATATGAGCAAACATTTCCACCATGGTACAGATAAATCTTTAAAAAAAGTAAACAAGGAAATTAAATACTAATGGAAAAGCATGCGAAAGTGGTAATCATAGGAGGTGGTGTAGTAGGGTGCTCTATTCTTTATCATTTATCTAAATTTGGATTAAAGGATTGTATCTTGCTCGAAAGAAATGAGCTTACATCTGGTTCATCTTGGCATGCTGCAGGGAATGTTCATGTAATTTCATCTGACCCTAATATCTCTCGGATGATGGCTTACACAATAGGTTTATATAAAGAGATAGAAAAAGAGTCTGGTCATTCTGTTGGCTTTAAACCCAGTGGAGGATTTTATTTAGCATCAAATGAAGTGTGGGCTGATTATTTAAAAAGAGAAAGATCAAAAGCTAGATACATGGGACTTGACCAAGAATTTATTTCTCTAGAAGAAGTAAAAAAAAAACATCCATTAATTGATCCGTCTAGATATTTGTTAGCATTATGGGATCCTATTGATGGAGAGGTTGATCCATCAGGAGTTACATACGCTTTTGCAAAAGCTGCAAAAGTTCATGGTGGTAAGTATTATACCCACACAGTGGTTAAAGATACTAAACAAAAAAAAGATGGTTCATGGGAAGTATTTACCGACAAAGGAAATATAAATGCTGAAATAGTAATTAATGCAGGAGGACTTTGGGCAAGAGAAGTTGGACAATTAGCTGGGTTAAATCTTCCTGTACAACCAATGGAGCACCATTATCTAATCACTGAACCTATTCCTGAAATAGAAGCAATGGGTGACCAAAGATTGCCAATAGGAACAGATTTTGAGGGAAATATTTACTTTAGACAAGAAGGTAAAGGAATGTTGCTTGGAACCTATGAGCCAAAATCAACACCTTGGAAAGTAGAAGGTACACCAATGAATTTTGGTCATGAGTTACTTGAGCCGAAGTTGGATAATATAGAAGATAGATTAGCAATTGGTTTTGAAAGAATGCCAGCTTTAGAGCGTGCAGGTATAAAAAATATAGTTAATGGTCCTTTTACTTTTGGTCCAGATGGAAGCCCTTTGATTGGTCCAGTACCAGGTATGAAAAATTATTGGGTTGCAGTTGGTGTTATGGCTGGTTTTTGCCAAGGGGGTGGTGTCGGAAAATGTATTGCTGAATGGATTATTGATGGAGAGCCTTCTATTGATGTTTGGGCAATGGATGTTGCCCGTTTTGGAGATTATGCTTCACCTCAGTATGGAACCATTAAATCTTCAGAAAATTATGAGCGAAGATTTATTATGACTTTTCCAAATGAAACTTTACCAAAGGGAAGAAAACAAAAAACAACAGCTCTTTATGATCGTTTTGTAAATCAAGGAGCTGTTATGGGAGATAGTTTTGGTTTAGAAAACGTTTTGTGGTTTGCGAACAATAAAGAAGATGCTCACGAAGAGCCTACTATTAAAAGATCGAGATCACATGACTATGTTTCAAAAGAAGTTATTAATGTAAGAGAAAATGTTGGTTTAATCGAGGTTGCTAACTTTTCAAAACATGAATTCAAAGGTCCAGACGCTAGAAAATTTTTAGATCATATAATGGCTGGAAGACTTCCAAAACCAGGGAGAATATCTTTATCACCAATGTTGTCATATAGAGGAAAATTATGTGGTGATCTAACTGTGGCATGTTTAGATGAAAATGAATTTATGGTATTTGGCTCTGGCGCTGCTCAAGAAATGCATAGACGTTGGTTTGAAAGTCACTTAGATAAATATAATTTAAATTATAAAAATAGATCTGATGAGTTTCATGGATTATCAATTGCAGGACCTAATTCAAGGAAAGTTTTAGAAAAAATTGTAAGAGATGATGTTTCAAATGAAAAATTTAAATTTAGAGACTCTAGAAGGATGTTTGTTGGAGGAGTTCCAGCAATAATAAATAGAATTTCATTTACTGGCGAACTCGGATATGAAATTTATGTAGCACCTCACTATCAATTAAAACTTTATGAAGAATTAATGGAAGCAGGAAAAGAATTTAATATTAAACCATTTGGTGGAAGAGCATTAATGTCAATGAGGTTAGAGAAAAATTGGGGAGCTTGGACTTTAGATTATAGACCAGATTTTACTGCAAAAGAGACAGGCTTAGATGTTTTTATTAATTGGGACAAAGAGTTTATTGGTAAAGAAAGCGCACAAAAGGAAAATTCTTCAAATAAACTCATACCATTAATTGTTGAAACAAATGAAATTGATGTAACAAATAATGAAGCTGTTATGAATGGCGATCAAAGTATTGGTTATGTAACTTCAGGTGGTTTTGCTCATTTTGTAAATAAAAGTGTAGCGTTTAGTTTTGTTGATCAAAAATCCATTAATTCTGAAAATAAAATTCAAGTAGAGATTAATGGAGATTTATTTAATTGTGCAATAATTAAAGAGCCACTTTATGATCCAAGTGGCCAAAAAATGAGAAGCTAATGGCTCAAAAAGACGTAGGAAACAAAATTCCAATTTATAAACTTAAAACTACTGATGAAGTTATGAAGTACTACGATGAGTGGGGAGACAAAGATAAATATAATAAAGACATGGTTGATTGGAACTATACAGGACCTAAAGAAACCGCAGAAATATTTAACAAATATGAGAAAAATAAAGATACTTTAATTTTTGATGCTGGATGTGGAACAGGTTTAGTTGGAATAGAGCTTAAAAAATATAGTTTTAAAAATTTTCATGGAGCTGATTTATCTCAAACTTTATTAGATACTGTACCAAAAGATCTTTATCAAAAATTAGTAAAAGTTGATTTAAATAAACCAATAGAAGTTGAGAATAACTTTTATGGTGGAGTTATGTGTGTTGGAACATTTACTTTTGGGCATGTAAAACCAAATGCATTAGATGAGTTTATAAGAATAACAAAACCAGGTGGGTTAATTTGTTTTACTATTAACGAAGGTATTCATGAAGAATATGGATTTGATAAAAAAATCATAAGTTTAAAACAAAATAATAAATGGGAAGAAATAGAATTTTTTAAATCAGACTATATTGCTAGCAAAGATGTAAATGCTTGGTTAGGTTTGTACAGGGTTACGAAAGATGTATAGACCGTTGCCAAAAAATCTTACTATAAAAGACTCAAAAATTGATGGTTTGGGTTTATTTTCTAAAACTAAAATTAAGAAAAATTCTTTTATAGGGATATCACATGTGAAAGACGATGATTTTCAAGACATGTATGTTAGAACTCCTCTTGGTGGATTCTATAATCACTCAAAAAATCCAAATGTAACTAAATTATCATCAAACACATTCCCTAAATATGACTTTGGTCAGAATATTGAGGAGAAAATCAAAGAGACACAGGAAGATAAAAACAATAATAATTTAAAGTATTTTTATTTAGTTTCATTAAAAGATATTGAACCAGGTGAAGAAATTTTAGCGAAATATACTTTTTATGAATTTTAATATATTATTTATATATTCATGAAATTTAAAAGAAAAATAGCTCCAGAAATAAAACCAAGGCAAAATTTTATTACTAAAAAGAGATTAAGAGAAGACGAGATTGATTTTGATAAGTTAAGATCATATCGTTTAGATAGGGTTAGAAAAGAATTAGAAAAAAACAATTTAGAGGCTTGTATTCTATTTGATCCGGTGAATGTTCGTTATGCTTTAGATACAGTCAACATGAGTGTATATAATATGCATAATTTAACAAGATATTGTTTTGTTCCAGTTAATGGACCAATTATTCTTTATGAGTATTTTAATTGTGAAATATTATCAAAGCATTTAAATCTAATTGATGAAATAAGACCTGCAATCACATGGGATTATTTTAGCAATGGAGATCAAGCAAATTTACAATTATCAAAATGGATAAATGAAGTTAAAGATTTATCAAATAATTATTTTAAATCTAAAAAAATAGCAATTGATGTTCTTAATGGTCCTGCTGTTACAGCTTTAAATAAAGAAGGTATTGAAGTTGTAGATGCAAAATTAATTTTAGAACAAGCAAGAGTAATAAAGTCACCAGATGAATTAATTTGTATGAAAGCAGCAATAGAAGTTGCAGAAAAAGGCGTTTCAAAGATGAGATCAGATCTTAAACCAGGAATGACCGAAGATGAATTATGGTCAATTTTACATAAAACAAATATTGAAAATGGAGGTGAGTGGATTGAGTGTAGAATTTTATCTTCTGGTGAAAGAACAAATCCATGGATGCAAGAGAGTAGTAACAAAGTTATGCAACAGGGAGAAATTGTTGCTTTTGATACGGATATGGTTGGTCCGTATGGATACTGTGCAGATATATCAAGAGCCTTTGTAGTTGGACACAAATTTAATGATGAGCAAAAAAAACTTTATTCGATGGCTAGAAATCAAATAGATCATAACTTTAGATTAATAAAACCAGGAATGAGTTTTAAAGAATTTGTTAAAAAATCTTGGGTTTTGCCTGATGAGTATTATGGAAATAGGTACTCTTGTATGGTTCATGGAATTGGTTTGTGTGATGAGTGGCCTCAAATAAGATATCCAACTGATGGTGGAGAAGAAGGTGGAACTTTTGAGAAGAACATGACAATCACACTTGAGAGTTATATTGGTAAAGTTGGTGGTAAAGAAGGTGTAAAACTTGAACAACAGTACTTAATTGGTGAAAATGGACTTGAATTGATGTCCCATCATCCGTTAGAAGATATTTCATGAAAATAATTTTAGTTATGGGTTTACCTGGAGCAGGTAAAACAACTTTAGCAGATGAAATGGCACCACTTTTAAATGCAAAGAGATTAAATGCTGATGAAGTAAGAAAAGCTGCAAATGATTGGGATTTTTCTGAGGAAGGAAGGGTTAGACAAGCAAAAAGAATGGCTGAAGCAGCTTTAAAATTAAAAGCTGAAGGTCATTATGTTATTGCTGATTTCATTGCACCAACTCCTGAAGCAAGAAGCTTGTTTCCAGCAGATTTTAAAGTGTGGGTAGATACAATTAAAGAAGGAAGATTTGAAGACACAAATCAAATGTTTGTTAATCCTAAGAATTTTGATTTTCACGTAACAACTCAGGATGCAAAAAATTGGGCACCAAAAATAATAGAGGAGATAAAAAAATGACACACAAATGGGATAACAAAAAACCAACAGCACAAATGCTAGGAAGATGGCAACCTTTTCACGATGGACATTATACTTTGTTTAAAGAAATTATTAAAAAAAGTGGACAAGTTTGTATTCAAATTAGAGATGTACAAGGTGTAGATGATAATCCTTTTGATTTTGATACAGTAAAAAAAAATATTGAAGACAGATTAAATCCTGAATTTGAAGGGCAATTTAAAATAATGTTAGTGCCAAATATTACAAATATTTGTTATGGCAGGGGTGTTGGATATAAAATTGAGGAAATAGTTTTGGACGAAGAAACTCAAAAAATATCAGCTACTAAAATAAGAGCAAAAATGAGAGAAGAGGGAAAGTTAGAATAAAATTAAATGAACGATAGACTTAAGACTATTGTAGATTTAGAAAAATATCCAATACATGAATTAAATTCACCAATAATTCAAAATTTAGTTAAAAGATGTAAAGAAGAACTTGATCAATATAGTTGCTCAACAATTCCAAATTTTATATTGCCTAAATCACTTAAAGTAATGAATTCTGAATTAGAAAAACAATTAGACGAAGTTTATATGTCTAAAGAAAGTATTAATGCTTACTTGTATGCAAAGGACGATCCCTCATTACCAAAAGATCATCCAAAAAGAACTTTTATGAATAGATACAATGGATATTTAAATTCAGATTGTTTTCCAAAAGATTCAGAGATGAAATATCTTTACGAAACAGAGGAACTTTTAAAATTTGTATCTGCTTGTTTAGGTATTTCTCCTATTTACAGATGGGCAGATCCTTTAGCATGTCATGCGTATAATGTTATGAAACCAGATGGAGTGCTCCCATGGCATTTTGATAGTTGTGAATTTACACTTAGTTTAATGATACAAAAACCTGAGAAGGGTGGGGTATTTGAATACTGTCCAAATATAAGAGAACCTGGAAAAGAAAATTTTGAAGAAGTTCAAAAAGTTATATCAGGTGATAGAACTAGAGTAAGACAATTGAAGTTAGAGCCAGGAGATTTACAAATATTTAAAGGTAGATTTACTTTGCATAGGGTAACTAAAGTTGAAGGACAAAAATCAAGATATATGTGTATTCCAGCTTATGTTTTAGATCCTTGGAGAGTAAACACTCCAGAACATTCCAAAGCTATTTATGGAAAAGTTTTACCAATTCATATAGAAAGAAATCAGGCTAGATCCGATGGATTAACTGATTAAATGACTAGTAACATTAAAATTAAAAAAATTAACAACGAAGTTTCATCAATTATTATTGATGAACCAAAAACTTATAATTCTTTATCATTTAAAAATCTTTCAGATTTATTAAAGGCATTAAAAAAATTAGATGCTGATAAAAAAGTTAAAGTAATAATATTAGAGGGTGCTGGTAAAGGGTTTAGTGCAGGTCATAATTTAAAAGAAGTTAGAGGTCTAAAAAGGAGAGATAAATATTTAAAATTATTTAATCTTTGTTCAAAAGTAATGCTTAAAATTGTTGAAGGTAGAAAACCTGTAATTGCTAAAGTTCATGGAGCTGCATTTGCAGCTGGCTGTCAATTGGTTGCAAGTTGTGATTTAGCTTATAGTACTAAAGACGCATTATTTGCTACTCCTGGTGTCAATATTGGTTTGTTTTGTAGTACACCTATGGTTGCTGTCAGTAGAAAGATAAATCGAAAACCTATGATGAAAATGTTGCTAACTGGAGAACCTATCAATGCAAATTATGCAAAAGAAATAGGGTTGATAAATGATAATTTTTCAAAAGCTAAACTAAACAACGAAGTGTTAAAAGTAGCAAACAAAATTGCTTCAAAATCTAATTTAACGATTAAAATTGGAAAACAAGCTTTTTACAAACAATTAGAAATGCCATTAAGTAAAGCTTACGCTTATACAAGTAAAATGATGACCCTTAATATGATGGCAATGGACGCTAAAGAAGGTATTTCAGCTTTTCTTGAAAAAAGAAAACCTAAGTGGAAAAACAAATGAAATCAAAGAATATAATTTTAATAATTTTTATTTTATTTGGACTTTATGTAGTTATTGATCTTAGAGATCATAATTCTAAAAGAGCAGTAGATGCTTGTGTTGCAGGAAGTCAAAAATTAGATCAACCAATGACCATTAAGGAAGCTCAAAAATTCTGTGAGGAAAAAATAAATTCAAAAGATTAGAAATCAGTATGAGTGATATCAAAGAAGTTCTCTCTAAATATAAATCAATTGCAATGGTAGGAGTTAGTAACGACCCAACAAAAGCATCAACTATAGTTATGAAATATATGCAAAAATATGGATTTAAAGTTTATCCTGTTAATCCTAGAGCCAAGGGTCAAAAAATTTTAGGAGAAGAAGTTTTTGCTAAAATATCTGATATTAATGATCAGGTTGATATTGTAGATGTTTTTAGACCATCAAAAGAAGTTTATGCTATTGCAGAAGATACAGTTAAAATTGGTGCTAAAGTTTTATGGTTACAGCTCGGTATACGAGACGAAAAAGCAAAAGAATTGATGGAAAAAAATGATATTAAGTATATTGAAAACAAATGTACTAAAATGGAATATCAAAAATATTTTTTAAAAGTTAGACAAGCTTTTCCAGTTTTAAGTGACTAATGAGCAAAATAATTAAATTTTTAGACAGCACATTTTTAGATTTGGGTCGTCAATTTAAATGGACTTATCTACCTCCATTAATGGTTTATATGGCTGCAGGTATTTCTGGTTTAACAGGTATTGTTGGTACATTTTTTGTTAAAGATTATTTAAATTTATCAGCAGCGTTTTTAGCAGGCCTAGGTTTTTGGGCTGGAATTCCTTGGGCATTAAAAATGCCATTAGGACATTTAGTAGATCTAATCTGGGAGAGAAAAAATTACATGGTCTACTTTGGAGCTTCATTGATAGCTCTTAGTTTATTAATTATGTATGGATTGATTATTCATACTGAAGATATGTCCCAGGTATTTTCGGTAGAAACATGGTTTGTCATAAGCGTGATTTTAGCTCCAGTTGGTTATGTGGTTCAGGACGTTGTAGCCGATGCTATGACAGTCGAGGCGGTTCCTTTGATTGATGAAACAGGAAATGATTATTCTAAAGATCAAATAAAAATAATGCATACAACAATGCAGACACTTGGAAGGTTTGCTATTATTGGCGGTACAGTACTTGTTGCATTAGTTAATGTAATATTGTTTAGAGATGTGGAAAGCCTTGAGCAGGCCGATAAGATAAATTTATATGGAACTATCTACATTTATGCTCTTGTAATACCTTTAGTTTCTATACTAGGTGTAATTTTAGCAAATTATCTAAGGCATAAAAAAATACAAACTTTAAAATCTAAAGGTCTAGAATTTAAAGATGAAAGAGGTATCGAAAAAACAAAAATAAACTGGTGGATATTAGGAGGAAGTTTAGTTTTTGTTATTTTCACATTGTCTATTGGTTCCTTTAAAGTTCCGTTTGCACAAGAAATTGTTTTTTTGGGCTCAGTTATAATCATTTTGTTTTTAATGTTTAAACTTATTAAGGAATTACCCCAGGAACTACGATTAACAATTGTAGGTACAGCCGTAATTATATTTATATTTAGAGCCATGCCAGGTCCTGGCCCTGGTTTAACTTGGTTTGAAATTGACGAACTTGGATTTAATGAGCAATTTTTTTCTATTTTATCACTACTAGCGTCAATTTTAACATTGGCTGGTATTGTTTTATTAAGACCTTTTATGGCAAATAATTCAATTGCTAAAATAATTGTAGTTCTAAGTATTGCGGGTGCTATTTTGTTTTTACCAAGTGTTGGAATGTATTATGGTTTTCATAACTGGACAGCATCGTTAACAGGTGGAGTTGTTGATGCTAAGTTTATTGCATTAATTAATACTGCGTTGGAGTCTCCGCTTGGCCAAGTATCAATGATACCTCTATTAGCTTGGATAGCAAAAAATGCTCCAGCTCATTTAAAAGCAACTTTTTTTGCAGTTTTTGCATCTTTTACAAATCTAGCATTATCAGCGAGTGCATTAGGAACAAAATATTTAAATGAAATATTTACTGTAACAAGAGAGGTTAAGGATAAAGTTTCTGGCGAAATACAAACCACAGCAGATTATTCTGAACTTGGAATTTTATTGATAGTTGTAACACTTTTAACTTTAATTCTTCCAATTGTATTTGTATTTATAATTAATAATAGTAAATACAAAACATCAGAATAATTATTTTTAAAATGAAAATTGTCTTTAAGGTATTATTTCTTCTGTTAACACTTACGTCTTTTTCAGGCGCTGAATTATTAAATCCAAATAGCACTATAAGCCCCAAAGAAGTTGTTAAAATTCAATTGAGTGGGCTTCAACAAAATGATCTTGAATATAAAGATAGTGGTATAGAACAAACTTGGATATTTGCTCACCCAAATAATAAGAGAGTAACAGGACCGTTAAGCAACTTTAAAATGATGATAAAAAGCGACTCTTACGGGATGATGATTAACCACCTAAGTCACACAATAACTGAACTTGGAAGTAGTGACAAATGGGCTCAATTTGAAGTTATCATTCTTGATAAGGATAAAATTTACCACAAATTCAATTGGCAAGTCGAAAAGTACACTTCTGAGGGAACTTTGAAAGACTGTTGGTTAACCACAATGGTATCCAGTCCAATCCCTCTTGGAAGCTCAATTTGATTGTTCACATATACATTTTTGTTTCGTAACAATTAAAAATTTAGTAGGAATCGCAGAATGAAAACAAAAACTAAAGTTGTAGTAGTTGGTGGAGGAGTTGTAGGAGTAAGTGCCCTTTATCATTTAGCAAAAAAGGGCTGGTCTGATGTTGTTCTGGTTGAAAGAAAAGAGTTAACTTCAGGATCTACTTGGCACGCAGCAGGTTTATTGCCTTTATTTAATATGAGTTATTCAGTTGGACAACTTCACAAATATGCAGTTAATCTTTACAAAACATTAGAGGAAGAAACTGGAAAAAATGTTGGCTTTAGTGTTGTTTCAAATATTCGTCTAGCAAGTACAAAAGATAGAATGGATGAATACCATCAATACGCAGGGGTTGCCCAAACTATCGGAGTAGATGTTAAGTTTTTGAAACCAGAACAAGTAAAAGAAATTTGGCCATTATGTAATACAGATGATTTAGTTGGCGCAATACAACACCCTGAAGATGGATATATTCAACCAGCAGATTTAACACAAGCATTAGCAACAGGTGCAAGAAATAGAGGAGCAGAAATTTATAGAAACACAACTGTCTTATCAATGAGGCAAACTAAGGATGGATGGATTGTGGAAACAGATAAGGGATCAATAGAGTGCGAACATGTTATTTCTTGTTCTGGAAATTTTGCGAGACAAACAGGTGAAATGGTAGGATTAGATATTCCAGTAATACCTGTTGAACATCAATACATTGTTACAGAACCGCATCCTGCAATTCAAAAAAGAAAAAAAGATGGATTACCAGAAATGGGAGTTTTAAGAGATAGTGATAGCAGATGGTATATGAGAGAAGAAGCTGGAGGATTAATTTTAGGCCCTTATGAAGATGGGGCACCAGCTTGTTATGTAGAGGGGCCATCAAAAAATTCTGAATATGAATTATTTCAAGAAGACTTAGACAGATTAGCTCCACATATAGAGGGAGCAATTCATAGAGTTCCTGCATTTGGAGAAGTTGGAGTAAAGAAAGTTTATAATGGAGCAATTTGTTATACTCCTGATGGTAATCCAATTGTTGGTCCTGCATGGGGACTTAAGAATTTTTGGATTAATGAAGGACATAGTTTTGGAATAACAGCAGCAGGTGGTGCAGGCTGGCAGTTAGCAGAGTGGATCGTTGATGGTGAACCTACAATTGATATGTTAGGAGTTGAACCAAGACGTTACGGTAACTATGCAACAAAATCTTATTTGAAAGCTAAAAATGAAGAAGCTTATAGCCATGTATTTATTGTTCACTATCCAGATGAGGAAAGACCTGCAGCAAGACCATTAAGAACAGCCCCTTGTTATGAAAGAATGAAAAATTTAGGAGCAGTTTTTGGTCAGAAATTTGGTTGGGAAAGACCTAATTTTTTTGCAACTGATGGAATGGAGCAAAAAGATGATTGGTCATTTAGAAGATCAAAATGGTTTGATGCAATTAAAAAGGAATGTCAAAATGTAAAAGAAAATGTGGGTCTTTTAGATATGACTGCGTTTGCAAAATGTAGAATTAGGGGACCCAAAGCAGAGGAATTTTTAGATTATTTAGTCGCAAATAAACTTCCAAAAAAAATTGGAAGGATAAATTTATGTCATGCTTTAAACACTAAGGGTGGAGTGCATTCAGAATTTACCATAATGAAAGAAGCAGAAAATAGTTATTATCTAGTTTCTGCTGGAGCAAATTTAAGATTGGACCATGATTGGATACAAAAATGGATGCCAGATGATGGATCTGTAATTTTTGAAGATCTAACTAACAGTACAGGAGTTTTGGTAGTAGCTGGTCCAAAAGCTAGACAATTAATGCAAAAAGTTTCAACTGATGATTTTTCTAATGAGAATTTCAAATGGTTGACTGCTAAAAATGTAAATGTTGGATATGCTCCAGTAAATGCAATGAGAGTAAACTTTGTCGGTGAGCTTGGTTGGGAACTACATCATCCAATTGAATATCAAAACCATATTTTTGATAAATTAATGGAAGCAGGAAAAGATTTAGGTATTAAACCTTTTGGAATTAGAGCTATGAATAGTTTAAGAGTTGAAAAATCTTACAAGCTAGTTGGAACAGAACTATCAATTGAATATTCACCATATGAATCTGGTCTTGATAGATTTGTTCATCCAAATAAAGGAAATTTTATTGGATTAGAAGCACTTAACAAATGGAGAGAGAAAGGTTTTGATAATAAATTGGTCACTTTAGAGGTTCATAATACTAAAGATGCTGATGTATTAGGAAATAATCCTATTTTCAAAGATGGAAAAGTTGTTGGAAGAGCAACCGGAGGTGAATTTGGATTTAGATTAGATAAATCAATAGCTCTAGCAATGGTTAAGCCAGATTGTTCAAATGTGGGCGACAAATTACAAGTTGATATATTGGGTGAAATGTACGACGCTACCGTCTTGGATGAGAGTCCATACGATTCAGAAAATAATTTATTGAGAGCTTAATGAAAATTTTAGTAGCTGTAAAAAGGGTTATTGATTACAACGTTCAAATAAGAGTTAAAGAAGACGGAACGGGCGTAGTTACTGACAACGTTAAAATGTCAACTAATCCCCCTGATGATAATGCAATAGAAGAGGCTGTAAAAATTAAAGAGGCAGGCAAAGCTACAGAAGTAGTTGCAGTCACTGTCGGTGAAGAAAAAGCTCAAGAAACTGTTAGGAAAGCTTTAGCGGTTGGTGCGGACAGAGGTATTCATGTGAAAGTCGATGGAATTTTAGAACCACTCGCTGTTTCAAAAATTTTACAAAAAATAGTAGATAAAGAAAAACCAGATTTAGTATTTATGGGTAAACAAGCAATAGACGATGACTGTAATCAAACAGGCCAAATGTTGAGTGCTTTATTAAATTGGCCACAAGCAACATTTGCCTCAAAGATTGATGTTCAAGATAATAAATTAGAAGTAACTAGAGAAATAGATGAAGGTCTTGAAACAATTGAAATAAATGTTCCAGCTATTGTAACTTGTGATCTTAGACTGAATGAACCAAGATATGCATCACTACCAAATATAATGAAGGCTAAAAAAAAACCTATAGAGGAAATTGCTGCTTCTGATTTAGGCGTAGATGTATCACCAAGATTAGAGCAATTAAAAGTAGAGGAACCTCCAAAAAGAAAAGCAGGTATTAAAGTAGCAAATGTTGCTGAATTAGTTCAAAAATTAAAAAATGAGGCGAAGGTAATTTAATGGCAGTTTTACTAATTGCAGAGCACAACAATAAAGAGTTAAGACCATTTACTCTTAATGCTGCTACTGCAGCATCTCAAATTGATTCAGATGTTCATGCTGTAATTATTGGTCAAAACTCTGCAGATGCTGCAAAACAATTATCTGAACTTCCATTATTAAAAAAAGTATTGAGTGTGGAAGGAGCTCACTATGAAAACTTCACAGCAGAAAATTTTGCTCCGGTGATTGTTAAACTTGCAGAAAATTATTCTCATATTGTTTGTTCAGCAAATACATTTGGAAAGAATTTGATGCCACGAATTGCTGCTCATCTTGACACATCGCAAGTAAGTGACATTATTAAAGTAATATCACCAGATACTTTTTTAAGACCAATTTATGCAGGGAATGCTTTTGCAACAATTAAGAGCAATGATGCTAAAAAGTGTATAACTATCAGACCTACTTCTTTTGATCCTTGTGAGAGTACAGGTGGATCAGCTCCAATTGAAAAAGTAGATGCTAGTGAAGAGTTTTCAAATACAAAATTTATCAAAAGAGAAGAAATTAAATCTGATCGACCTGAACTTGGAACAGCAAGAATTGTTGTATCAGGTGGTAGAGGAATGCAAAGTGGAGACAATTTTAAATTGATTACAGAAATTGCTGACAAACTAGGTGCAGCAATTGGAGCATCAAGAGCGGCAGTAGACGCTGGATACATAAGCAACGATCATCAAGTGGGGCAAACAGGAAAAGTAGTAGTACCAGATCTATATATCGCTGTCGGAATTTCAGGCGCTATTCAGCATTTAGCTGGAATGAAGGAAAGTAAAGTTATAGTTGCAATTAATAAAGATGGTGAAGCGCCAATCTTTAGTGTTGCAGATTATGGACTTGAAGCTGATTTATTTGAGGCACTGCCTCAGTTCATGGAAGAGCTGAACAAATTAAACACTATACAAAAATAATCCTTACAGTTAAAAACTAGAGTATGACTAGAGAATCAATGGAATATGATGTTGTAATCATTGGTGGAGGACCATCAGGATTATCAACCGCAATAAAGTTAAAACAATTAGATCCAAATATAAATGTTTGTTTATTAGAAAAAGCATCAGAGATTGGAGCTCATATTTTAAGTGGAAATGTATTTGAAACTCGTGCACTAGATGAATTATTACCAAATTGGAGAGAATTAAATTCTCCAATCAAAACAAAAGTAACTAAAGAAAAATTTTTATTTTTAGGAAAAACTAAATCTTTAAGTTGGCCAACTTGGCTACTACCTGCGGTACAACAAAATCATAAAAATTATATTATCAGTTTAGCAAATCTATGTAGATGGCTTGCTGAACAAGCTGAGAATTTAGGTGTAGAAATCTTTCCAGGATTTCCAGCAAGTGAAATTTTATATAACGAAGATGGGTCTGTCAAAGGTGTTGCAACTCAAGATATGGGTATAGATAAAGATGGAAATAAAAAAGATAGTTTTGAACCTGGTATTGAGCTTTTAGGCAAAGTAACTGTTTTTGCAGAAGGGTGCAGAGGTCATCTAGGAAAACAATTGATTGAAAAATTTGAACTAAATAAAGGTAAAGATCCTCAACAATATGGAATTGGTTTTAAAGAAATTTGGGAAATAGAGGATAAAAATCACGAGGAAGGCTTAGTTATGCATACAGCTGGATGGCCATTAGATAACAATACTTATGGCGGTAGTTTTATGTATCACGCAGAAAATAAACAAGTTTTTCTGGGTTATGTAATCGGTTTAGATTACAAAAATCCACACCTTTCTCCTTATGATGAATTTCAGAGATTTAAAACGCATCCAGCAATAAAAAAAATCATAGAGGGTGGAAAAAGGATTTCTTACGGGGCAAGAGCCCTAATTGAAGGTGGATTTCAAAGTTTACCAAAAATGTTTATGCCTGGAGCTTTAATGGTTGGATGTGATGCAGGAACTTTGAATATGCCAAAAATTAAAGGCTCTCATACAGCGATGAAAAGTGGGATGATTGCAGCTGAAACTATTGATGAACATTTAAAAGAAAACAAAGATTTATCCATTTATGAAAATAAATTTAAAAATAGTTGGTTACATAAAGAGCTTTATGAAGCTAGAAATGTAAAACCTAGTTTTAGCTGGGGGTTAATTTTAGGAATTATTTTTACAGGGATAGATCAAATTTTATTTAGAGGAAAACTTCCTTTTACCCTTAAACATAAACATGCTGATCATGAAACATTAAAACCTGCAAATCAAATGCCTAAAATAGAATATCCAAAATATGATAATGTAATTACTTTTGACAAAACAAGTTCAGTGTATTTAACAGGAACTAACCATGCAGAAAATCAGCCGGTTCATTTAAAACTAAAAGATCCTGATTTACCAATCAATTATACTTTAGAAAAATTTGATGAACCTGCTCAAAGATATTGTCCTGCAGGGGTTTATGAAGTTCAAAAAGATAATGGTGTAAATAAATTTGTAATTAATTCTCAAAATTGTATCCATTGCAAAACATGTGATATTAAAGAACCTTCTCAAAATATAACTTGGGTTACGCCAGAAGGAAGCGGTGGTCCAAGATATGGAAATATGTAATTAAGATAAATCTATTGCAAACTTTTTTAAAGTTTCAATAGGTACATATTTAAGAGTGTTTTCGTGAGTTCTTTTCAAAAATATTGGACATCCTTTACCTGCTTCAACTGCTCTTGCATACCAACTAGCACACAAACACCATCCATCTCCATCTTTTAAACCTGGAAACCCAAATTCAGGATGTGGAGTAATTAAATCGTTACCTGCTTCTTTCATCCACTCTAAGCATTCGGTAGTAACTTTAGCACAAACTGTATGAAGTCCATGATCATTCTCGTCAGTGTTACAACAACCATCACGAAACCAACCTGTCAAAGGATCATTTGAACATTCTTCTAGATCTTCACCTAGAACATTTTTTTGTTTCTCACTCATTTAAATTTTTGTAGGATTTGGTTGACCTTTATAAACTTCTTCAGGATCAAACTTTTTTTCTTTTTCAAGAAATTCCATTTCAACTTTTCTTCCGTTTTCTATTGGTCCCATAGGAATAGATCTATAAAAACATGATCTATAACCAACATGACAACTAGCTCCATCACCGATATCAACTGTTAACCATATTGAATCTTGATCATCATCAATTCTTATTTCAGTAACCTTTTGTGTAAAACCACTTGTTTTACCTTTGTGCCAGATAGCTTTTCTCGATCTACTAAAATAGTGTGCTTCTTTAGTTTCAATTGTCTTTTTAAGAGCTTCTATATTCATATATCCATGCATCAAAATATCCTTTGTTTTTGCACACATAGTAATGACCGGGATTAACCCATCATTATCAAATTTTGGTGATAGAAGTTTCCCTTCTTCAATATCGTAGATATTTTCTCTTTTTTTGAACATATGCGGTGACTATGTAGCACATATATGAATATATTAAATATTTTTAAATTGAAGTAATTACTGTATAAAAAAGCGCTATGAAATTAGTAAAAGACACTGAAGACAAAAATTTAGATACAAAGCAGGTTTCAGATAAAGAAGCTGAAGATGCTTTTAGAACTATCCTTTCTTGGATGGGCGAAGATCCAAGTAGAGAAGGTTTATTAGAAACTCCTAAGAGAGTGGTAAAAGCTTTTAAAGAATATTTCAAGGGTTACAAAGAAGATCCGAATAAAATCTTAGACAAAACTTTTGGTGATGTTGAAGGTTATGATGACATGGTTGTTCAAAAAAATATTTCAGTGCAAAGTCATTGTGAACATCATATGGCTCCAATTATTGGAAAAGCACACGTAGCCTATATTCCAAAAGAAAGAGTTGTGGGATTAAGTAAGTTAGCAAGAGTAGTTGAAGTTTTCTCAAAAAGATTACAAACACAAGAGAGACTTACAATGCAGATAGCAAACACTTTAATGGAATCATTAGATGCCAAAGGAGTTGCAGTAACTATTGATTCAACTCATCAGTGTATGACAATGAGAGGTATTAAAAAAGAACAAGCAACTACCGTTACAAATTACTACTTAGGTCAATTTAAAGAAGATTTAAGTTATCAAAATAGATATTTACGATTTATCAGCACTAAGTTAAAAGACTAAGGTGTCCGATCAATTCAAAGCAATAGTCCTTAACCAAGAAGGCGAAAACTTTTCCCGTGAAGTAAAATCTTTAGATAAAAGTTTCTTAAAACACGGAGATGTAACTGTAAAAGTAGATTATTCAGATTTAAATTTTAAAGATGGAATGATTCTAAAGAATGGAGGAAGATTAGTAAAAGAATATCCTCATATTCCAGGTATCGATTTTTCTGGAAAAGTTATTGAAAGTGATAATCCTAAATTTAATGAAGGTGATGATGTAATTCTAACTGGATTTAGAGTAGGGGAAGTTTTTTTTGGTGGGTTTTCACAAATTGCAAAAGTAAGTGGAGAATTTTTAGTAAAAAAACCAGATACTTTAACCAGCAAACAAGCAATGATTTTAGGAACAGCAGGTTTAACTTCTTTAATGAGTGCATTTGCTATTCAAGCAAGAGAAAGTATTTTGTTAGGAGAAAAAGTTAATGATGTTTTGGTAACTGGTGCAACTGGTGGAGTTGGTAGTTTAGCAGTTATGGCTTTAACAAAATTAGGTTACAACGTTACTGCAGTAACAGGAAAAGATTCTAAGTTAGACTATTTAAAATCATTAGGTGCTAAAAACATTATAAATAGGGCTGAATTTGATAAAGATCCAAGACCAATAGATAAAGGTTTATGGGATGGAGTAGTTGATACTGTGGGTGGAAAAATTTTAGCAAACGCAATAGCTCAAACAAAATCAAATGGAATTATAGCAGTTTGTGGAAATGCAAATAGTAATGAGCTTAACACAAATTTACTTCCGTTTATGTTAAGAGGTATTAAAGTTTGGGGAATGGACTCTGCTAATTGTAGCATAAAGAGAAGAGAATTTATTTGGGGAGAGGCATCTAAATTAATTGATTTTGATTTAATTGAAAAATCAGTTTTAACTGTTAGTTTGGAGGAATTAGTTGAAACTTATCCAAAAATTTTAAAAGGTGAAATTGCAGGAAGAGTATTAGTTGATTTAAATAAATAATGGATTGGGATAAATTAAAAATTTTTCATGCTGTAGCAGAAGCTGGTAGTTTTACAAACGCTACTGTTAACTTAAATCTTAGTCAATCAGCTATTAGTAGACAAATTCAATCATTAGAACAAGATTTAAAAGTACAATTATTTGAAAGACACGCAAGAGGATTAACACTTACAGAAAATGGAGAATATGTCTTCAAAACAGCCCATGAAGTAATAAGCAAACTAAAAGAAGTTGAAACATCTTTAGGAGACCAAAAAAGTAAGCCAACAGGTAAATTAACAATTACTACTGTTAGAAGTTTTGGAACTCACTGGTTAACACCAAGAATTCAAGAGTTTATGGGACTTAACCCTGAAATTGAAATCGAATTAGTTTTTGATGACAAAGAATTAGATTTAAGTACTCGACAAGCTGATATTGGGATTTTTATGAGAAGACCAAAACAGCTTAATTATATTCAAAAAAAATTAGTTGATATTAAGTACTATATTTATGGATCAAATAAGTACTTAGAAAAAAATGGGATGCCAAAAACAATAGGAGACTTAAATAAACATAAATTTATTTCTTTTGGAAAAGGTGCTCCTTCACCAGTTTATAACCCTGATTGGGCATTAAAAATTGGAATGCATGATGGAAAGAAAAGAAAAACAATAATGAAAGTAAATAGTGTTATGGGATTATTGTTGGCAGTTGAGTCGGGTGTAGGATTAGCTGCACTTCCAGAATATCTAGTATCAAATTCTAATAACGTTATTAAAGTGCTTCCAAAAGTAGAGGGACCAATAACGGAAGCTCACTTTGTTTACCCACAATCGTTAAAAAACACTGCTAGAGTTCAAGCTTTCAGAAATTTCTTATTCAGTAAAATTGGCGACTGGAAATAAAAATACCCTCTATAAATAATATCAAATAATCCTTGTATTCTGCGACAAAATATGCGATTGATAATCATTCGCATTGAGAATAATTCTCATTCGCAAATCAATTAGGGTAAAGAAAAGGATACAATGAAAAAAGTAACAATAATAAGTTTATTTGTTTCTTTAATAGTCTCGTCTTTTGCGATCGCAAATGAAGTAAATATCTTCAATGCAAGACACTACAAAGCAGATAATGAGCTTTATAGCAAATTTACCAACAAAACTGGAATCAAAGTAAACCTGATTAATGGAAAGGCCAGTGCATTAGAAAAAAGAATGATTGAAGAAGGCACAGATTCTTCAGCTGATCTTTATATTACTGCTGATGCTGGAAGATGTGGAGCTTTCAAGGCTAAAGGAATGACTCAAAGTGGTTTGGTGTCTCCAATAATTAAATCTTCTGTTCCAAAAAATTTTAGAACTACACACTGGGTAGGAGTAGCAAAAAGAGCAAGAATAATTTACTATTCACCAGAAAGAGTTAGTGGTGCTGAATTATCAGGATTAACATATGAAGGTCTAGCTGATCCAAAATGGAAAGGTAGATTAGTAATTAGAAAATCAAGTAACATTTATAACAAGTCACTTGTAGCTTCATTAATTGAAAATAATGGAAAGAAAGCTGCTGCTGAATGGTCTAAAGGAGTTGTTTCTAACATGGCAAGAACACCAAAAGGAAATGACAGAGCTCAAATTATGGCAGTTGCAGCTGGAGAAGCTGATATTGCTGTAGCAAATACTTATTACTTGGCACTTATGCTATCTGGTAATAAAGGAGCAGAACAACAAGAAGCTGCTAAAAAAGTTAAGGCATTTTTTCCTAATCAAAATGATAGAGGAACACACATGAATATTAGTTGTGCAGCTTTAGTTAAAGGAGCTCCTAATAAGGCAAATGCTATCGCTCTTGTTGACTTTTTATTATCACCAGAGGCTCAGGAACATTTTACAAATAATACTTTTGAGTTTCCAATGATAGCTGGGGTATCTCCAAATCCATTAGTAGTGAATAATTTAGGATTAGATTTTAAACAAGATTTAACAACTAAAGTTTCAAGCTATGGAAAAAATCAAGCTGCTGCATTAGAGGTAATGACAGCTGCTGGATGGAAGTAAGGAAAAAGTGAGAAAAAATTTATTTAATTTTAATTTAGACATTTCTCCAGGCAACAATGGTTCTCCAGAGAGTCAGATAACTTGTGAGCCATGCTTGTCACAATGTGAAAAAATTAAAAAAAAAATAAATAATAGAAAATTATCTGAGATCGAAAATGATGATATTGATCGTGTCATTAATGTTTTTGATCTAAAAAGTTAATTTTCAAAAAGTGAACATAACTCAATAGTTATTTACCCTACTATTGATTATGTTCACTTGAATAAAAGGGTAAAAATGTATTTAAAAAAAATTAATTTTTGGTTTTTAAGTTCTTTATTGGTATCAATTTTTGTTGCTATACCAATTGTTACTGTATTTACTAGTTTTTTTGAGGATACATCAAATTATTATCAAATTCTAAAAGATACCTTTTTATTTGAATATATTTTTAATTCACTAGTTTTGCTGATTAGTGTTTTAGTTTTAACTTTTTTAATTGGAACCAGTACGGCTTATTTAGTTTCTTTTTATAAATTTCCTTTTAGTAATTTTTTTAAGTGGGCACTTATATTATCTTTTGCTGTACCTCCTTATATTTACGCATATTCATTGACAGCTTTCTTTGAAAATTATGGAACTTTATATTCAATATTGAAAAATTTGTTTGGAGAGGCAAATTATAATCAAAGTATTCCAAAGTTTGATGGTCTGATAGGGGCTGTACTTTCTCTATCTTTTTCACTATTTGCTTATGTTTATATTCTCTCAAGAGCATCATTTCAGTATCAATCTCAAAATTTAATTGATTTAGGTAGAAATTTAGGATTTTCAAAAGCAAAATCCTTTTATTCCTTAATTTTACCTGCCGCTAGACCAGCAATTGTTGCAGGTCTTTCTCTAGTTGCGATGGAAACTTTAGCCGAATTTGGGGCGGTTGATTTCTTTTCTATAAATACTTTAACAACAGGTATTTACAATTCTTGGATTACATTTGATGACTTAGCTTTCTCAAACAGGATATCTTTTTTTCTTCTTTTATTTATTTTTGCAATATTTATTTTGGAAAATTTATCTAGAAAAAAGGCAAGATATCACGCCAATACTAAAGGTGGATTTAAACAAAAAGAAAAAATTCAACTATCAGGAACTAAAGCATTTTTTGCGTTCTCAATTTGCTTCGTAGTTTTTTTCTTAAGCTTTTTATTTCCACTAAGTCAAATGCTTTATTGGACATTAAAATTTCCTGAAAATCTTTTTGATATTCCAGTATTAACTTTAACATTAAACACTTTGTACTTAGTGTTATTATCAAGCATAGTTTTAATAATTTTTTCTTTAATTTCTAATTATGGAAATAGAGTTTCTAAAAATAAAACTTTAAACGCTTTATCTACTTTATCTATTTCTGGTTATGCAATTCCAGGAGTAATTTTAGCAGTGGCATTTATAACTTTTATTGCTTGGTTTGATGACAATGTTGTAAAAGCACTAGGTTTTTTATCTATTAAAAAAATGTTTATTGGTTCTATTCTAGGACTTGTCTTAGTTTATTTTGTAAGATTCTATTCTTTAGCTTTTAATGGAATAAAATCTGGTTATGAAAAAATAAATATTTCTGTTGATGAAAGTTCATATTTACTTGGTTACTCTAAAAAGAAAACTTTTATGAATATTCATGTACCTTTCTTAAGAAATTCTCTTTTATTTGTTGGAATACTAATTTCTTTAGAAATAATAAGAGAATTGCCAATCACTTTGATTTTAAGACCTTTTAATTTTGAAACATTTGCAACTACAGCTTATATATCTGCTTCAGAAGACTTATTAGAAGCCGCAGCTGTTCCTTCATTATTTTTAATTTTAATTGCAACTCTATTTATAATGCTTACATCTAAATATATACTGAGGGAAAATGAGCGATAGTTATTTAGAGATTAAAAATGTTGATTTCACTATAGGTGGAAAAATTAAAGTCAAGAATGCATCTTTTGCGATTGAAAATGAAGGAGAGACTTTGTGTATTCTTGGTCCTTCAGGAATTGGAAAAACTACAATACTTAGAACTATAGCTGGTTTAGAAAAAATTGATAAAGGTTCAATAAAATTAAACGGAAAATTATTATCCTCTAAAGATCAAAATGTTGAACCTGAAGATAGAAACATATCTTTAGCTTTTCAGGACAACAGTTTATTTCCTCATTACACAGTTGAAAAAAATATTTTATTAGGCGCTGAGAGAAATAAAGGAAAAAGAAAGAAAAAGCTTAGTTTTAAAGAGATTGTAGATTTTCTTGATATAGAAAAAATATTACCAAAATATCCTCATGAAATTAGTGCAGGGGAGGCGCAAAGAGCGTCACTAGCAAGATCGCTATTAACACAGCCTGACCTTTTACTTTTAGATGAGCCGCTATCTAATGTAGACCAAAGTTTTAAAGAAGAAATTCAAGTAAGATTAAAAAAAATATTAAGTAAATTAAAAATTACAACAATAATAGTTACTCATGATTCTTACGAAGCTTTTTATCTTGGTACCAAATGTGCAATTATATTAGATGGTCAAATTAAACAGTTTGACGATCCTTATAATGTTTATCATTTTCCAAACTCAGTCGAAGTAGTAAATTTTTTAAATCGTGGAATATTAATCCCAGCAAAAGTAACAGGAGAAAATTCGTTGGAAAATGAAGATCTTGGAACAATTAAAGGTAATTTTATTAAGCATTATCCAAAAGGTTCTAAGGTACAACTTTTATTACAGCCAGAAGACCTTGAGCACGATGATAAAAGTAATCTAAAGCTAGAAGTAGTAGATCGAAAATTTAGAGGAACAAACTTTATCTATACTTTAAAGACCAACAGCGATTTATTAATACCAGTTTTTGTTCATTCCCATCACGAACATCAACATGAAGCTGACGAAAAGTTTGGAATTAAAAGACCGATTAATATTGATCACATAGTTTGTTTTTAATAAAACAAGCAAATGCTTACTAAAAAACAATTATTTACTCGAGGGATGTTGGATATTTCTCCACATATGCTCTCAGTAATTCCATTTGGAATAATTTGTGGTGCAATCGGGGTTGAACTTGGATTTCATCCGTATTTAGTCTACGCAATGTCTTTCATCATTTTTGGAGGAGCTTCACAGATAGTATTTTTGCAGTTGTTATCAGGAGGAGCATCTAGTTTAGTAGCGGTTGCTTCTGTTGGTATTATAAATTCGCGACACTTATTATATGGAGCAGTTTTATCTGAATATTTAGAAAAATTATCTTTTATTAAAAAATTGTTAATTTCATATGTAGTTGTTGATCAAGGCTTTGCTGAATCTAATAAATTTTTCAAAAAAAATAGAAGTGAAGAATTTTTACATTATCATTTAATTGGTACTGGTTGCACAATGTGGGTTTGTTGGCAAATTGCAACCTTATCAGGTATTGTTTTAGGATCATTTGTTCCAGAGGAACTTGGATTAAAATTTGCAATTCCTCTAACGTTTATAGCAATTGTTGTTCAGGATTTAAAAAAATTAGATCATGTAATTGTAATGATTACTTGTGGTTTAAGTTCACTGTTATTTTTTGATGCTCCATTTAAATCCTACATAATAATTTCACCCATAATTGCTTTATTTGTAGCTGCACTATTGTTGAGGTTAAAAAAATGACCCTTACTTCAATTATTTTTGCTGGAATATTAACCTACCTTACTAGAATGACTATGATCGCTTTAATAAGTAGAGATATGTTGGGAGATAAAATTAAAGCAGTGTTGGAATATGTTCCTTCTGCAGTATTCCCAGCAATAATATTTCCAGGAATATTTATAAATGATTTTGGAGCTTTTATAGAAATAAATGATCCTAAAATTTTTGGAGCATTAGTTGCTGTAATTGTAGGTTATTTTTCAAAAAATATTATTGCAACAATTTCAGCTGGATTAGTTTCTTATTGGTTTTTAATATTTTTTGTCTTTAGTTAGCACCTAACTTAATATTTCTACTTACATTGATATCTATTAATTGTGGTTTTGCTAAATTAAGATTTGACATAAGCTCAACATATTCATCAACATTTTTAACCTGCAATCTTGGGTTAAATTTTTTTTCATTACCAATTGTACTAGATTCTTTACCGTTATAATCATGACCAGGATATAAAATGGTGTCCTCAGGTAATTTTAACAATCTATTAAAGATTGAATTATAAGCATCTTTTGAACTTCCATTTTGAAAATCTGTTCTACCGGTGCCATTAATTAAAAGAGTATCTCCTGAAAATAAACAGTTATCCATTAAGAAACTATAACTGTCAGAAGTATGACCAGGTGTATACATCGCTTTGATTTCTATTTGATCAATTTTTATTATTTCATCGTCTTTTACTTTAATTTCGACAGCATCAGCAGGGGTATGTTCCCCCATTAGTGTATAGCAATTTGTTGCTAGTTTAAGTTTACTTGCACCAGTTACATGGTCAGCATGTATATGTGTATCTATTACTTTAACTAACTTTAAATCTAATTCGTTTAGTAGATTTATATAGCTTTCAACATTTTCAATTACAGGATCAATTATTACAGCTTCTCGGCCTTTACCAGATGCAATTATGTAAGTGTAAGTTGATGATTTCGTGTCAAAAACTTGCTTAAAGATCATGACTTAAAGTAACACATGTACTTGTTATAATAAATCAAATATCCATATTACCCATATGGTTAAACATATTTTATTTATTATTGTTTTCTTTACATTCAGTTTTTCAAATACAGTAAGTGCCCACAATCATTTTCCCATAACTACTGATTCTAAACTCATGATTGAAAGAGGTAAAATTGCATATGAAAAAAATTGTGTTTCTTGTCATATGATTAATTTAGCTGGTGCTGAAAACTGGAAGAGTATGGATGAAGATGGGCATAGAAAAGCTCCTCCCCTAAACGGAACAGGTCATACTTGGCATCATGATGATAAAACTTTACATGCAATAATTAAATATGGATTAGCAAAATTAGTAAAAAATTACGAAGGTAAAATGATAGGATTTGAAGATCAATTATCTGATAAAGAAATTGATAGTATATTGGCTTATGTAAAGTCCTTTTGGCCTATTGATAAGTATGAATATCAAATTAATATGAGTAAGTAATTATGACAGCAACTACATTTCATTGGTCTTGTAGACATACTTGGAAAAGAAGCGCAAAAAATACAGCTTGGTGTGTAATTGGTTGTGCAATTGGAGATTTTGGAACAATATTATTTTTTCAATTAACTCAAATTCCTTTTCCAGTTTTAGGAATAATGATTTTAGCAATCATTAACGGATTGATCACAAGTATTATTTTAGAAACAATAATTTTAATGACACAAAATTTTAATTTTGTTAACGCATTCAAAACAGCTTGTGGTATGAGCTTAATATCAATGATCAGCATGGAAATCATGATGAACTTGACTGACTATGTGTTAACTGGAGGTGCAATTTTAACGTGGTGGGTGGTGCCAATAATGTTGATTGTAGGTTTTTTAACTCCTTGGCCTTATAATTATTGGAGATTAAAAAAATTTGGAATTGCTTGTCATTAAGATTAAAGAATTCTCTTTAATAAATTGTCTCCAAAAAATAGTTTGTGAATAATAACAGCACTTATATGAATTATAATTAAACCTATAAGAGTATAATTTGAAAGAATATGAATTTCATAAAACTGATCTGCTAAATCAAAATTTTCCTTAATTTGAATTTCTCTAAAAATTATTGTTAATGTTTCCCCATTAAATAATTTTTTTAATATTCCTGAAATTGTTATTGATAAAATAGCAATATATAAAAGCACATGATTCATCTTTGCTAGAAACCTTTGTCCTTTAAAAATACTTGGATCTAATTTTGGAGTTGGGTTAAGTATATTATTTATTAACCTTATTATTATTATATAAAAAATAGTTAAACCTAATGTAACGTGTATATCTTCTATGGTTATTCTTTGTTCACCAAAATCTAAATCTACTAGATAAAAACCTAAAGGTATTTGTATGAATAGAATAGCTGCGCTGAGCCAATGTAACACCTTTGAGATAATGCCATATTGAGTTATGGTGTTTGTTACATGCATTATTTATTAAACCACATTACTAAATTTATTAAAATTATTTTATTATCAGTTTTAAGCGTATTTTTCGTCTCATCTTCCAATGCTGAGTTGACAGTTGAAGATATTATTAAAAGTAGACAAGCATTATTTAGTAAAAACTATAGTACAGCTAAAAGGGTTCAGGCTTTCTCTTCAAAAGGAGACTTTGAAAAAGCAAAAAAACTTATGATTGAAATGAGTGAAAATTATAAAGTTTTGATAGATCTATTTCCTGAAAATACTCAAGAAGGTTTTGATACTGAAGCTTTACTGACAATTTGGGATGAAAAAGAAGACTTCAATGCATTAATGCAAAAAGCCTCTGATGATATGATAAAACTTGTCTCTGTAATCGAGGATGCAGATGATATTAGAGGCACATTAACTAAATTTATGTGGAGTAACTGTAAAGCCTGCCATAATAGGTTTAGAGAAGAACATTAATTGCTAAGTTAAAATGATACCTCAAAAGGTTAAAGAGCATATTGAAGAATATATTAGCCAGGAGGTTTATGTTCAGGTAGCTATAATTAAGGGCAAAGAAAAGGTTTCAACAGAAACAGCTATTGATAAATATTTTAACACAAATCACTTTAGAGATTTTTCAGAAGGTAAACCTTATTTTCATTTCATTGATGGATTAAGAGATAAATGCCTTGGAAAACTTAAAGATTCTCCTATGAGAGATAAGGCAACAGAGGACGAAACTATTAAATTATTGCAGAAAAAATTAAATGATTTAACTGATGATGAGCTTGAAGACACGTATTGGGAAATAGAAACAGGAGAATTTTTTTCAGGAGAGCAAATAAAAGAATTAGAAAAAAATTGCAGTGAATTAATTAAAGAGCTTAATCTTTCAAATAAAAACAAAAAAGAAGTTAAAAAAACTATCATGAGTTTTTGTGAAAAATATGAAAAATTGTGTCAAAAAAAATACCCAGAAGCTCCACTTCCACTAGAAATATTAAAATCAGTAAATTAGTTTTTAAAGGGTTCGCTCTTTAAGTGTATACCTAAAGAGCTCCCTTGTATTGCCTCTTTGGTATTATAATCCGTAGAGGAATTTATTTTCGTTATATTTTTCAAATGAAAAGCTGTTCAGCTAAGTATCAGGTGGTGAAAGTATTAACATAAACCTCCTTCTATAAAAAAGGTAATTATAATTTATACAATTTCAATTAATTTATTTTAATTTTGTGCAAATTTATTTATTGAATACAACCTATGCCTTTGATAAATTCTCGATATTCAGTTAACTTAAATTTTTCATTAATCATCAAAATAACTTTTATTAAAAAATGAAAATAGCATTTATTGGCACAGGTTTAATGGGCTATCCAATGGTAAAAAATCTTGTTCAAAATAAATTAAAGGTAAATGTTTATAGTAGAACTATTGATAAGGCAAAACCATTAGAAAAATATGGTGCAAAAGTTTTTAATTCATTAAGTGGAGCTATTAAAAACGTTGATATTATTATTACAATGTTGACTGATGATCGTGCTGTTCACAATGTTTTAGGAAGCAAAGAATTTCAAAATACAATAAAACCTTCATCTGTTGTAATTGATATGTCTTCTGTTAATCCTAAAACTGCAATTAAATATTTCAAATTATTAAAAGATAAAAAAACTAATTTTTTAGATGCACCAGTATCTGGTGGAACAATTGGAGCAAAAGAAGGAAGTTTAGCGATAATGGTCGGGGGTAATAAAAAAATTTTTGATAAAATTTTTCCTATTTTGAAAGTTTTAGGAAACCCAACATTAGTTGGGCCTGTTGGTAGTGGTCAAATAGCTAAACTTGCTAATCAAATTATTGTTGGAATAACTATTGGAGCAGTAGCAGAGGCAATTTTTTTATGTGAAAAAACAGGGGTTGATGCGAATAAATTTATTAAAGCATTATCGGGGGGCTTTGCTGATGGAAAAATACTCCAAAATCATGGGAAAAGAATGATAGATAAAGACTTCTCCCCAAAAGGGAAAGTCTCAACTCATCTTAAAGATATGAACAATATTTTAAATTGTGCGCATGAGTTCAAAATTAAGTTGCCAATTTCAAATTTAATTAAAAAGATGTTTAAATCATTGGTAGATCAAGGTCATTATAATGATGATCACAGCGCTTTGTATAAAGAAATAAAAAAGATAAATAATAATTTATAAATTATATTTTCTTTTTAAATGTCTTAATTTACCTTCGGTGCTATCATAATCAATATAACAACCTTGTAAAAATCTTTCACCTTCTTTCGTTTTATAAGCTGTTCTACCGTGGAGCAACCTGTGATTATCCATCATCATCAGATCTTTTGGTTCAAGTCTAAATTCTATTCTATATTTTTCTGAATTATACATTTCAGATAGCTTTTTTCTAGCTTGATAATATATATCTAATTCTTCTTTATCTAAAATTGGTACATAGTCTAGTCTAGGACTAAATCTTACCTGCTTAAAACTCTTATCCTCAGTTAGTTCAATCAAAGGAGAGATAGTTTCTAAAATTACTTCTTTGTCTATAAATCTAAATCTAACTTTTACTTCAGTTAAAATTTTATAAAATTCTGGGAATTGATTTTTTAAATCTTCAGTAACTGTATAACCGTCTACCAATGTTGATAATCCTCCTGAAACTTTACTTTCTATACAATGTAAAATTTGAATACATGGTACAGGATTTCTATAAGGATTGTCAGTATGAGGCGCTAATGCCAATGAAGTATAAGCAAGATCGTTTGGATCAGGTTTAGATTTTACGTTAAAATATTCACCAAAATTTGTTCTTCGAACACTGCCTATAGAATTTGCAAATTCCACAATATAATTTTTAGATGTTGGAATATTTTTAATTATTACAAAACCATAATTGTAAAACGAAACAAGTAGATCATGCATCTCTTTACTTTCGTAAAAATTTTCTTGGTATTCAAAATTTTTTATATTTTTTAAAGAGGAGTCCCATTTGGTTTTTTCAATAGATTTTATTATAATATCTTCTTTTGAAAATTCAGAAGTAATTTTATCAATTTCTATTTTTGAATTAACACCATCATTAAAATCAACCTCTAAGTATTTTTCATTAAGGTTTACTTTATTTATTGAAATATCATTATTTAAAAAGGTAGGATCAAAAAGTCTTTGCTGAGTTCCTTTATCTAAATACTCCTCACCATTAACTCTTTCTCTTAACCAGAATGGGTGAATTTCTTTTTTTTCAGACCCATTATTAAAATAAACCTTATTTTCAACTAGCTCGATTTTCATAATAGTATGCTAAGGATTATTTAAAATTTAACTTTAATCAACATAAATTAAATAGTAAGAGTTCATTGTGAAAAAATTTGATACAAAAAAATATCCAATATATGCAAGCTTTTTAAATCAACTTGCTAAAGATTTAACTAAGTTTTATTACGCTAAGTTAGATAAACCATTCAAGATAACCAACAAGATGAAAGGCAAAGGTTACGATCCTGTAACAACATCAGATAAAGCCTTTGAAAAATTTATAAGATCTAAAATTTCAAAAAAATTCCCAAATCATCAAATTATAGGTGAGGAATATGGTCATAAAAATACAAAGAGTGAGTTTTCATGGGTGATTGATCCAATTGATGGAACCAGATCATACGTTGTGGGTAATCCTAGTTGGAGCAATCTTATTTCACTTAATTTTAATGGAGAGCCTGTTCTAGGACTAGCTAATTTTCCAAAAATGAAGAAATATTATTTAAACTTAAATAAAAACTCGGCCTATGTTTTTGAGAATAATAAAAAAAGAAAATTAAAAATTAATACCAAGCTAAATTTTGCAAAAGCAAAATTAGCAGCAGCATTTCATCACCACTTATCTTTGAAACAGCAATTAAAAATTAAAAAGTTTATAAAAAGAATGCAATTTCCTTGTTTTGATGCATTGACATATTGTCAATTGGCAGAGGGTAGAATTGAAATAGTTGCTCAATGTGCAAATAAAATTTGGGATATTCATCCATTGATACCAATTGTTAGAGCAGCAGGAGCAATAATAACTACCTGGGATAATAAAAACCCTGTGTTAGGTGGAAATATACTTGTTTCTAACAACAAAGTTAATCATCAAAAAGTTTTAAAATTATTAAAGCCAGTAGCTAAATGATTCCAGAAAGAGCACAAGTAATTTTAGATTTCTGGTTTAAAGAAACTCCTTCCGAAATGCGTTTTAAAAAAGATGAAAAGTTTGATCAAAAAATTAAAGATAATTTTTTAAAAGATTACGAACTTGCTTGTCAAAATGAATATGATGATTGGCAAGATAATCCTATGAGCTGTCTTGCGTTAGTAATTATATTTGATCAGTTTTCAAGAAATATGTTTAGAAATGATAAAAAGGCTTTTGCTCAAGATCAAAAAACTAGATTGATTGTAAACGATGCAGTTTATTCAGGTTATTTAGAAGCTATGAATGTAAATCAAAGATTTTTTATGTTGTTACCTTTAATTCATAGTGAGGAAATCAGCGATCATGAAATGGCCTATTACTTATTAAACAAATATTTAAGAGAACACGAAGGATACAATGAAATAAAAAAATTTTGGCAAGATCATACAAAAGCAATTAGACAATTTCATAGATATCCTCATAGAAATGAAATTTTAGGAAGAGAATCTACTGAAGAAGAAATAGAATTCTTAAAAAGCTCAAATTCTTCTTGGTAAAATGAATTTAGAATTTATTTTCAAAGTTATAGATAAAGATGAGTGGCAAAAGGCCAAAAAATCTGGAACTTATGGTGGGTCAGAGAAAGATCTTAAAGATGGATATATTCACTTTTCTGAAGAGGATCAGGTAGAGGAAACTTTAAATAAACATTATCCCAAAAAAGAAAATCTAGTTTTGTTAAGAGTAAATGCATTTAAGCTTGAACATTTGTTGTGGGAGCAGGCATCGAATGGAGATATGTATCCCCATTTATATTCATCTTTAGATATTAGCACTGTTATTAATGAATATGAATTACCATTGAATGAAGACGGAAGACATGAGCTTCCAGAGATTTTAAAAAAGTATCAGTTTAGTCGTCCAAGATAATTAACCATTATTACACCAATAATAATAAGGATAATTCCAATAATTCCATAAATATTAGGAACTTGATTAAATTTTAATACCGCAAAAAGAACAACCCCAGTTACAGTTAAGCCGCTATAGGTTGCGTAAGCAAAACCAACAGGAAGAGCGTGCATAGCTTTTGCAATTGAAAACATAGTAATACACATAAACAAAATACATAAAACTGATGGTGTAAGTTTGGTAAATCCCTCAGAAATTTTAGCTAGACTATTAGATGCAATACCAAAAGAAATACCAATAGCTAAAAATATATACCCAAATAAAGGTTTCATGATTATTCTTTTGATGCAATTTTATTAACTAATGGTCTCATTAAAGGAGCTAATGTAAATGCAGCAATTAAAGCAATAGGATATGCGAACATTATAGAATATCCCCATCTAAAAAAGAATCCATCCGACACACCTGTATTCACAGCTACAACAACGCCACTCATTATAACACTCATACCCAAGGACATTAAAATCATAAATAAAGGTTGAGCATATTTTTTATTAATCATAATTAACTATCACCTAACAGGTTGACCATTAAAACACCAACAATAATAAAAGCTAAACCAATTAATGAATATAAATTAGGCACTTGATTAAATCTAATTATTCCAACCACCACAGTCGCTATAATTGTTAAACCTGCAAAGGAAGCATAAGTTATACCCATTGGAATATTTTTCATTACCAATGAAAGAGCATACATGCATAATACAATCGTAATTGCAGTAATTATACTTGGAATAAGAATAGTAAAACCTTCTGCACTTTTTGCAAAACTATTAGAGGTGACACCCAAAAATACTGCAATTCCTAAAAATAAATATGAAGTAGCGAGGCTCATTTTATCACTTTAAATGAATTTTAATTAAATATATAGAATTATTTAAGTGACCATTTGATAGCATCTTCCATTCTATCATCTCCCCAAAAGAGTTCATTTTTCACTACAAAAGATGGGCTACCAAATATTTTATTTTCACGAGCCGAGTTTGTATTTTCTTTGTATTTTATTTCTATATCTGAGGATTTTGCTTCAGAGAAGATTTCATCTTTTTTTAAATTTAATTCTGAACAAACTTCAGAAATACTTGGTTCGATTGCTGGTTCTTTACCTTCTTGAAACCATTTTTTGTAAGTAAGAATTACAAATTTTTCTCCCCAACCTTTTTCGAAACCAAGGATTGCAATTTGGTTAGCTAAATCAAATTCTGATAATGGATAGGGTACCGGTGTTTTAGCAAAGAAGCCATAACCCTCAGCTCTCCTTTCAATATCTCTCCACATATAATTAACTTTATTCATTTTATCTTTTGGAAATGGGATATTGTTCATCTCTTTCATGATTGCTCTTACTGAAAAAGGTTTCCAGTTGAATTTTACTTGATGTTGTTTTTCAACATCAAGTATTCTAGTAACGGATAGATAGGTGTAAGTACTTCCTATCGAAAAATAAAAATCAATTTCACTCACTTATTTTGGTATTGGTGTAGCACCAGTTTCTAAACTGACAATTTTTCCATTATCATATTTATAAACTGCCATTACCGCCTCAACATTACCATCATTAAATGTTACAAATGCATGGTGAATACCAACTTCGTCATTTTCATAAACAATTCTAACCTTATCTTGATTAATATCACCACTCATCGCCCATTTGATAACATCACTTTTAGTTAAAACATTTCCTGACTTGTGCATTGTGAATTTAAAATCATCATGCAAAAGGTCATTCATTACTGCCTCATCTTTATTTTTCAAAGCAGCACTATATTTCTCTAATATAGACATGTTATTCCTTTCTATTTAACCTTAGTTAAATCATATATTGAGTAACTGTCTAACACTTCATCCATTATTGGTTTTGATACCTCGGTACCTTCTATAAACTTATGAAGTGCAGCTTCATCAGTACAAAATATTTTAAACATTACAGTACTTTTGTCTGGAGTTACAGTTCCAATTGTTTTTTCAACCACTGCAACTTTTGCTCTTTCAGCAAGTCCTTCAGGAGATTGCATAAATCCCATGAATTTTTCAAAAGTACCTTCTTTTAATTTTGCTACTACTAACATTTCTTTTTCCATTTTTTCTCCTTTTTTTTTGTTAATATAGAGTTTGAACTACTTTTTTAACTCTATCTTCTCCATTAGGCACTGTTAGATTTACAAAGTCATGACAGGCATTAGTTTTAACCTCGTCAAATTTAGACCCATAAAATTTATCAACAGCTTTGTTTACACCTTCATCCCATTCCTTTTCAGGAATTCCTACTTCTAAAGCATAAGCTTTTAAAACTTTCACTGATGCCATAGATTTTTCTTTCATACTATATTCAAATGTTTCACCTGATGGTAAAAAATAGTTAGCCATGTAAATTCCACTACATTCCCAAGCTCTATTCTTATCAGCATCATTCATATCAGCATAAGCTGATTTTAGAAAAACAATGCTAAATAAAAAAGTTATTATTATTTTTTTCATAAACTCCTCTATTAATAAGTATACTCACCACTCATTTGATTCATAGAGTGAGCCATACCAGCTTTACCTTTTATATTTTGTCTACTTGAGAAACCACTTCCAGATATATTTTCATATTTTCCAGTTCCACCAATAATAATAAAAGTACCAGTTCCACCTTGGCCGCCAGTTCCTTTACCTTTGTAATTCATATAAACTTTTTCTCCATCCATCAAATAAAAGGTACACATACCTGTTTCGTCATCAAATTTTCCAGATACTAATGTTAGACCACCAATACAATGCATAGTAGATTTATCAAAAATACTTCCAGGTTCTTTATCCATTAGTCCAGCATTACCATCGTAAGTAATACTCATGTTTCCATTTCCAGCATCCATTGCATTCAATGACCAAGATCCTGCTCCAGCAGCGTTAAATTTTCCTGACTCCGCTAATGAGTAATTTGAGATCGTTAAAAATATTATTAAAAATAAAATTTTCTTCATTTTTACCTCTTTAAAGTTATTTAATTAAACAAAACATTGTTACATAATTGTGAAGGAGTCTCTTGTGTTTATAACGCGCGACAGTTATGCAATTTTAGAGTGTAAAAAACGTTGAATTAGTTGTTTTATTTAAAATTAATCTTTGATAAAATTTCGTAATGATTGAGAAATTTAATGGAATTTTTTATTTAATAATTTTTTTAGTCCATTTCATAATCTTCGCTGCATACGCTTATCAAACAGTTTTTGCTACAAAGAAATTTTTAGATAAATTTGGTATGGACGATTCAGGCGCTATAATGACAAGATTTTTTGGATCATTATTTATTGGAGCAGTAGTTATGGCTATTTGGGTTGGGTTCATAAGACCAGATGGGCTCCAAGGAACATGGGCTTTTTTTAATTTAGTATTTTTACAAAACCTTTCAGCTTTTTGTGTGGGAATTTATACAATTAAAATAAATAGGTTAGGTCATACTCCTCAAACATCTATTGAAGGAGTTATTGCGCCAGGTATTTTAACTTTATTGAGCGCAATACTTTGTTACGGATTAGCTGATAAAATTTATATCTAAAACCAATTAGGTACCGGTAGACCTTTTTCTTCTAGAAATTTTTTATTGAACATTTTAGTTGCGTATTTATCACTTCTATCACAAAGAATTGTTACAATAGTTTTACCAGGCCCTAATTCTTTACCCATTCTTATTGCGCCAGCAATATTGATACCACAACTAGTACCTAAGCTTAGACCTTCATTTTGAATTAAATCATAAAGTATAGGCAATGCTTCATGATCATCTATTGAATAAGCATCGTCAATCTTAGCCTCATCAAAGTTAGCTGTTACTCTACTTGACCCAATTCCTTCAGTGATTGATCCACCTTCTGACTTTAGTTCACCAGTCTTTATATAATTGTACAGAGCCGAACCTTTTGGATCCGATAGGTAAATTTTTATATCTTTGTTCTTTTCTTTAAGAGCATTACTTACACCTGAAATAGTTCCTCCAGTTCCGGAAGAACATACAAAGCCATCAACTTTACCTTCAGTTTGTTCCCAAATTTCTTGTCCTGTCCCTTCGTAATGACCTTTGGCATTTGCGGTATTATCAAACTGGTTAGCCCATATGACACCATTATTATTTGTTGGTCTTAATTCATCTGCAAGTCTAGCAGCTACTTTTACAAAATTGTTATCATCTTTATAAGGTTTTGGTGGCACCAATCTTAATTCAGCTCCAAGATTTCTAAGTAAATCTTTTTTCTCTTGAGTTTGGTTATCATTCATTACAATGATTGTTTTGTAGCCTAAAGAATTTCCTAATAGACCTAAACCAATTCCAGTGTTACCAGCTGTTCCTTCAACAACAGTTCCACCTTTTGCTATCAATTTTTTTTCTTGAGCATCTTTAATTAAAGCGAGAGCTGCTCTATCTTTAACTGACCCTCCTGGATTTAAAAATTCTGCTTTTCCATAAATGTTACATCCAGTTACTTCTGAAGCAGCTCTTAGTTTAATTAATGGAGTATTTCCTATTCCTGAAATAAAATCGTTTTGTGTATTATTCATTATCTGATTTTTTATCACTGTCAGGTGTAATACCATAAGGTTTAAATTCACTATCAGCTATTCCAACACTTCTTGCTGGTATTCCAACCATCACAGCATTTTCTGCAACGTCTTTAGTTATAACCGCATTAGCTCCAATTCTTGCACCTCTACCAACTACTACTGGTCCTAACACTTGTGCACCTGAACCAATAACTACATCCTCTTTTATAGTAGGATGTCTTTTAGTATTACGTTGATTATTGGAATTTATACTTGGAGCAATTCCACCTAATGTAACCATATGATAAATAGTTACGTTATCACCGATCTCAGATGTTTCTCCAATTACAACACCCATCCCATGATCTATAAATAAATTTTTTCCAATTTTTGCATTTGGATGAATTTCAATTCCAGTTAAGAATCTTGAAAATTGAGAAATGATTCTTGCAATCAAATGAAACTTAGCAGTACTAAAAAAGTTTGCTATTCTGTGAAAGAATACTGCTTTAACACCAGGATAAGTTAAAATTAAACTCAGTTTTGACTTAGCAGCTGGGTCTCTATCAATTATTGATTGTAAAAAATCACTCATATTTCCTTATAAATTTGTCGCGGTTGATAAAAAAAATTACATGCTCTATATAGTGATTTAATACGCAATTTAAAGAGGGTTGAAATGTATAAGAATACTAATTGTTTTCATTTAGCTATTCCTTGTGGTGATTTAGAGATAGCTAAGAAGTTTTATAGTGAAACTTTGGGATGTAGGTTAGATAACTCTGCTCAGGAATGGGCCGATGTAGATTTTTGGGGCAATGAACTAACGCTTCATAAAAGTGATCATAAACTGGACAACGAAAGACACGACGTTGATATGGGCAACGTGTCTGTCCCTCACTTTGGAGTTCACTTATCGAGAAAAGACTTTGATGCTCTTAAACAAAGACTGAAAGATAGTGGCACAAAATATTATGATGAGCCTTATCTTAGATTTAAGGGTACTAAATACGAACAAGAGACATTTTTTGTTAAAGATCCTAACGAAAATATTTTAGAAATTAAGACTTTAACTGCAAATCCATAATAACTTAATAACTTGATGGAATACCTAGTATTAGGTTTCTTTACTGGTCTTAGTTTAATCTTAGCAATAGGTGCTCAAAACATCTTTGTAATAGAGCAAGGTTTAAAAAAACAGCATGTCTTTTTAGTTTGTTTTGTTTGCTCAATTTCAGATTTAATTTTAATATTTTTAGGAATTTTCCTTTTTCATTA
>CACDWD010000003.1 GCA_902556285.1 uncultured Pelagibacteraceae bacterium
TCTTCAGTTTTTCTAAGTTGTTCTTTATCATTTCCATCAAACATAATAAGTGGATGTAAATTTCCATCACCTGCGTGAAAACAATTTGCCACTGGTAATTCATATTTTTCAGATAATTTTTTTATTTCTAATAATGCTTCAGCAAGCTTGCCTCTTGGAATGGAACCATCCATACAATAGTAATCAGGTGCCATAGCTCCACATGCAGGAAAAGCTGCTTTTCTTCCAGCCCAGAATGAAAGTCTTTCTTTCTCACTATTACTAAGTTTAAGACTAGAGCAATTATTTTTTTTACAGATTGCCTCTACTTTTCTAATTAATTCATTAACCTCTGATTCTGTACCATCAAGTTCCACTATTAATAATAATTCTGCGTCTCGCGGATATCCTGCTTTACTAAAATTATCTGTTGCTTCAATTAAGGCTTTATCCATTATTTCCATTCCTGCTGGAACTATTCCACTTGAAATAATTTCCGAGGCCGCATCTCCACCTTCTTTTATTGATGGAAAACCTATCAAAGCCGCTCTTACCACTTCAGGTGTTCTTAAAATTTTTACTGTAACTTCGGTGACAACCCCCAATAAACCTTCTGAACCACAAATTAAACCCATAAGATCATATCCCTCTTGATCAAACGATTTGCCTCCAAATCTACAAATAGTTCCATCCATCATTACCATTTGTACACCTAAAATATTGTTTGAAGTCGTTCCATACTTTAATGAGTGAACTCCACCAGAATTTTCAGCAACATTTCCACCAATAGAACATGCTAACTGGCTCGAAGGGTCTGGTGCATAATAAAATCCTTTGTCCTGAACTGCATGAGTAATACCTAGATTTGTAACTCCTGGCTGAGTCACAACACATTTATTTTCGTAATCAATTTCTAATATTTTATTAAATTTTCCTAAACCAAGAAGAATAGCATCTTGAAGAGGTAATGCTCCGCCAGACAATCCTGTGCCTGCGCCTCTTGGTACAACTTTAATATTTTCACTATGACAAAATTTTAATATCTCACTTACTTCTTCTGTGTTTTCTGGAAGTACTACGGCTAATGGTGTTTGAGTATAAACTGATAAAGCATCAGTTTCATATGGTCTTAATTCATCAGCCTCACTCAATACATTTTCTATATTAGTTAACTTTGAAAGTTTTTTTACTATTTCACTTTTTCTATTTAAAATAGAACTATCAATTTTTGGTAAAGCTATTTCAGACATAGCTTAGCCTAGCATTTTTTTGATATTTTCCAATGCGTTAGAAATGTTATCCCGAGAGGCTGCAAAACTAAATCTGACGTAATCTTTGCATGTTTTTCCAAAAGCTGTACCCGGAACTATAGCAACACCTGCTTCATGCATAGCTCTTTTACAAAATTCAGCACCATCCATTCCTGTTCCAATAACTTTAGGAAATGCATAAAATGCTCCACCAGGTAAACTACATTCTACACCAGGTAAACTATTTAAACCTTCGTGAATTAATTTTCTTCTTAACGTAAATTTTTCCATCATCTCATGAATTGAATCATCCGGTCCATCTAAAGCTGCGATACCTGCAAACTGAGCAGCAGCATTCACACATGATACACTATTTATCAACAATTTATTTACATGTTCAACTAAATTTTCTGGCCAAAAACTCCAACCTAATCTCCAACCTGTCATAGAGTAAGCTTTGCTCCATCCCTCTAGGACAATTAATCTATCTCTTAATTCAGGATAATTAAAAAATGTAGGCATTTCTTTTTCATCAAAAATTTGTCTACTATAAATTTCATCACTTAAAATTGTAACATGTGGATGTTTCTTTAAACCTTCAGCTAACTTATCTATTTCTGACTTTTCTACAAAACTTCCAGTTGGATTGTTTGGATTAATTAAAATTAACAATCTAGTTTTATCAGTTATTAAAGATAAAATTTTATCTGCACTAAACTTAAGATCCTTATCTTCTGTTAAGTCATAAGGAACTGCTGTTGAACCAGTGTAATTAATCATAGACTCGTAAATTGGAAAAGCAGGTGTTGGATGAATAATTTCAACTCCTGGTTCACCAAAACACTGAATTGCATAATGCATAGTTGGTTTTCCACCTGGCATTATAAGAATTCTTTCAGGATCAACATCTGCACTGTAACGCTTTTTAATCCATCTAGTTACTGCTTGTCTACATTCTAAAATTCCATTTGAAAGAACATATCCATGATGACCATCGTCTAAAGCTTTTTTAGCTGCATCAACAACATGTTTTGGAGTTTTAAAATCAGGTTGACCTAATCCTAAATGAATCATAGGTTTTCCCTGTGCCTCAAGTTTTTTTGCTTCAGCTAAAACTGAAAAGGCGCTCTCTGTTCCAAGTCTACTTAAGGATTTTGCTAATTTCATAATAAAAATTTTAAATTAAAACTCGCAACCTAAACGAAAAATACTTTTTTGTCTATTTAGATAAAATAATTAATTTTACCAATTAATTGTTAAATCTCCTATATTTTAGTCTCTATATATTATTTTTGACGCATCAAGATCTTTAACAGACTTACAGCCCATTAAAATCATATTTCTTCTAATTTCCTTTTGCATATTTTCCAACAGCCTCTCAACACCTTTTTGTCCGCCAGCGCCCAAACTAAAAAGAAACGCTTTTCCAAAACTACATGCTGTTGCTCCAGCAGCTAAAGCTTTAAGAACATGCGTTCCTCTTCTAACACCACCATCAAGAATAATTTCTAATTTATCACCAACTGCATCTGAAATTGCTTTAACTTGATCAAATGGAGATCTTGATCCATCAAGTTGTCTTCCTCCATGATTTGAAATCATAATTGCTGTACAACCAATATCTATTGCTCTTTTAGCATCTTCTACTGACATAACTCCTTTAAGTGCCATTGGTTTATTCCATTTTTTAATACAATATTCTGCATCTTTCCAATTCATTGCTGGATCATATTGTTCATTAATATAATCCATAACTGATTTTGCAATGTTGGTGCCTTTATCAGTTTTATTTTTAATATTTGCTAATTCAAATTTTTTATTGGTAAAATATTTAAAAACCCATCTCGGTCTCATAGCAAAACTTAATAAGCTATCAAAAGTAAATTTAGGTGGTGTAGTAAATCCTGTTCTATGGTCTCTTTCTCTATTTCCAGCAACTAGTGTATCAACAGTAATACACATTCCATCAAAATTAGCTCTAGTGCATCTTTCAATTAAATCATCAGTAATTGATTTATCTTTATGAATATAAAGTTGAAAAAGTTTTGGCCCACTAGAAACATTTGCAACCTCTTCAATTGAAAAAGATGCCATTGTTGACATGCTATAAATTGTATCAAATTTTTCAGCTGCTCTAGCAGATGCTTTATCGCCCTCAGGGTCATACAAACTTTGCATTGCCGTTGGAGATAAAAATAATGGCATACTAATTTTTCTTCCGAAAACAGCGGTGGATAAATCTGGCTCTCCCACACTATTCAAAATATTTGGAACTAGATCACAATCATTAAATGCATCAGTATTTCTATTTAAAGTAACCTCGTCATCTGCACCTCCATCAATATAGTGGAATATTGGGGCTGGTAATTTTTTTTTAGCTAATTTTCTAAAATCATCAAAATTATAGCAGTCATTGATATTCATGGTGTCGTTTATTAGAAGTTTTTAAGATAATTAAACATATAACTATTTGCCCCAGGATTCTTGTCTCCTAAACTAGCATTAGATACATGATTATAAGATATTCCTAAACTAGAACTTTTTGAAAGCTCGTAAGATAGTTGTACTTCCGATTTAAATTCAAGTACATGACCTAAATCTTTACCGTCACCTTTGTGATAAAGTCCAGGTGCAAAACTTGGTGTAAAAGTTAAAGCTCCCATATCTACATTCCACTCAAATCCAGTATAAATATACACTGCTGAATTTTCAGTTATAAATCCTCCAGTAATTGGTGAAATATTTCCAATAAAAGTGTTTCTCTCCAAAGTTTCATTTTGATGCTGGAAACCTACTAAGAGTGCTGACTGTTTGTCATCACTGAAATCAAAATTTCCTGTAAAAAAATTATATTGATGAGAGCTATTTTCTGCAGCTAAAACCTTGGTGCAAAAAAATAATGTAAAAAAAAATATATTTAATTTTTTTAAATTCATAACTCTTATTACCAGATTAATTATGTTTTTTTTTAAGTTTTTTAAAGATTATTGCACCACCTAAAAGGAAGATCAATAGAGGCATAAACCAAAGAATATAGGTGTTTTTATTTAATTTAGGATCATACAATATCCATTCCCCATATTTATTTTTAAAATATTCATAAATTTCATCATCAGTTAATCCTTCATCAATTTTTTTATCAACTAAAATTTTCAAACTATTTGCAAACTCTGAGTCAGAATCATAAATTGACTGACCTTGACAAACCAAACAACGAAGGTTTTTAGTTATATTATTTCTTTTATCTAATTCATCAGCTTTAAGTGCACTACATGTATAAAATAAAATAACAATTAAAAAAAATCTTAAAATTTTCATTTTATCAATAAATTAATTTCATTAACTAATTCTTGGTTAAGAGGCCCAATATATTTTTTAATGATTTGATTATTATAGATTAAAAATGATTCAGGAACCCCATAAGCTCCCCACTCAATTGCAATTGTGCCATCTAAATCTATAAATATTTCTTTATAGGGATTTCCTAATTCTTTTAAAAAATTTTCTGCATTTTTTAAATTATCTTTATAATTCATCCCAATAATATTTACTTCATTATCTAGATTTAAATTCATTAAAAAAGGATGCTCTTGTCGACATGGAACACACCAAGATGACCAAATATTTAATAAATAAAACTTATCTAGTTCAAAGATACTTGATGATTTCACATTTTCTCCAGAAAAAAATTCTTTAGTATTAAACACTGGTATTTCTTTTTTTGTATTAACATCTGGAGTATATATTTTTGAGTCTTCTAGACCTTTGTAAAAAATAAAAAATATTATTCCAAAAATAATAATAACTAAAAAGGATAAAATTTTATTTTTCATGATCTTTTTTGTAAAAAGCTTACAATTCCCCCAAAAGATATTAGAATTACTGATAACCAGATCCATAACATAAATGGTTTAACTTGATATCTTACGTTAAAAAAATCTTGATTTTGAACAAGGTTAATTACTATAAATTTATCTGACATTAGAGTTGTTTTGATATCAGCTTCACTTGTAGCTATGACAGGTTGATTATAAATTCTCAGCTCTGGTGAAAAACTATCTTCTTCACCATTTGAATTACTTACAGAAAAATTTGCAATAATTGCATTATAATTTTTTTCTTTTTTCTGATCAACACTTTCAAAAACTATCTTAGTTTTTGAATTTTCAAAAATTTCACCAACCTTAAGATTTGTTATAATTTCGCTTGCAAATAGATTGTTAAACAAGATACTTAGGATCAATAAACTAAATCCAAAATGAGCAATATTTTGTGAAATATTTTTATATTTTTTTACAAAAAAATCTCTCAGTGTAATAAAGAATAAATAAAGCGCACTCGATATCAAAATTGTATTTATTAAAATATTTTGATTAAAATTTTTTAATACTAAGAATGCTAATAAAATTGAGATAATCAAAAAAGAAATTAAATAAATCTTATCTTCTAGTTGAGATTTTATCCATTTTAATTTTGGACCTATCGCCATCATAAGTAAAAATGGAATTAAAAATGGAATTATCAATTTATGATAAAATGGTGGTCCAACAGATATTTTTTGAGAAGAAATTACATCTAAAAAAATTGGATAAACTGTACCTATTAATACAACTGATAAAAAATACATCATGAACCAGTTATTAATTAATATTGAAGTTTCTTTGCTCAACCAAAAAAAACTATAAGATTTTCTATCATTATCTTTATGAAAAAAGAAAAAAATTAAAATAGATAGAAAAATCAAAATGAATAGAAAAACAAGAATAAACAAACCCCTTTCAGGATCATTAGCAAATGTATGAACTGAATTTAATATGCCTGATCTTACTAAAAATGTTCCACACATGCTTAATGTAAATGTTGCAATAGAAAGAATTATTACCCATGAAGTTAAAATAGATTTTTTTTCTAATACTAAAATACAATGTAAAAGAGTGGTTAATGCAAGCCAAGGCATTAGAGAAACATTTTCAACTGGATCCCAAAACCAAAAACCTCCCCAGCCCAATTCGTAATAAGCCCAAATTGATCCAAGCAGTATTCCTAAAGTTAAAAAAATCCATGAAATTAAGATCCATTTTTTTATATGGGATGCCCAACTAGTAGAAATAATTTTTAAACTTGTTGCTGCCAAAACAGATGAAAAAATAATTGAAGAACCAACATAGCCTAAATATAAAACAGGTGGATGAATTGCTAAAGCAGGATCTTGTAAAATTGGGTTTAATCCAAGACCTTCAGTAGGTATTGGAAAAATATAATTAAATGGATTTGATGTTTTGATTAAAAATAAAAAGAAACCAACTATTATTATTTGTTGAAAAACTAGAGTTAAAATTTTGTATTTTACTGGTTGATTTTTAGTTCTTACTAAAAATAAGAAAATAAATAACGTTAAAACAAGTAGCCATAATAATAAACTACCTTCATGATTCCCCCAAGTTCCACTTATTTTGTAAAATAATGGTTTGGTAGTGTGAGAATTATTAAATACTGTTTCATTACTAAAATCCGAAATAACAAAAGAAAAAATCAAACACAAAAAACTAATGACAACAAAAAATAATTGCAAAAATGTAAATGATAATATTTTGGTATCTAATATGTTTGAGTTATTAAAATTTTTATATGAAAAATAAAATAATGATAATCCAATAATTAATCCTATTATTAATGAATAATATCCAATAAGACTATAGATCAATTTATTTTTCTCCTAATGCTTCTTTTACTTCCGGTGGCATATAATTTTCATCATGCTTGGCTAAAATTTTTGTTGCAGAGAAAAAGTTTCTATCTTTCAAAAAACCTTCTGCAACAACTCCTTTTCCTTCAGCAAATAAATTTGGTAATGCTCCTGAGTAAGTAACATTTATTTCATTTTTAAAGTCAGTAATTATAAAATTAACTTCATTTAAACTTATGGAAATTGAGTTTTTTTTAACCATTCCTCCAACTCTTATTTTGCTTTTATCTATTTCAGAAAGTGATTTTATTTCAGAGGGAGATTGAAAATATACAACATTTTCCTCTAATGATTTTAAAATCAAAAATGTTGTTAGAATTAAAGTAATTAAGATTATTACTACAAACAGAAATCTTAATTTAACTTTTCGACCATACATGGTTTAAAAGTTAATTATTTGTTACGTTTGCTAAAATTTCTTTATTTATTCTTTGTGATTTTGCAGAATTAGCTTGCTCAGCAGTAAGTGATCCAAATTTAGCAACAAATTTGTTATGTTCTTTAACAAATTGCATTTTAGTTACCAAATATAAACCTAGGAAACTTAATAAGGTAAAGCTAAAAGCAGATAACACGTACACCGCATATCCATTCATAAAAAGTAATTCATTTATCATAATCTATCTAAGCCTTTATTTTTAATTTTTATCAGTTCTGTATTATATTTCATTAAGAAAATTAACAATGAAAAAAGAGCAAATGCCGCAGTCATTATCAATAAAGGGTAAAGCATTGATGAGTGAATTGAGCTTTTTGACAAAATATTAATAGATGCAGGTTGATGGAGTGTATTCCACCAATCAACTGAGTACTTTATAATTGGAACATTAATAATTCCTAAAATAGTTATAAAAGTTGAAATCTTGTAGACTTTTTCTTCCTTATCATAAATTCTCCATACAATTAAATACATTGCATAGAACAAAGCTAATATTAGCATTGAAGTAATTCTTGCATCCCAAGCCCACCATGTTCCCCAGGTTGGTTTTCCCCAAATTGATCCTGTAACTAAAGCTATAATATTAAAAACAAATCCCGAAGGAGCTAAACTTTTAGAAATTAAAAAAAAATTTTTGTTTCTAAATACAAAACCACAAATAGATAACAAAGTTATAGAAGAAAATATTCCAAGTGAAATCCAAGCGGCAGGAACGTGAACATACATAATCCTAACTGCATCACTTTGTTTGTAATCTTCAGGAGATATGACTAATGCTTCAACTAAACCAACACTTAATACAACAATAAACAAAAATAAAACGTACTTAGGTGCTTTTGACGTAATTTTGAAAATCTTGTTAGGTTCAAAAAGTTTAAACATATTTTAATTTAGAATTTTTTTTGGTGATTTCTATTATGAAATAGTTTTCTGATCAAGAATGCAGAGGGGAGATAATAAGATTGAAATTAACGTTTAACACTCTTGACCAGAAGATGCTAAAAATATAGCTAATTTGTATGGCCTAGATTTGAGCTAAATGTGTTTGAATGATGGTTGCCTTAATTAGAAAGCTTGAAATAACTAGACCCTTTTTTTCCCGAAAAAATCTCTTCAATTAAAGGGTGTTTTATTGGTTCATCAGAGTCATCCATCAGCAAGTTTTGCTCAGAAACATAAGCTTCATAAGTTATCTCATCATTTTCTGCTAATAGGTGATAAAATGGTTGATCTTTTCTTGGTCTCACATTTTTTGGAATAGATTGATACCATTCTTCAGAATTATTAAATTCAAAATCAACATCATAAATTACACCTCTAAATTCAAAGTGTTTATGCTTTACGATGTCTCCAATTGAAAATTTTGCTTTTTGAACGGGCATAGATCTTAGTATGGGTATTTAGAAATAAAAATCAATGCTAAAAATATAAATGTTTTGTGATGTGGCAAATATGTTAATATCTTTTTGGTGAATAAATCTTTTTTAAAATTTGTTACTGATTTCGGTCCTTTAGCAATATTTTTTTTCTATTATTACAATAGTGGTAAAAATTTATCAGTAGCAATACCTCCACTGATAGTTGCAACTTTAGTTGCATTAGCAGTAGTTTGGTTTTTTGAAAAAAAAATTCCTCCAATGCCTTTACTAAGTGGAATTTTAATAACTTTTTTTGGTGGATTAACAATCTACTTTAATGATCCTATATTTATTTATGTAAAACCAACTATCATTAATATTATGTTTGCTCTTGCATTATTTTTTGGGAAATATTTTACCAATGAACCTATTCTAAAAAAAATTATGGGTAAATCTATTCCTCTAACTGATATTGGGTGGGAAATTCTAAATAAACGATGGATGTATTTTTTCTTTGGTCTTGCTTTATTAAATGAAATTGTTTGGAGAACTCAAACAGAAGAATTTTGGGTTAATTTTAAAGTGTGGGGAATGCTTCCAATAACAATAATATTTACAGGATTTCAAATCCCTTTAATAAATAAACATAAAATTGATGCGTAGTAATTTAAAATTAGTAGTAAATAATCCTCATAATAAAATAGAGGAAAAACATTTTTTTGAAAAAGATGAGCTAAAAATTATATTAGACTTATATGCTAAGATGGTTTCTGAAGGTTCTTGGAAAGATTACGGTTTAAGTATTTCAAGTAAACAAGTGGGTTTTAGTGTTTTTAGAAATGCTGCTGAAAATGCTCTTTATAAAATTTGCAAAAATTTTAAGCCTAAAAATAAAAATCTTAAATATTTGATTACTGATACAAGTGGTAAAATATTAAAAAATTCTCACGACCTTAGAAATTTATTAAAAAATACCAACTGGAAGAAACTTCAAAAGTAAATTTATCTTCTTTGCCCAAATAATCTTAACAACATTATAAATAGATTGATAAAATCTAGATATAAAGTTAAAGCGCCCATTACCGCTTTCTTGCCCATTAACTCACCTGAATCTGAAGCAACATACATATTTTTGATTTTTTGAGTGTCATAAGCTGTTAAACCAACAAATATTAAAACACCTAGAATTGAAATCACAAAATACATCATAGAAGATTTCATAAAGATATTAACAATTGAAGCTATAATTATTCCAATTAGACCCATCATTAAAAAAGATCCAAACTTTGTAAGATCTCTTTTAGTTGTATATCCGTAGATACTCATCGCTCCAAACGTTGCAGATGTTATGAAGAAAACTCTAGTCACACTCATTCCAGTGTAAACTAATAATATTGAGGATAAAGATAGACCCATCAAAGCTGCGAAAACCCAAAACGTAGTTTGTGCTTTTGATGCACTCATCTTATTAATTCCAAAACTCATGTAAAAAACGATACCTAGAGGAGCCAACATTACAAGCCACTTGAGACCTGATAAATAAATTGCATTGCCCATCTGAGTTAAACCAACAATTGAACCTGCATCGTTAGTAACAACAGACATTTTGAATGTTAATAATGCTACTATCCCAGTTAGCAATATACCTGTTGCCATATAGTTATAAACTTTTAGCATGTAGGCTCTTAAACCTTCATCCATTACAGCAGCTGTTTGTTGTGCTGCTTTTGCTCTATTTAGTATTCCGTTTTTATCAAATTCCATAATAAGTAATATATATATTCTTTTACTAATTATTCAAGATACCTTAAAAGATAAACAAAATTTTAACTTAATATTTCTAATGAATTACAAAAATTTAGGTAATACCGACATTAAAGTGAGTACAATTTGTCTCGGTACTATGACGTGGGGAGAACAAAATACTGAGCTTGAAGCGTTTGAACAAATGGATTTTGCTTTAGATCAAGGAGTAAACTTTTGGGACACTGCTGAATTATATGCAGTACCACCAAGAAAGGAAACCTATGGTGATACAGAGGAAATTATTGGAAACTGGCTTGAAAAAACAAAAAAAAGAGACAAAGTCATTCTTGCAACAAAAGTTGCTGGTCCAGCAAGAGATTATTTAAGAAGTGGAGAAAATAGTTTTACAGGTCCAAACTTAGAAACTGCTTTAAATGACAGTCTTAAAAGACTTAAAACTGATTATATAGATTTATATCAACTTCATTGGCCAGAAAGAAATGTAAATAATTTTGGAAGACTTGGTTATGTTCATAAGGAAAATGAATGGAATAAATTTGAAGATGTTCTTGCAGAGTTAAATAAATATATTGATCAGGGAAAAATAAGATACGTTGGTTTATCAAATGAGACCCCTTGGGGAGTTTTAAATTATCTTCAGTTATCCAAAGATAAAAAGTTGCCAAGAATGATGTCAATCCAAAATCCTTATAGTTTATTAAATAGATCTTACGAAGTTGGACTAGCTGAAGTTTCTATAAGAGAAAACATTGGCTGCTTAGCTTACTCACCATTAGCAAGTGGATATTTAAGTGGAAAGTATAGAAACAAGAATTTCCCCAAAGGATCAAGAATGGAGAGAGATTTCGATTTCTGGACAAGGTATAGAAAGCCAAATACTGAGGATGCCGTTGAACATTATTATAAAATTAGTGAAAAGTTTGATCTAGATATGAGTCAGATGGCGATAAAATTTTGTGAAATCCAAGACTTTATGACTAGTGTAATAATTGGGGCAACTACAATGGAGCAGTTGAAAACAAATATAGAAAGTGTAAATGTAAACTTATCAGATGATGTCATTAAAGAAATTAACCACGTACAAACAATTTATCCAAATCCATGTCCATAATTAAAAAAATTACAATATTGTTAGGAATATTTTTTATAACTGGTGTTGCTCAAGTTTCAGCTCAGGAAATTAAAAAAATTGGTAAATATAAAGATTGGGAGGCAATGATCGTTATGGATGCTGACGGTAAAGTATGCTTTGCGCAATCTTTACCTATTTTGCAAGCACCTAAAACTAATAAAAGAGATGCAAAATTATTTGTAGCATTTAGACCAAACGACAATATAAAAAATGAAGTAAGTGTTACCCCAGGTTATGAATTCAACAAAAATAATTCTGTAACAGCTGCTTCAGGGAAGAATAAATTTAAATTTGATATTAAAGAACAAGGTTTTGCGTGGATTGCAGACAATAAAATCGAATTAAAAATGATCAAACAAATGAGAAAAGGATCTAGAATTATGATCACTGGATACAATCAACAAGGTTCTCAAACAATTGATCATTACTCATTGCTAGGATTTACTAAAGCTTATAACGCTTCAAGAAAAGCTTGTAGTTAATTCAATGAAATCAAAAAAGAAAATTGTTCTAGCTTATTCTGGAGGGCTCGATACTTCTATAATTTTAAAATGGCTTCAAGAAAATTATGATGCAGATGTAATTTGTTATACAGCAGATGTAGGACAAGAAATTGATAGAAAAAAAATTATAACTAATGCAAAAAAATTTGGTGTTAAAAATATAATTATTAAAGACTTAAAAGATATTTTTGTTAAGGACTACGTTTATCCTATGATCAGAGGACATGCGATCTATGAGGGTGTTTATTTATTAGGGACATCAATAGCAAGACCTCTTATTGCAAAAGATCAAATAAGAGTAGCTAAAAAATTTAAAGCCTATGCAGTTTCACATGGAGCAACTGGTAAAGGCAATGACCAAGTTAGATTTGAATTAGGCTATCATTATTTTGGTCCTAAAATTAAAATTATAGCTCCGTGGAGAATTTGGAAACTTAAATCTAGAACTGACTTAATTAATTATGCAAAAAAACATAGCATAGCTATTCCTAAAGATAAAAAAGGTGCACCTCCTTTTTCAGTGGATGATAATTTATTTCACACATCAACTGAAGGTAAGGTTTTAGAAAATCCAAAAAATTCTGCTCCTGAATTTATTTTTCAACGAACAGTTTCTCCTGAAAAAGCACCTAACAAACCATCTTTTGTTACTATTAATTTTAAAAATGGTGATCCTTTTGGGATTAATGGAAAAAAATTATCTCCAGCTAAATTATTAACAAAGTTAAATGATCTAGCAGGCAAAAATGGAATTGGAAGAGTTGACTTAGTAGAGAATAGATTTTTAGGTATTAAATCTAGAGGAGTGTATGAAACACCTGGTGGGACTCTTTTAATAAATGCTCATAGAGCAATTGAGTCTGTTACCTTAGACAAAGAAACTATGCATAAAAAAGATCAGATAATGTCTAGATATGCAGAGTTAATTTACAATGGTTATTGGTATTCAAAAGAAAGATTTAAACTTCAAAAAATTGTAGATTTAAAAAGAAGCAAAGTTAATGGCTCAGTTAAACTTAAATTGTATAAAGGAAATATTACAATTCAATCTAGAGTTACTAATAGCAGCGCTTACTCGATGAAAAAAGTCTCATTTGAAGAAAATAAGTCATTTAATAAATCTAACGTTGAAAGATTTATCAATTTTCACAAAAAAAAGCTTCGTTCATAGGTAGGTTTAGGACAAATTGACATTTGTTTAAATTACCAAAAATTATATCCTAATTACATGGAATCAATAAAGAACTGGATGAAAGATGCTGCAAATATTTTATTTGACGATAGTAAAAATGATCTGCGTGCACTTCCAAAAACAGTTAGACTACAAATTTTATTAGTTTTAAGTTTTATTTGGACCACAGTTTTTAGTTTATATATTTTTTCATACACAACTTTTGCATTTGGATGGGCTGGACTTTTTTTAGCTCATATTGGTTTAATATTTGCTGTCTACATGACGTTTAAACAATTTCATAAAGCAGAAGCAAAATCAGCTAGTGTTTTCCAAACAAAAAATTTTGATCCTTTTAAAATCATGGTCATCGTGTTTGTAATAGTATTTATATTTGTATTTTCAAAAGGAATTGAAGTTTTAACTAGTCCAAATCCAAACTCTTATTCAATCCCTTATGATGGTCCCTTAAAATCTGCAATTGAAAAATGGCTACCATTTAGTAAAGATAAATAATGGACAAGATAGCGAAAAACTTACAGTTAGCTTTAATGGTTATTATCTTAATCAGTACTGTTATTGCTGTTGGGATTGAAATGAAAAACATGTTCTTGAATGAATCTGTTACATTAGCAGATTTGCTTTTAATGTTTCTTTATTTGGAGGTACTAGCAATGGTTAGGGTTTTTTGGAACCAACAATCTATTAGTATTACCCTGCCACTTCTTATTGCAATTACCGCCCTTGCACGATTTATTATTCTACAAGGCAAAGAAATGGATCCTACTGCACTTGTTTATGAAGCAGTAGCTATTTTGTTAATCGCTGGAGCAATTGTTGTTTTAAGATTAAGACATAGTGACAAATTAGGTCTTAAGAAAAAAAAATCAAAATAATTTAAAATGATATTTGAAGCTTCAAGGGCTAAGGCCTTAAATCAATTAAATAATTTTGTTGAGAATAATCTTGGAGAATATTCAAAATTAAGAAACTTTGATTTTGGACCTGAAAAAAGATCTAATATATCTTGCTTATCACCATATATAACTCATGGAATAATTAATGAACAAGAAGTCATTCAAAAAGCTCTAAGTAAATTTTCTTTTTCAAAAAATGAAAAGTTTATTCAAGAAGTTCTATGGCGAACTTATTGGAAAGGTTGGTTAGAACTAAGACCAAATGTTTGGACTGATTATCTTATCGAATTAAATCAAATTAGAAATGAATTTCGAAATAATCAAAATTATCTTAATGCAATTGAGGGAAAAACTAACATAGATTGCTTTAATGAATGGGTGAAAGAACTTAAAGAAAACAATTATCTGCATAATCACACAAGAATGTGGTTTGCTAGTATTTGGATTTTTACACTAGAATTACCTTGGCAATTAGGTGCAGAGTTTTTCTTGCAACATCTTTATGATGGGGATGCTGCATCAAATACTCTCGGATGGCGATGGGTGGCTGGAGTTCAAACTCAAGGCAAACACTACCTTGCAAGTGAATGGAATATTAAAAAATTCACTAACAATAGATTTCAAAATATAAAATTAAATGAAAATGCACCTCCAAAAGTATCTGAAAAATCTTACCAAATAATTAAACAAGATTTCAATAACCCACAAAATATTGAAGAAAAAAATCTTTTAATTTTTGAAAATAATCTCTCGTTTGAAATCACTGACTTTAAGGAAAATAACTTTAAGAAAATTTACTTAGTTTCTAATAAAAATGAAAATAGAGCAATAAAACTCAGTGATAAATTAGTGAAATTTAAATCTCATTTAATAGAAGACCAAGAAAAAAGATTAAAAAATAAATCTATTGATTGTCAAATTATAAATATAAGTGAATTAACAAATATTGAAAATTATTACGGTTTGTATCCAACTGTAGGTGAAAATTTAGATTTTTTGAATTCTAGCAATTTAAAGATAGATTTTTTATATAGAAATCTTGATCAATTGGCTTGGCAATACTGCAATAAAGGTTTTTTTAATTTTAAAAATTATATTCCCAAAATAGTTTCAAGCTTAAATTAAAACCAACGAACCATCCCAATAATTCCAGCGGTTGCATAAAAAAATTGCAAAAATAAAATTCCTTTATGACCACCTCTATAAGCCCAAATTCCAATTAAAATGGCTGACAATAACAGTAGACAAAAACCAAAAAATTCTATCCCTATATTTAAAGCGACAAACAAAGAATACAATATTGCAGTTATAACCCCTGCCCATTCAAATATTTTATTATTCATAAAAGTTTTTTAAAATTATTATAAAGGATTGTAGAATAGTTATTCATATCTTTCATGTTATCTTTTGCAGATTGATCAAACTTTTCTAATGCACCAATACCAAGCTGATCTTCCAAAGCTTTTTTATACTCCGGAACACACCCCCATTCATTGACAGTGGTATCTTTTATTTCTATATGAAATTGAATTCCATAAGCATGATTTTGATATTTAAAAATTTGATACTTTGTGATTGGAGAAGAGGCTAATAAAGTTATATCTTTATTGTTTTCAATACCCTGAACCTCATAAGAATGCCATTGTAAACTTTTAATTTTATCAGGAAATTTTGAAAATAATTTATCTACATTTTTTTCATTAGAAAAATTTATATCCATAATACCAATTTCCGATGGTTTAGATTTAACCACTTTTCCTCCCACTACCTCTCCTAAAAGTTGACAGCCTAAACAAAAACCTAAATAAGGTTTTTTTAGATTAACAACAAATTCTTTAATTGCTTTCTTTTCTTCTATTAACCAAGGATATTCTTGTTCCATATAAGTATCCATTGGACCTCCCATACAAAACATTCCATCAAATTTACTTAAATCGTCTGGTATTTTTTCACCTTCATCTAACTCAATGGCAGTTAAGTTAAATCCATCAGCTAACATTAAATCTTTAATGTAACCTGGATCTTCTATTTTGATATGTTGTAATACTATTATGTTCACTAAGCTTAGCTTAGCTTAGAACACTTCTTGGAACAATATTTTACTCTATCCCAATTTAACTTCCATTTTTTTCGCCAAGTAAATGGTTTTTTACAAACTAGACAAATTTTTGTTGGTAAATTTTCTTTTTTCATCAAATTGTATTTAGTTTAATAAATTTATCAGCTTCAGATAAAATTAATTTTTTTCTATCAGATTTCATTTTATCAAATATTCTTACCATCATCGAAAGACGAGGATTTTTTAAAAAAAATTTTCTATTTCGGTCAATAAATCTCCAATAAAGACCATCCATAGTGTTACACCACTCACCTTTTTTAAAATCCATCATTTTCATAAAATATGCAGATCCACAAATATAAGGTTTGGTCGCAAAAATTCCTCCATCACTAAATAATCCCATTCCATAAACATTAGGAACCATCACCCAATCTGAAGAGTCTACGAACATTTCCATGAACCATTTGTAAACAATTGTTGGCTTAATTTCACAAAGGTTCATAATGTTGGATAAGATCATTAACCTTTCAATGTGATGTGACCAACCATGATTAACGGCATTTTTAATTGCATAATCCAAAGGTGGAAGACCAGTGGTCCCATCATACCAAGAACTTTTCATTTTTCTTTTTTGTTTAAAAAAATTTCCAGTTTCCATTTCTTGAGAATAGGACTGGTAAATTCCACGCATAAATTCTCGCCAACCAATCACTTGGCGAATGTAGCCCTCTAGAGAATTCATTCTAATTTTATTTTTTTTATGAAAATCTAAAATTTTTTGGATAACAAATTCAGGAGTAATTAAACCTAAATTTATATAAGGACTTAACGCACTATGAAATAGAATATTATCTTTTTGATCAACTGCATCCTCATAATCACCAAATAAGTTTGATTTTTCTTTTATAAAAAAATTTAAAAGTTTAACAACGTTCTCGTATTCAGTTGCAAACCAAAAATTATTTGTGCTCCCTGGGTGATTTTTAAATTCCTTTTCAATAATAGGCTTTAGTTTTTTTGTATGACTGGTTTCATTTATTTTTGGAAATTTAGGAATTGAAATGTTTTTAGGTAATTTATTTCTGTTATCTTCATCAAAGCTCCATTTCCCCCCCGATTGGATTACCATCTGAACCCATCAATATCCCTGATTTTTTTCTAACATCTTTATAGAAAGTTGCCATAAAAGGTTTTTTTGATTTTGATAAATAATTTTTAAATTCAGCTCTTGAATTTAAAAACATAGGAGTTTGAACAATATTCCAGTGTATTTTTTCTTTTTTTAAAAATTGTGAAATTTTTTTTTCAAAAAATTTATCCTCTACTTCAAAACTTGAAATTTCTTTTACTTTTTTTTGTGTAATTATTTTTTTTAATTTTTTTAAATAATCATCATTAAATTCTTTGTCTTCAATTTTAAAATAATCTAATTTTAATTTGTTTTTTCTTAACCCGTCAGCATAAGAACGCATTGAAGATAAGAATAATAAAATTTTTTGTTTATGATGCTTTTCATAAGTGCATAAACCCTTATCTTCCGCCATAAAAAATAGGTGGTCTTTTTTGAAGCGGTCTAGGTATTTTATTGGAAATAATTGATTACCAAGTATAAAAAATAACTTCATAATTAAATATAACTAATAAAATTTTTTATGTCAGACAAATATGTAATTTTTGGTGCGACAGGTTCTATTGGATCAAGTTTAGCGGAACAATTAAAAAACTCTGGAAACAATATTCATTTAGTTGGAAGAAATGAAAGTGAACTTAGTTCTATCTCTGAAAAACTTGGATGCTCACATACAGTTGCAGATGTTTTAGAGGATGGGTTTATAGAAAAAGTTAAATCAGATATTTCTGAAATTAAAGGCCTAGCTTATTGTGTGGGTTCAATTGATTTAAAACCATTAAGAATGGTGAATGAACAAGACCTTCAAAAATGCATGAAACTTAATCTTTATTCTGCTGTAGAAGCTATTAAAGGATTTCAAGAAAGTTTAAAAAAAAATAAAGGTTCGATAGTATTATTTTCAACCGTTGCTGCTCAAAGAGGTTTTACCAATCATACAATCATAGCTTCAGCAAAAGCTGCTGTTGAAGGATTGACGGTTTCTCTTGCAGCAGAATTTGCTCCGAACATAAGAGTAAATTGTGTGGCACCAAGTTTAACAAAATCTAAAATAGCAGACCCAATGTTAAAAAATACTGCTATAGCCGAAGGTATTGCAAAAGCACACCCCCTTAAAAGATTAGGTGAAGGTAAAGACTCTGCCGCTCTTGCTAAATTCTTACTAACAGAAGATAGTTCTTGGGTTACAGGCCAAATAGTTGCTGTAGATGGTGGTAGATCTAAACTTTCATAAAGTGGTCAAATATTTTATATCGATATTTTTCTTTTTAATATTTTCAACGAAAAGTTTTTCTGAAAATTTTACTTTTAAAAAATTAGCAGATTTAAACGAGCCATGGGGATCGTCTTTTATAAATAATGAAGAGCTTATTATCACTGAAAAAACTGGAAAAATAAAAATAGTAAATATTATTTCTGTAAAAGTTTATGAAGTTGAACATAACTTAAATTATTTTGTTCACGGACAAGGAGGTTTATTAGATATTATTTACCAAGATAATTACTTATGGATTTCTTATTCAGAAAATAGAGGGGGTTGGAAAACTAGTACATCAATTGCAAAAGCTAAATTAAATAAAAAAAATTTAAATTTCAAAAATATATTTCAAGCTGAACCACCAATAGAATCTGGTTATCATTTCGGTTCAAGACTGGCTATAAAAGACAATTATCTTTTTGCTTCTGCTGGTGAAAGAGGTGGTGGTATGATTGCTCAAGATCCAACAAATCATCCTGGAAGTATTATCAGAATTTATTTAGATGGTAGTATTCCAAAAGATAACCCGAAGTTTGAAGGTAAATCAAATTGGTTACCAGAAATTTATCAAATTGGTGTTCGTAATCCTCAAGGCCTAACCTATTCCTCTTTTGATGGAAAAATTTATGCAAGCAACCATGGTGCAAAAGGTGGTGATTGGTTTGGTGAAATAAAAAAAGGAGAAAATTATGGTTGGAAAATTTTAGGTTGGGGTGGAACAAATTATTCAGGCTCAAAGATTGGGCCTAAATGGAAACAAGGTTTTACCAAGGCAATCCAATACTGGGTACCTTCAATAGCAGCAAGTGCTATAACTATTTATAAGGGAAAAGAATTTAGTGAATGGAATGGCGAAGCGTTAATTACTTCTTTAAAAGATAAATCAATGAGAAAATTAAACTTTAAAGATTCATCTAAGATTGAAGAAACAATTATTTTCAAAGATAAAATTGGGAGAATAAGAGATATACAAGTTCACCCAGTTAATGGAAAAATATATTTTCTTGCGGGAAACAGTTTATGGTTAATGGAGAATAAAAAATAATATGAAAGAAAGACCTTATCATCATTTACCTGATGGTACTTTCAGGAATCCAAAAGGATCTCCAGTAATAATATCCAGATCAGGAAAATTTTCTTATAGAACTTTCAGTAAATTAAGAAAAAAAGTTGATTTATCTTATCCAAAAGAACATGTGATTGAAAAAGAAAAAGTATTAGCTGATTTAGAAAAATATAAACATAATGATTATATTGCTTGGATAGGTCACGCAACATACCTTATAAAATTAGGTGGAACTACAATTATAACAGATCCTGTATTTTCAAAGAATGCTGGACCACTTATCTTTGGTCCAAAAAGATTTACTAATCCCGCAATAAAATTAAATGAGATACCTAAAACAGATATATTTTTACTTACTCATAATCATTATGATCATCAGGATATGTCAACAATTAGAAATTTTCCTTTTAAGGGGGCAAAAGTATTAACGCCATTAAACCTTGGTAAATATTTTAAAGGATATAAAGATGTAAATGAAATGGATTGGTATGATCAAATAACTATAAATGAGGATTTGAAAATTTCTTTACTTCCTGCAGTTCATTGGTCAAAAAGAAGTTTAACAGACACTAATAAAACTTTGTGGGGTAATTTTTTAATAGAACATAAAAATAAAAAAATTTTATTTGCATGTGATACTGGATATGGGGAAATCTACAAAGAACTGGGTGAAAAATATGGTCCTATAGATCTGACAATGATTAATATTGGGGCTTATAATTTCAAACCAATGTTTGATAAAACTATATATCATACTACTCCAGAGGAAGCCCTGAATGTTGCACAAGACCTAAAAAGTAAAAAAGTATTAGGAATGCATTGGGGAACATTTGTTTTGTCATTAGAGCCAATTATGGAACCCCCAATTAGATTTAAAAATAGTGCTGAAAAATATGGTTTTAGTAAAGAAGATGCTATTATTTTTAAAATTGGAGAAGTTAGTCCTCTAGATAAATTTTTATAGAGTTAAATACTTAATTGTAAAAAATATAGTCCCTATAGAAGCAATAGTAGAAACAAAAATTGCTTTAATTATATTTTCGGGACTTACATTATAGGCAGCACATAAAACTATAGAAGTAACTCCGCAAGGCGCAACACTCACAAAGAAAGCACCTGGTATTTCAGCTGGCAATCCTGCATTAAAGATCGCTAATCCAATTAACAATAAAATTATCGGGGAAATGACTAATTTTAAAACTGAAATAGAAACAGATAATTTATTAATTACATTTTTAGTATAAAACGAAAGAATTATACCAATTGCAAACAATCCAACTGGTGAAACACATGCTGCAAGTTTAGACAAAGTGTATTCAATCGGTGTTTGGTCAATATTAAAATTTAATAATAAAAATAATAGACCTATAATTATTGAAAGAATAAATGGGTTTAAAAATAAATTTTTAATAAAATTAAATAAATTTACATTTTGTTTTGTAGATAATTCAAGAAAAAAAGCAATTATAGATAATAAAATTATCCCATCCATTAATATGATGCTTGCAACTTGTGTGATTACATTTTGTTGAAAATAAATTTCTGTTATTGGCAAAAGCAAAGTCACATGGTTTGATAATGCAACTGTTAAAGCCCAAATAATTGACTCTGGGGTTGATCTTTTAAAATATTTTGAAGTAATTAAGTAAGCGATAATTCCACATATCGATTGCATAATTAAATAAGAGAAAATTTGTTTGAAATCTACTTGTCCAATTTCATTTTGTGCTATTAGTTTAATTATCAATGCCGGAACTGCAATATAGAACAAAAAAAGATTTAAAATTTTTGCATGACTAAGGTCTAAGACTTTTAACTTACCAAATACAAAACCTAAAAAAGTAATAAATATAAATGGAGTTAGTCCTAAAAAAATTGTGAACATAAATTATTTAATCGTTATTCTATACATTATTCTATTTCCTTTGAAGGATGTTGCCTGATGGAGCATAGATCTGTTATCCCATATAGCCAATTGATTTTTTTCCCAAGGCAATGAAAATTGAAACTTCTTCTTAATTTGATGATTAAATAAAAATTTTTTGAACTTTTCTTGATTTTTTATCTTTGAACTAAAACCAACAAAATGTCCTGGACTGCAATAAATCGAATAATTTGTACTTATTTTCCTAATTATTTTATGTGAAGATTTAAGTTCTTTAATATTTTTTCCTTTTTCTTTTACTCTTTCTTTTGTTGTAACCGAAATCGGACCCTCAGAGGAATATTTACCTTTAATATTTTTAAATTTTTTTTTTATTGGATTTGGTAATTCTTTATAAGCAAGATATTGAGAACAAAATTCTGTATTGGCCTTTCCTTTTTTTGGCACAAGTTTTGAAAGCAACATTGTAAATCTTGGCGGCTTTTTTGTATAAATGGAGTCTGTATGAAATTGTTCACCAAAACTTGGTCCTTTATCTGTTGATTTTCTTTGCACTACTGTAATTTGAGGAAATTTTTTATTTAAACCTTTTAGTCTTGGATAGTTGGCTAAATTTCCAAAATATTTTGCAAACTTAATGAAAAGTTTAGAAGTTAATTTTTGTTCCTTAAAATATAACATTCCATATTTATTCAGTGCTTTTTTGATTTTTGAAATATCTTTATTTGAAATATCTTTTAAGTTTACAATTATTTCTGCTCCAATATTTTTTTTATTTGGAATTATTTTAAACATTTTTGAGAAAAAATTTTTTTAGGTGATTTATAGTTTGTTTAGGACTTTCCTCTGGAATGAAATGATCTGAATTAATTTCTGCACCATAAATTTTTTTATTTGTATATTTTTGCCAAATTTTAATTGAATTAAATTGCTTTCCAACTACTCCTTTTTTTCCCCACAAAACTTGGATAGGAATATTTAATTTTTTATTTCTATCTTTTTTATCGTGCTCTAAGTCTATGGTCGCCGCGGCTCTATAATCTTCACATGTTGCATGAATTCTTTTACTTTGTTTAAAGGCTCTAAAATATTCATCTTCAACTCTTCCAATCGCACGTTTAGATGACCTGTTAAACCGACTATGTAACCATCTTTTAGGGTCTGCCATTATCATTTTCTCTGGTAAAGGTGCGGGCTGTATTAAATAAAACCAATGAAAATATCCTTTTGCAAATTTCATATCTGTATGCTCGTACATATCTAGAGTTGGACAAATATCTAATACACTTAAAGCCATAATTTTATTTCTATAATCTCTTGCCATTCTGTGTGCAACTCTCCCACCTCTATCATGACCAGCAACAAAAAATTTTTTAAAATTTAATTTACTCATCAACTGAACCATATCTTTTGCCATTTCTCTTTTAGAATAATTTTTATGATTAATTCCACCAGGCAAAACTAAACTGTCCCCGTATCCCCTAAGATCGGCGACTATTACTGTAAAATATTTACTAAGTTCAGGTGCAGTCTTGTGCCACATTACATGTGATTGTGGATATCCGTGAAGTAGCAATAATGGAGGACCGTTTCCTTTAAATCGACAAAATATTTTACCCTTGTTTACTTTAACAAATTTTTTTTTAAAACTCTTGAACATGATTAAACTATTTAATTATTTAATAGTTTGTTTTTGGCCTTTTCAAATTCCTCTTGAGAAATAATTCCTCTTTCTTTTAAATCATTCAATTTAGTAAGTTCATCACTTAGATTGATACTTTGTTCGGTAGAAGTCTCGCTTGTATCCCTACTTTCATTTTCAGCTTCCTCTTTCTCAACTCTATTAGCTTCTTTAGATTTAAAACCATTCATAATTGCCATTCCACCTAAGTATAAAACATAAGCCATAATAGGAATAACCAATCCAAAAAAAATTATTTTTTCCATAATTTAATCTTCATCTTCTTCACGCCAGTTTTTTTCATACATTAAATATGCAGCGTATATTACTGATACTGTACCTACAATCATACCATAATCAAAACCAGTTTGTTTGTCATGCAAATACCAACCTAGCTGTGTTGCTCCAATAGGTGGAACAGTAAGAAGCAAAAAAATAATACCAAATCTGTATGGTCGCTTAGGTTTTTTCATCCCAATAAATTAACAGATTACAGCTTTTGGTTTAATTATTAAATTTGCGATCTTTTGAAACAGTCGATCGTATTTTTAAGCAAACAAGCAATGGTCATTGGACCTACACCACCTGGAACTGGTGTAAGTGCTCTTGCATTTTTTGAAACTTCATCAAAATGAACATCACCAACTATACCGTTGTCAGTTTTATTTATACCAACATCAATAACAATAGCATCTTTTTTAACCCAATCTCCTCTAACAAGTTCGGGTATACCTACAGCTGCAACAATTATATCTGCCTCTAAACATTCAGCTTTTAAATCTTTAGTTTTTGAATGAGTTATAGTTACGGTGCAGTTTTCTTTTAAAAGAAGTTGTGTCATTGGTTTACCATTTAAATTTGATCTACCCACAACCACAGCTTTTTTACCACTTAAATTAGGTTCAATTTTTTTTATCAACAAATAACATCCAAGCGGAGTACAAGGTATCGAACTTTCATAACCAGATGAAAGATTGCCTACATTCATTGGATGAAATCCATCCACGTCTTTTGAAGGATCAATAGCTTCTATAACCTTCTGCTTGTCAATATGCTTAGGTAAAGGAAGTTGAACTAAAATTCCTGAAACAGTTTCATCACTGTTTAGTTCTTGAATTTTTTCTAGAACAGTCTTCTCTTCAACTGAGTCTGGGTATTTAATTACTTCAGATTTTAATCCTACCTCATTAGCTGACTTCTCTTTATTTCTTACATAAATCTGACTAGGTGTTAAATCACCAATCAGTATTACTGTTAAACCTGGTACTTTATTATGTTTTGATTTTAGCTCTGCAACTTCTTCCTTTAACTCTGCTCTTAATTCTGCCGCTGCTTTTTTTCCATCAATTAAAATCATATTTCTCTCTTAAAAAATCATTGGTGCGATGTACAGCTTCATACACATTTCGATAAACCAAATCAATAAAAGAAGGATGATTGGAGAAATATCTAGTGAACCTAAATTTGGCAAAAAACGTCTAATTTTATTCAGGAAAGGCTCAGTTAATTTGTAACTTAACTCTAAAATTGCATAAACAAACCTATTTTGAGTATTAAGAACGTTAAATGCAATTAGCCAACTTACAATAACATTGGCGATTACAACATAAGAGTACAATTTTAAAATTTGTAAAACTAAATAAAAAATAGCTATCATTTTTTCTCAACGTAAATCGACTGACTTGGGAACGCAAATGAAGCACCATTTTTTTCAACAATTTCTTTGATCGCAATTGCTAATCTTTCTTTAACATCTAACCAATTATTCCAACTTCCTGTTTTTGTAAAGCATCTTACATACATATCTATTGAACTATCAGAAAATTTATCAACTCTTACCGCAACACCAATTGAGGTATTATAATCTTCGCTTAAATTAATATGACTTTCGATTTCATCTCTAATTTTTTTTAACTGATCTACCGTAGTGTCATATTGAAGTGTAATAATCCAACTGATTAACCAATTTGAAGTTTCACTTACATTTACAACTGCGTTTTCGGCAAATTGAAAATTTGGAATAATAGCAAGAGATTTGTCAAACTTTCTAATTGTTGTTGATCTAAATCCAATCTTTTCTACAACACCTTCAATAATACCCTCGACAGCTATCCAGTCTCCAATTTTAAATCTCTTTTCAACTAAAACTAAAATTCCTGATATTAAATTTTTGAATAAATCTTGTGCCCCTAATGCTACAGCAACACCAAACAATCCAAGACCTGCAATGATTGGACCTATTTTAATTCCCCACAATTCTAAAACTGCTGCTAAACCTAAAATAAAAATTAAAATTTTTAGCGATTTAATTATCCAGCCAATAAGTTCTCTTGTTAACAATTTGTCTAAACCACTAAGTATGTATGAAATTGGTTCTATGATTTGGTGAATTACCCAAAAAATTAAAATAGTGATCAACGTTCTATTAATTGTATCTACCACTTCTCTTCCTTCTAGTGAGAAAGTCATGTAGTAGCTTGCAATAAAAAATCCTAATACGATTGGTAAAAATCTTGCTGGACCTACAAGTGATTGAACAAAAGTATCATCTAATTTATTCGTTGTTCTTTTCGAGATAATTTCTAATTTTTTAATAACTAATTTGCTTATTAGACCTCTAAAAATTAAGAATAGTAAAAATATTCCAATACCAATTAAGATTTGAAAAATATCAACACCAAGAATTCCTTTATTCCATACTGATAAAAATATCTCTGAAAAATTATTAATTAATTCCATTTCTAAATTTTATATAACAAAAACTCTTCTTCTCCAGGGTTAAAAAGAAAAATCTTTTTCCATTTGATTTCGTTCAGTATTGACGAGGTTTTTTCGCCTATACACATCAAATTTGTATTCATCCATAAATTTTCGGTTTGGTAAATCTTTATGAAATTTAAGAAACTTGATGCACTATTTTGAGAGTAAACATAGACCATATCAGGTATATTTAATTTTAATTCATTAACAAATTTCTCATCAAATTTTTGATTATGATCTACTCTGTAATTAATAATTCTTTTTACCTTAAAACCTTCTTTTAATAACTGTTGATCTAAATCAACCGATATTGTTTCACCACTGACGTAAAGTAATTCTTTATTTTTGGACTCACAACTTTGTATAATTAACTCCTTTAAGTTTGTTACATTTCCTTCAGCCGCAATTGTATTTTGAAAACCAACGCTTCTTGCTTTGTTTTCTGTAGCGTTTCCAACACAAAAGCATTTAATATTTTTATCTAATTTTACTGTGTTTAAAAATTTTACTGCATTTGCACTAGTAAAAACAATTCCACCATATTCAGAAAAGTTAATTTCTTCATACTTAACCTTTTCAATTCTTATTAATGGAAGATGAGAAACTTGATGTCCTAATGATTGAAATTTTAATATCATTTCGGAGCAATCTTCTAATGGTCTAGTTAACAAAATATGCATATTATCTTTTATATGAATTACTTGATTTTGTTTTTAAAAGTATTCCAATCTCTTTACCAATTTCTTTAAACTCATTCAAATTACCAACTTTTTTTTCATAAAACCTTTGTTTACCATCTAAAGAAAAAAGTTCAGCCTCCGCTATAATCTTATCTCCATCAACCACTGAATGAGCACCAATTGCTGTTTCACAATCTCCATCTAAAACTTTTAAAATATTTCTCTCAAGGTGAGCTCTTTTATGTGTTTCCTCATGATTAATTTTGTTTAAAATAGAAATTGTCTCATCATCATTCTCCCTACACTGAAGAGCAATTACGCCTTGTCCTGCACTAGGAATTATTTCTTCAGCTGAAAAAATTTCTGAAATTTCATTTTCAAATTTTAAAAATTTGATACCAGCATAAGACAAAATAATTGCATCATACATCCCTTCATTCAATTTTCTAATTCTAGTATCTACATTTCCTCTAATTAGTTTACAGTTCAAATCTTGTCTAATTTTTTTTATTTGAAATTCTCTTCTGTATGATGAAGTACCAACAATTGACTTTTGATCTAAGTCTTTAAGTTTTTTTTTGTTCTTTGTAATTAAAATCTCTCTAGGGTCATTTCTTTCCAGGAAAAAGTCTGTTATTAATCCTTTTGTTTCATTAGCAGGCATATCTTTCAGTGCATGGACTGCAATATCAATATTTTTTAACTGAAGTTCTTTTTCAATATTACTAGAAAACAAACCTTTGCCACCAAGCTCAGATAATCTTATATCCTGTACTTCGTCACCTTTAGTTGTAATTGATTTAATTAAAATATCTTCATTACCAAGGTCGGTATTTTCAATGATCTTATCTTTAGCTTGTTGAGCATAAAGTAAGGCAAGCTTGCTACCCCTAGATCCAATTATTATTTTTTTTCTCATAAAAAATTATTTCTTACTTGTATAAAGATTGTACAATTATTAAAAACTATTTGAATGAGCAAAAAACCCTTAATTCTCGGAATAGAGTCTAGTTGTGATGAAACAGCAGCTTCTTTAATAACTGAAAATGAAGAAGGATTCCCGATAGTTTTATCCAACATTGTTTCTAGCCAAGTGGAAGTTCATAGGGAGTTTGGTGGTGTAGTTCCTGAACTAGCTGCTCGTTCACACATTGAAAAAATTGATTGGATTGTCAAAAAAGCTATTGATGAAAGTGGAAGAAAAATTGAAGAAATAGATGCAGTTGCTTCTACAGCTGGTCCTGGATTAATTGTTTGTCTATCAGTTGGATTAAGTTTTGGTAAAGCTTTCGCAACAGCAATGAATAAACCTTTTATTGCTGTTAATCATTTAGAGGGACATGCTTTGAGTCCTAAACTAAATACAAACTTAAATTATCCATATTTACTTCTTTTAATTTCAGGTGGGCACTCACAATATTTATGTGTTCAGAACCTTAGTAAATATAAAAGATTAGGAACAACTATTGATGATGCATTAGGTGAGGCGTTTGACAAAACGGCAAAGCTTTTAGGAATAGAATTTCCAGGAGGACCTCAAATAGAAATTTTAGCTAAAAAAGGTGATCCAGAAAAATATGATTTACCAAAACCAATTTTCAGCAAAGGAGGATGCAATCTTTCTTTTGCAGGTCTAAAAACTGCAGTGTTGAAGATAAGCAAAACAATTAAATCAGAGCAAGATAAATATGATCTTGCAGCATCTTTTCAAAAAACAATTGAGGAAATTTTATATAAAAAAACAAAGATTGCTTTTACAGAATTTGAAAAAATAAATGAATTAAAAGAAAAAATTTTCGTTGTTGCTGGAGGAGTTGCAGCAAATAAAAAAATTAGGTCTATGTTAATTAATCTATGTGAAGAAAATAATTATAAAAGTATTTTTCCACCTATAGAGTTTTGTGGAGATAATGCAGCAATGATTGCAATGGTAGGTTTGGAAAAATTTAAAATAAATCAATTTGATAATTTAGATTATCCAGCAAAACCTAGATGGCCTTTAGATGAGGATGCAGCTTTTCTAAAAGGTGCTGGAGTTCAATTGTAATGAAATATTGGTTGATAAAATCTGAACCAGATGTTTGGTCAATTGACCAACAAAAAAAAGCTGGGGTTAAAGGTGCACCTTGGGATGGTGTCAGAAATTATCAAGCTGCAAAAAATTTAAAAAGTATGAGTAAAGGAGATCTATGTTTTTTTTATCATTCAAACATAGGAAAAGAGATAGTTGGGATAGTAAAAGTTATTAAAGAATCTTATATAGATAAAACAGACAAAACAGGAAGATTTGTTGCCGTTACTGTTCAATTTAAGTCTAAATTTTCAAAGCCTATAACGCTCGAAAGTATTAAAAAAAATAAGGATTTAAGCCATTTAGCTCTGATAAAGCAAAGTAGGCTTTCTGTAATGTCTGTTGATTATAAAAGCTGGAAAATTATAAATAACATGAGTAAAATTTAAAAAAAAAATTGTCCTATGCCAAAAAAAAAGAAAAAGAAAAGCAAGGTAAGAAAAAAAAAGTCTAAAGTTAGAAAAAAAACCTCAAAAAAGGTGAAAAGAAGATCTAAAGTTAGAAAAAAAACTTCTAAAAAACCAAAAAAAAGAATTAAAGCAAAAAAGGAAAACGGAAATACACCTCCTGAAGTTGTTATTAAAACAAAACCAGAATGGGTTAAAAGTGGCTTAGCAAATAAAAGTAAATACCAACAAAAATATTCTCAATCTATAAAAAGCAATGACGAATTTTGGAGGAAAGAGGGAAAAAGAATTACTTGGATAAAACCATATAAAAAAATTAAAGACGTAAAATACAGTACAAAAGAAGTAAAAATTAAATGGTTTGAAGATGGCACTTTAAATGCTTCTGCAAATTGTATTGATAGACATTTAAAGGATAAAAAAGATAAAACTGCTATTATTTGGGTTGGAGATGATCCAAAAGATAGTCAAAAAATTTCTTATAAACAACTTCATCAAAAAGTTTCTAAAGCAGCCAATGGTTTAAAAAAATTAGGAATTAAAAAAGGTGACCGTGTAACAATTTATTTAACTATGATACCAGAGTTAGCAATTTTAATGCTGGCTTGTGTAAGAATTGGTGCAGTACATTCAATTATTTTTGGAGGTTTTTCAGCAGATTCTATCTCTGGAAGAGTGAATGATTGCGAATCTGAATACATCATTACTGCAGATGAAGGAGTGCGAGGTGGAAAAACTATTCCACTGAAATATACAGTAGATGAAGCTTTAATGAGTTGCCCAAATGTTAAGAAATGCATTGTTGTAAAACGAACAGGTAATTACATAAACTGGGATCAAAATAGAGATGTTTGGTTTCATGATTTAATTAAAGACGTTCCAAATCATTGTGAACCTGAAGAAATGAATGCTGAAGATCCTTTGTTTATTTTATATACTTCGGGTTCAACAGGTAAACCTAAAGGAGTTCTTCATACTACTGGCGGTTATATGGTTTATGCATCAATGACACATCAGTATATTTTTAACTACAAACCAAAAGATATTTATTGGTGTACTGCTGATATTGGTTGGGTGACTGGACATAGTTATATTATTTATGGACCACTTTCGAACGGTGCGACGACTATAATGTTTGAAGGAATTCCAAATTATCCTGATAGTTCAAGGTGGTGGCAAATAGTTGATAAATACAAAGTAAATACTTTTTATACAGCTCCAACTGCAATTAGAGCTTTGATGCGTGAAGGTGATAAACCAGTTAAAAAAACATCTAGAAAATCACTTAAACTTTTAGGAACTGTAGGAGAACCAATAAATCCGGAGGCTTGGATGTGGTACTATAAAACTGTGGGTAATTCCAAATGCCCTATTGTAGATACTTGGTGGCAAACAGAAACTGGAGGTATAATGATTGCTCCACAAACAGGGGCTATTCCTCTAAAACCTGGTTCTGCAACAAAACCTTTCTATGGAATTAAGCCCGTACTTGTTGATAAAAATGGTAAAGAGATAAAAGGTGCTGGTGAGGGAAGATTATGTATAACTCAATCTTGGCCTGGCCAAATGAGAACAGTATATGGAGATCATCAAAGATTTATCGATACGTACTTTTCTCAGTTTAATGGAAAATATTTTACTGGTGATGGATGTCGAAGAGATAAAGATGGTTATTACTGGATTACTGGTCGTGTAGATGATGTAATTATTGTTTCAGGTCATAACCTGGGAACTGCTGAAATTGAAAGTGCATTTGTTGCACACCCAAAAGTAGCTGAAGCTGCTGTAGTTGGTTACCCTCATGATATTAAAGGTAATGGTTTGTATTGTTACGTAACCTTGAATGCAGGAGAAAGCGAAACTGGTGAACTAGAAAGAGATCTAAAACTTTGGGTTAGAAAACAAATTGGTCCTTTAGCAACTCCAGATCTAATTCATTTTACTCCGGGTCTTCCTAAAACAAGATCAGGAAAAATAATGAGAAGAATTCTAAGAAAGATTGCTGCAAATGAACATGGTCAATTAGGAGATACAACTACTCTAGCAGATCCGAGTGTAGTTGATAGTTTAGTTGACAATAGAAAAAATATTTAAAACTGAATTAAATCTATAAACTCTTGTTTAACAACATCCCATTTTAAAATCATCGAATTTAAAACGATCTTTCGATCTAAAGTTTTTAATTCATCTGCAATCGGAGCCCATTTATATAAAGAGAGTGCACTAGGATTAAAAGGCAAGTCCTGATAATAAACATCCCAATTTATTTTATCCAATCTTTCATCAAAACTTTTTCTAGCTTCATCAATAATATTTAATGGCATCTTATTAGAAATTTCGTCATCTAAAATTTTATTAAAAATTTCGTTTGCTTTATGAATATCCTGATAATTGAAATTAACATTCAAATATGAAAAAGTAAAAAAAGTTAAATCTTGTAATGCAACTGAATAAATATTCCATTTAGCAAGATTTACTGATGACATGAATTCATCATTATCAAAATGAAGAACGTATCTTGTTCCCATTCTAGTTTTTAGATAACTATATAAAGTAACTTGAGTGGCCCATGCAGATTTAGTTTGAATAAACTGCTCTAATTCATCTAAAGTTTTTATTTTTTTCTTTGGAATAAACGCCTTAAACATGGCGAATAAATATGTTTTAAAATCCTCAAGTTTTACGTCTCTCCAAGTTAATTTATATTTTCCCATGTTAATTTGTAAGTGCGCCAATTATATCTTAAAAAAGTAAGTAAATAAGTACCTAATATGATCAATTTTTAGGGTTTTCAAAGCTCTCATAATGGTTATGGTTTTACCCAGTTATAACTAAAAAGAGAGGTATAAATGTCAAATCAACAAAAACACTGGGAAAAAACCAGGGGATTGTTATTTATAACACTTGCAATCTGGTTTGTTTTCTCAATTGGCATCTTTCTCTTTGGAGCTGAAATGAACAAGGTCACAGGACCTTTCGGTTATCCATGGACATATTGGTTTACGTGTCAGGGATCTCTTGGTGCTTTCGTAATCTTAATTTTCTGGTTTGCGAATAGACAAGAAAAAATCGATGAAGAGTTCGGCTTTAGCGAAAGAGAGGACGAATAATGAAAGGTAATTTCATAGATAATTTGCCTAAGGTTTATGGAATCTATACTGGAGGATTTATAGGTTTCATAATCATCATGGCAATTGCTGAGCAGATGGGTATGACAGCTAAAGCGATCGGTATCGCTTTTGTTGCATTTACTGTATTCATCTATGCATTAATCGGTTGGCTATCAAGAACAGCCCAAGCAGATGCATATTACGTAGCTGGTAGGCAAGTACCAACAGTCTTCAACGGAATGGCGACTGCAGCAGACTGGATGTCTGGTGCTTCATTCGTTGCAATGGCAGGTGGTATTTACTTTAAAGGTTACGGCTATATGGCTCTACTTGTAGGTTGGACTGGTGGTTACGTGCTTGTTGCATCTTTATTAGCACCATACTTAAGAAAATTTGGCTGTTATACAGTTCCAGATTTTATAGGTACTAGATACGGTGGTAATTTAGCTAGATTTAGCGCAGTTGTAGTTTTAACTGTTGCTTCATTTACGTATGTGACTGCACAAATTAACGCCACAGGTACTATTGCATCTGTTGCACTTGATATCCCATTCCAATACGCAGTTTATGTTGGACTAATAAGTATTTTATTATGTTCAATGTTAGGTGGTATGAGAGGGGTAACTTGGACACAGGTTGCACAATATATCGTACTGATTATAGCTTACCTACTTCCAGTATTCTGGATCAGTAACAAAATGGGTGCGGGTTTCTTCCCTCACTTTATGTTAGCTGACGAGGTAGCTAGAATTGGTGAATTAGAACAACAGTTTGGTTTTGTTAAAAACGCAGCTGCTGATCTAAAATCAGTACCTAAAGGCTTAGCAGGAATAACTAAAGCTCACTCTGCAGTGAACGCTACACCTTGGGCATTTATTTCATTAGCATTAGCGATGATGATGGGAACAGCTTCATTACCGCACGTGATGATGAGATACTTTACTACTCCAAGTGTAAAAGCAGCTAGAAAATCAGTAGGTTGGTCATTATTCTTTATCTTCCTACTTTATTCTTCTGCTCCAATGTTAGCTACATTATCTAAGTTATCATTGATCGACCCGAATTTACCAACTGGTATTATCGGTAAGACATTTGCAGAAGTAGAGGCGATAGATTGGTACCAAAACTGGAACCAAGCAAACCTAATGTTTATCAGCGACTTTAACGGAAATGGAACTCTTGAATTAAATGAGTTCTTCATGGGTGGTAAAGCCGTTGTATTAGCAACTCCAGAGATAGCTGGATTACCTTATGTAATTTCAGGTCTAGTTGCTGCAGGAGGTATGGCAGCTGCCATGTCTACTGCTGATGGTTTGATTCTAGCAATTGCAAACGCTATATCACATGATGTCTACTATAAGATCATTGATCCAAAAGCGGAAACTGCAAAAAGACTACTTGTTGCAAGGGTATTACTTGTAGTAATTGGTTTTGCTGGAGCAACTATTGCAGCAATGGAGATTCAAGGAATCTTAGGTTCAGTTATCTGGGCTTTTGATTTTGCGATGTCTGGATTGTTCTTCCCACTTGTACTTGGTGTATGGTGGAAGAGAGCTAATAGACAAGGTGCGATTGCTGGTATGCTAGGTGGTCTAGTCGCTGGTGCTTGGTACTTAGTTTGGGTACGAACTGGTGGAAGTGGATTCCTAGGAATTACACAGTTAACATTTGGTATCTTCGGATCAGCTGTAAGTTTAGTTTTAATGGTTGTAGTTAGTTTAATGACTGCAGAACCAGATAAAGCTACTCAAAAAATGGTTGATGATGTACGTGTACCGAGTGGTAAATCAATTCTTGGTAGATCACACTAAATAATCTTTTAAAGGGGCGATTAATTTCGCCCCTTTTATTTCAATACATTTTCCAATATAAATTTTGAATGTCAGCAAATTTTCATCCTTTAATATACTTTATTGATTATTTGCTTGGGATTATCATGTGGACTCTTATTGGAAGAGTAGCAATGAATATTTTTCAAAGAGAAGACTCCCAGTTTTTTTTCATGAGAGTATTTGTAAAATACACCAATCCTCTTATAAAATTATTTAAACCAATAACACCCTCATTTATCATTGGACCATTGGTGCCCTTGTATGTTGCATGGTTTTTCTACATGATTAGATTTTATCTAATGCCTTGGATCTTAGGCTATTCAGTGATGGGAATGTTGTCATTTCCTTTGGAGAGTGAAATTTCTAGACAAATTTACCAATTTTTTAATTCATTTTAATTTTTAAAATTGATACTAGTTAATCTAGTAATCAATGAAAAATATACAAATTTCACCATCAATTCTATCTGCTGATTTTAGTCAGTTAGGTACAGAAATAAAAAGACTTGAAGAAGGCGGTGCTGATATGATTCATGTGGATGTAATGGATGGTCATTTTGTTCCTAATTTAACAATAGGACCACCTGTAATTGAAGCTCTTCGAAAACATTGTTCATTAAAATTTGATGTTCATTTGATGATATCACCAGTGCATAAATATATAGATGCTTATGCTGATGCGGGAGCAGATATAATTACTATTCACCCCGAAGCAACTGATAATTTAGAAAATTCAATTAATAAGATAAAAGAAAAAAATAAGAAAGTTGGAGTTTCACTTAATCCTGAATCTAAAATTGATTTAATATTAGATCTATTAAATCAAATTGATTTAGTTTTAATTATGAGTGTAAATCCTGGATTTGGAGGTCAAAAATTTATGCCAGAAGTTTTGGATAAAATCAAAGATCTAAAAAAAATAAAAGAACAAAAAAAGTTAGATTTTGACATAGAAATTGATGGCGGAATCAATTTTGATAATTGCAAAAGTGCAATTGATGCCGGTGCTAACATCCTTGTTTCTGGTACTACAGTATTCAAAAGTAATGATGGAGATATAAAGAAAAATATTAATTTATTAAAATTAAAATAAGTTAATGATTAATACAAATTCCTTAGGCATTTTAGGTCAATTTTATTTTAATATAAAAAAAAGTTTAAAATCAATTTATCAAACTTCAAATTTCTATGAAAAGAAAATATCAAAAACTTTCGAAAATAGATTTGAATACAAACCTAGTCCTCATTTACTTTCATCTATAATTAAATATCAAAATAAAAAATATAAAATTGAAGATTTTGCTATTAAGTCCATTTGGCAAAATAATTTAAGCTCAAAAGATTATGAAAAACTAAATAATTTTTTTTGGTTTTTTAGCTTAGATTTAAAATCTTCAAAAAAAACAACACAAAATGTTATCAAAAACTGGATTTCAAATAACAACAAATTTCAAAAAAAAAGCTGGGAATTTGATTTAACAGCAAAAAGAATTATTTCATGGTTATCAAATCATCAACTTACTTACGAAGAAAGTGAACAAGAATACAAATCTACTTTTGATCATATGATTCAAAAACAAACTAATCATTTGTTAAATGAAATCAAAAACTCAAAAGAAGTGGAAAATAAAATGATTGGATGCGCTGCAATAATTTTAACCGGATTAGCTTACAAAAATGAAAAACAATATCTTGTAAACGGATTGAATTTATTAAAAAACATCATTAAATCTTCAATCGACAACCAGGGTTTTCCAAAATCAAGAAACATCAGACAATTAATATTATATTTAAAATATTTTATAATTATTAGAGAATGGTTTAAGGAATCTCAAAGTTTAATCCCTGAATATATTGATGAGACTATTTATTATTTGGGCTCAAGTTATGCTTTCATATGGCAAAATATAAAACAAGATATTTTTTTTAATGGTAACTATTCTTCTGATAATAACGAATTTGATCAATACTTGAAAAGGTTTGGTTACACTTTTAAAAATCAAATTAATGAACTAGGCGGTTATGCAATACTAAAAAATAAAAAAATAATTCTTGCTGCTGATATTGGATCTAGCTCTAACAAAATATTTTCTAACGACTATCAAGCGGGAGCTTTATCATTTGAAATATTTTCTAATGATAAAAAATTAATTTCTAATGCTGGTTACTTTCCAGATAAAAATAATAAATTTAATAAATTATCAAGAAGCACGGCTTTACATTGTGCTTTAAACATTGAAGATTATTCCTCTTGTAATTTTATTAAGCATCGAAAAAATTTGATTGTTGATAAAGGACTGAAAGTATCAAATAAAAATATAGTTTTTGAAAATAATTATTGGAAAATATCAGGTACACATGATGGATATTTAATTAAATTTGGAGCCATTTATGAGAGAGAGATTGAGTTCTACCCAGAACAAATGAAATTTATTGGCTGTGATAAGTTATTTAGAAAAAATCCAAGTAAAGAAATTAAATTTGATATTAGATTTCATCTTGATCCAAATTCAAAAGTAATGAAAACACAAGATAACAAATCAATACTAATTGAATTAGATGAGGAAGGTTGGAAATTTAGTTGTGATAACTTTGATATTAATATTGATAATGGTTTATATTTCGGTAATAAAAATTCATATAAAGAGAACCAAAATATTTTTATCTCAGGTATGAATAATGAAAAAGAACAGATAATAAAGTGGGAGATAAATAAATTATAATGAGGAAAAAAATCAAAACAGCTCTCATCTCTGTATCTGACAAAAATAACTTAAGACCATTGTTAAATATTTTAAAAAAGAACAAAATTAAAATAATTAGCTCAGGTGGTACTTATAAAGAAATTAAAAGATTAAAATTTAACTGTTTAGAAGTATCTGATTTTACTAATTCCCCCGAGATTTTGGGAGGTAGAGTAAAAACTCTTCATCCAAAAATCCATGCAGGGATTTTAAATAAAAGAGAAAAAAAATCTCACTTAAAAGATCTTAAACATAATAATTTTGAGAATATTGATTTAGTCATAGTTAATTTTTATCCATTTGAGAACACTCTTAAAAAAACAAATAATCATCAAAAAATTATAGAAAATATAGATGTAGGTGGTCCTACTATGGTTAGATCGGCGGCAAAAAACTACAATGATGTAGCTGTAATAACTTCTTCAGATCAGTATGAGGAATTAATTCAAGAACTAAAAAAATTCAAGGGATCTACTTCTTTAAATTTTAGAGAAAAACTATCGAGAATAGCGTTTGCTGAGACGGCTTATTATGACTCTGTGATTTCAAAATATTTTAACAAAAAAACAAATACTATTTTCCCAAAGAAAAAAATTTTTCATGGAAATCTTGTAGAGCAACTTAGATATGGTGAAAATCCTCACCAATTAAGCGCAATTTATTCAAGTAGTTCAAATATGAACTTAAAACAAATTCATGGAAAACAGCTTAGTTATAACAATTATAATGACATATTTAGCGCTCTAACTATTTCAAGATCTTTACCAAAAGGGAAAGGAACAGTCATAGTTAAGCACACAAACCCGTGTGGAGTTTCTGTTAAAAATGATCATTTAGAGAGTTATAAGTCCGCTCTTTCTTGTGACCCTGTAAGTGCTTTTGGTGGAATAGTTTCTTGTAATTTTAAAATTAAAAGTGATTTAGCTGTTGAATTAAATAAATTATTTTTAGAGGTAATAATTGCAAATGGTTTTGATAGCAATGCAATCAAAATATTAAATGCTAAAAAAAACTTAAGATTGATTGATGGAACAAATTATAAATCAGGAGAACTTTTTAAGTTTGTATCATTTAATCAAGATATAATGATACAATCAGAGGACTTAAATATATTTGCAAAAAAAAATTTTAAAGTTGTATCAAAAAGAAAACCAACATCTAAACAACTTAAAGATCTTATTTTTGCTTTTAATGTATGTAGGTATGTAAAATCAAATGCAATAGTATTAGCATCTAATGAAGCTACAGTTGGTATTGGTTCTGGTCAACCAAGTAGACTAGATAGTTGCCAAATAGCAATAAATAAAATGAAAAAATTTAATCTTCAGACTGATAATTTAGTAGCAGCCTCAGACGCATTTTTTCCTTTTGTAGATGGTATCGAAAAATTAGTCCAATCAGGTGTTAGAGCTGTTATTCAACCATCTGGATCAATAAGAGATAAAGAAATAATTAATTTTGCAAACGAGACTGACACTGTGCTTCTTTTTTCAAAGACAAGACACTTCAGACATTAGATATTTTATCTATTTTTGCAGCAAGAATAAAATCACTCTCAGCTAGACCCTTTATCGCATGTGTAAATATTTTAATTCTCGCATAACCCCACCCAAACCATAAATCGGGATGATGACCTTCAGCTTCAGCTATTTGTCCAACTTTATTGACAAATTCCTGACTTTTTAAAAAGTTATCAAATTTAAAATTCTTGATTAAATGAAAGCCGTCAATTTTATCTTCTAAAACTTCCCAGCCATCAACTTTTTTAAGA
>CACDWD010000004.1 GCA_902556285.1 uncultured Pelagibacteraceae bacterium
CATCTAATCCACCATTTAATGCTAATATTGGTTCATAATTAACAATTTCTCTCTCCAAATATTTTAAATCACAGCTTTTAATATAAGGGGGATTAGAAACAATTAGATCATATTTGCCAAGTGTAAATTTGTCAATATCTGATTTATAAAATTTAGTTCTTTGGTTTAAATCCAAATTTTTCGCATTTATCTTGCATATATCTAGAGATTTTTTACTTATATCTACACCTGTACCAATAAAATTTTTTCTTTCTTTCAAAATAGTCAAAAGAATACATCCCGATCCAACTCCAATATCTAATATATTTAATTTATTTTTATATTTAGTTAATTTGAAAATTTCCTCTATAATAACTTCAGTATCTGGTCTTGGAATAAGAGTATTTTCATTAACGTAAAATTCACTATCCCAAAAAAATTTTTTATTTAAAAGATAAGCAATTGGTTTTCCTTTAGCACGCTCTTTAATTAATATTTTAAAATACTCTAAATTGTAATCACTTAAATCTTTAAGATTATTCAAAACAATATATTCACGGCTTGAACTAAAAACTTTTGCCATTAAAATTTCAGTATCTAATTGAGGTGTTTTAATATATCTATTTTTTAAAATATTGGTCCCTTCAATTATTGCAGAATGAATATTCATTTAATTTAAATTACTTAAACTATCTTCTTGTGCTTGTAGTGTTAAAGACTCAATCATCTCATCAAAAGCTTCTCCTTCTAAAAACTCTTCTAATTTATGAAGGGTTAAATTAATTCTATGATCAGTTACTCTTCCCTGAGGAAAATTATAAGTTCTAATTCTCTCTGACCTATCTCCTGTTCCTATTTTTGTTTTTCTATCTTTGGATCTTTCTTGATCAATCCTAGATCTCTCTAATTCATACAACCTTGCCCTTAAAATCTTCATACCCTTAGCTTTATTTTTATGTTGTGATTTTTCATCTTGTTGAGATACAGATAAACCTGTTGGAATATGTGTAATTCTAACAGCACTATCTGTTGTATTTACAGATTGTCCTCCTGGTCCACCTGCTCTAAAAACATCAATTCTCAAATCTGATTCATTTATTTTCAAATCCACTTCTTCTGCTTCAGGTAAAACAGCAACTGTTGCTGCAGATGTATGAACTCTACCCTGTGTTTCTGTATCTGGAACCCTTTGTACTCTATGAACTCCGCTTTCATATTTCAAAGTAGAATAAATGTTACTTCCTTTTATAGAAGCTATTACTTCTTTTAAACCTCCTGCATCACTTCTTGAAATTGAAATTAATTCTAAAGACCATTTCTTTTTATGACTTACTTTTTCATACATTTTAAACAAATCTGATGCAAATAAACTTGCCTCTAATCCACCGGTTCCTGCTCTTATCTCAATAATCGCATTTTTTTTATCCGCTTCATCTTTTGGTAGTAGAAATAATTTTAATTTTTTTTCATTTATTTCGTATTGTCTTTTCAACTCTACCAATTCAATTTCAGCCATATTTTTTAGTTCATCATCTGATAATTGGTCTTCTAAAAGCTTTTCTAATTCTTTTTTATCTCTATCGAATGATATATATTTTTTTGCAATTTCTATAATTTCATTAATATCAGAATATTCTTTAGACTTTTCTGCAAATAATTTTTTATCAATATCGCCGGTGGAAAGCTCTTTTTCTAAATTTGAATGTTTTGCAATTAACTCCTCAACTGTTTTTATTGGGATCATTATATTAATTTTTTTCTAATTCTGTAGCTTTTTTCTCAACTTCTGAAACTACTCTTTTAATAATATCAGCTGTTAAAACTTTCTCACTCGGAACACCTGACAAATAAAGCATATTATTTCCCTTTCCACCCCCGGTTATACCAATATCAGTCAAAGAAGCTTCACCTGGACCATTCACAACACAGCCTATAATAGACAGTGTTATTGGAGTTTTTATATGAGATAATTTTTCCTCTAGTATTTTTACTGTATCAATTACTTGGAAAGCTTGCCTTGCACATGATGGACAAGATATAATTTTTACTCCTCTATTTCTTAATCCCAATGACTTTAAAATTTCATTACCAATTTTAACTTCTTTTACAGGATCATCAGATAAAGATACCCTTATGGTGTCACCAATGCCATCTAAGAGAAGTGATCCAAGACCTATAGCAGACTTAACACTGCCTGTAACAAAACCTCCCGCTTCTGTTATTCCTAAGTGTAATGGGTAATTCATCGCCTTAGAAAGCTGTTTATATGCTGCAATTGATAAAAATACATCAGAAGATTTAACACTTACTTTAAAATTAAAAAAATCTTCTTCCTCTAAAATTTTTATATTTCTTAAAGCACTTTCTACCAATGCCTCTGGACAAGGTTCTTTATATTTTTCAAGGATGTCTCTTTCTAAGGATCCAGCATTAACACCTATTCTAATTGAGCAATTATTATCTTTTGCAGCTTTTAAAACATCGTGAATTTTTTTTTTATCACCAATGTTTCCTGGATTGATTCTTAAACACTTTGCACCATTTTCTGCAGCTTCAATAGCTCTTTTATAATGAAAATGGATATCAGCAATTACAGGGATTTGAACATTTTTAGTGATTTCTTTTAAAGCTTTTGACGAGTCTTCATCTGGACAAGACACTCTTACAATGTCAGCACCCTCCTCACGAATTTCTTGAATTTGTTTTATTGTTGCTTTCACATCAGTTGTCAATGTATTGGTCATGGATTGAACTGAAATTGGATTATCTCCTCCAACTTTTACATCACCCACATTAATTACTTTGGTTTTTTTTCTATCAATATTTCTAAAAGGCCTAAGGCTCATAAAATTAATCTAGTTTAAATTCTTTATGTAAGGCAGCTACAGCTTTTTTAACATTCTTTGAAGAAATAAGTACTGAAATTTTTATTTCTGAAGTGGAAATAACAAGAATATTTATTTTTTTTAAAGCTAATGTTTGAAACATCCTATAAGTTATTCCAGGTGTTGTGATCATACCTACTCCAATAATAGAGACTTTAGATAAATCTTTATCAAAAGACAATTTTTTATATGATATCGACTTATTTTTTTTTATTAATCTTTCAGTTTTTTTCAAATCCTCAGATTTAATTGTAAATGTTAAATCTGTTTCCGTTCCATTTTGAGAAATATTTTGAACAACCATATCGACATTAATTAAATTTTTAGATAACGGTCTAAAAATTGATGCTGCCACTCCAGGTCTATCCTTAACACCTACAATTGTTATTTTAGCATCATTTTTTGTTGATGAAATTCCAGTTATAATTTGATTACTAAAAATCTTTTTTGATCCAGTTATCAAAGTTCCACTTTTTGAGACAAAAGAAGATTTAACTTTGATATCAATTTTATTTAACTTTGCATCCTGTACTGATGTAGGCTGCATTACTTTTGAACCAAGAGATGCCATTTCTAGCATTTCATCATAAAAAATTTTTTTAATTTTTTTGGCTTTTTTATATTGTCTCGGATCCGTAGTATAAACTCCATCTACATCAGTATAAATTATACACTCATCAGCTTTAATAAATTTTGCAAGCATAATTGCTGTTGCGTCAGATCCGCTTCTTCCAATAGTAGTAATTCTAAAATCATTATTAACACCTTGAAAACCAGTAATTATTGGTATTCCACCTGAATTTATATATTTATTTATTTCTTTAATACCTACTGAACTAATTCTTGCACTTGAGTGAGGACCATCTGTTAAAATAGGTAATTGCCATGATGTCCAAGATCTTGATTTGAACCCATTATGTTTTAGTCTACCAGCAATAAGTGCACATGATGCTTGTTCTCCAGTCGAAACTAATGCATCATATTCTGCTCTGTCAAAATTATTACTTATCAGTTTTGATTTATTAACTAACTCATTTGTCACACCACTCATTGCCGATGAAACAACTACTACCTTATTTTTTTTCTTTTTGTAAAAAGCAATTATTTTACATACCTTTTTAATTCTATCTATAGTTCCTACAGATGTTCCACCAAATTTTAATACTATAGTTTTCATGCTAGCTTTAATTATTAATATTTAATAAATAATTGATAAAATACATCTAAATAATTATGTCAACTATTTATCACAATGACTAGCGTAAATAAAAAAGAAATAGATAAATTTTCTAAAATGGCCAATGAATGGTGGGATCCAGAAGGTAAATTCAAACCACTTCATAAATTTAATCCAATAAGAATAAAATATATTAAGGAAAATATTATTAATAATTTCAAATTAAAAAATAAATTCAGACCTTTATCAGGAATAAATATTTTAGATATTGGATGCGGTGGAGGATTATTATCTGAACCAATGTCAAGAATGGGAGCAAATGTAACAGGCATTGATGCATCCGATAAAAATATAAAAATTGCAAAACTTCATTCAAAAAAAAATAAACTAAAAATTAATTATTTATGTTCTTCACCTGAAAAACTTAAAATTTCAAAAAAATTTGATGTTATTTTAAATATGGAAATTGTTGAACATGTAGAGGATATAGATTTTTTTTTAAAATCTTGCTCAAAACTTTTAAAAAAAAATGGACTAATGTTTGTTGCAACAATAAATAAGACTTTAAAATCTTATATTTTTGCAATTGTTGGAGCAGAGTATGTTTTGAGATGGCTTCCAATTGGAACGCACGAATGGGAAAAATTTGTTAAACCTGAGGATCTTAAAAAAATTTTAATGAAATATGATTTATCTCTCAATAAATTAGAGGGTATGAATTTTAATATTATTAAGGATGAATGGAATATTTCTAGAGATTTATCTGTAAACTATATAGCAAAGTTTATTAAAAACTAATTTTCTTTTTCATCTATCCAAGGTATCATTTGAGCATCAATACCTTCTTCTTTTAATTCTTTTAAATCTTCCTTTGATGCACTACCGTAAATACCCTTTGATTTTTTTTTACCGTTATAATGAATTGATCTTGCTTCATAAGCAAAATTTTCACCAACATAATTAAAATTATCTTTAATAAATTTTTGATAATGTTTTATAGTTTTTTTTACTTTATTATATTTTTCTAAGTTTATTTTTTCATCATTTTTTGATTTATGACTGATTAGCTGAGGTGCCATGATTGTTTTTTTAACTTTTTCTGAATTACAATTATGGCAATTCAAAAGTTTTTTCTTTTTTAATCTTTCATACTCGCTGGAAGTTGCAAACCAACTATCAAAATTTAGATCACAATCTTTACAGATGAGTTTATATTTGATCATGATTCTTAATTAATTATATAATTTAATTTTTCAATAACCTAACTTCTATAATCAGCATTAATTTCAATATATTTTTTTGTTAAATCCATTGTATATGCTGTGAAATTTTTCTTTCCTGTAAAAGTTTCAATATTTATCTCTATATTTTCAGATTTCATGTAATTTGCTGTTTGTTTTTCATCGTAACTTTGATTTAATTTTCCACCATCTACAATAAGAATATTTCCAAATTTTATTAATAATTTATTTAAATTAATTTTAGGACCTGCTTTACCGATTGCCATTATAACTCGTCCCCAATTTGGATCTTCTCCTGCAATCGCAGTTTTTACTAAAGGAGAATTTGCAACAGAAAAAGCAATTTTTTTAGCTTCTATCTCATTTTTGCATTTACTAACGTTTATTGTAATTAATTTAGATGCTCCTTCTCCATCTGACACAACTCTTTTGGCTAAATTCAAAAGGACATTATTTAAAGCTTTGTCAAAACTTTTAATTTTATTTTCATTTATACTTTTAATTTGTGAGTTTTTAACTTTATTGGTTGCAAAGATGGTTACCATATCATTGGTACTAGTGTCCCCATCACAAGAAATTGCGTTAAATGTATTGGTTATATTTTTCTTTAGTAACTTCCCCAAAATATCATTAGGTAAAGTTGCATCAGTAAAAACATAGGCAAGTGTTGTCGCCATGTTTGGATATATCATCCCTGATCCTTTAGCAATTCCATATATTTTTACCTTTTCACTTCCAACATGACATTCCTCCATAGCTAATTTTGGCTTAGTATCCGTAGTCATGATTGCAAGCGCTGCTTTCATCCAAATAAATTTATTTTGGGTATAACGAATTTTTTTTATTAAATTTGGAATATTATTGGAAATTTTCTCATATGGAAAAATTTCTCCGATAGTACCAGTACAACCAAAAATTATATTCTTTGTAGAAATTTTCTTTGGATTATCCTCGTCTTCTTCTTGTTTTTTATTTAATTCTTTTGCAGTTAAATCTGCTATTTTTTTTAAACTTTCATAACCTTGTTTTCCGGTGAAAGCATTGGCGTTTCTTGTATTTACAATGAGAGAATATATTTTTTTTGGTCTTTGGTTTAAATTCCATTTTATATTTTCAGATACTATTTTTGATTGAGTGTAAACAGATGCATAATTAGCACCTTCTCTGAAATAGAACATTGTTAAATCATCTCTAATATCTTTATATAAATTTGCAGAAACAACTGAAATTGAAAGCCCATCTAAATGATCGAGGTCTTGAAAATCAATCATTTTAGTATTTTTTGATTGAGATGATAAAAAATTTGTTAAATTAATTCCCATATTGTTTAAATTATTTATTTAATACATATATTAAACAATATAATTAAAGAATAAATCAAATAGTCATGTTTAACCCATTAAATTTAATAACAAAATTTATCAAATCTAGTAATCAAAAAGAGCTAGATAAAATTAGTAAAATTGTTGAAAAAATAAACTCTCACGACGAAAATTTTAAAAATTTAAGTGACGCCGACTTTCCAAAAAAAACTGAAGAATTTAAAAATCAAATTAAAAATGGAAAATCTTTAGACGAATTACTTCCAGAAGCTTTTGCTCTAGTAAGAGAAGCTGCCAAAAGAACACGGAATGAAAAACACTTTAACGTTCAGTTGATAGGAGGTGTAGCTTTGCATCAGGGCAAAATTGCTGAAATGAGAACTGGAGAAGGAAAAACTTTAACCATAACACTTGCTGCTTATTTAAATTCATTAAGCGGCCAAGGTGTTCATATAGTAACTGTAAATGATTATCTTGCAAAAAGAGACTCGGTTGAAATGGGGCAAATTTATAATTTTCTAGGTCTCTCATCAGGATTTATTAACAACTATCAAGATGATGCTGAACGTAAAAAAAACTATAATTGTGATATTACCTATGCAACTAACAGTGAATTGGGCTTTGATTATTTAAGAGATAATATGAAATTTTCTGAAGATCAAATGGTTCAGAGAGATCATAATTTTTCAATAGTTGATGAAATAGATTCTTGTTTGATAGACGAAGCAAGAACACCTTTGATAATTTCTGGAGCAGCTGAAGATAAAACTGCTCAATATCTAGCAATTGATAAACTAATTAGAATCTTAAATAATAAAGACTTTGAAATAGATGAAAAAGAAAAGAGCATTTTATTGACAAATGATGGAATTAATAATGTTGAAAAACTTTTTTCTAATGCTGGCATTTTAAAAAATAATAATTTTTATGACCCAGAAAATTTACATTTAGTTCACCATGTTAATCAAGCTTTACGAGCAAATCATTTATTTGAAAAGGGTAGAGACTATATTGTTAAAGATGGAAGTCTCAAAATTATTGATGAACTTACCGGAAGAATTTTAGAAGGCAGACGTTTTGGAGATGGTTTGCATCAAGCATTAGAGGCCAAAGAAAAAATTCAAGTACAAGCTGAAAATCAAACGTTAGCTTCAATAACTTATCAAAATTATTTTAAACTTTATAAAAAAATATCTGGTTGTACTGGTACAGCTGCTACAGAATCTGAAGAATTTTTTGAAATTTATAATCTACCGGTTGTTGTTATTCCAACTAATAAAGAAATGATCCGAAAGGATTTGAATGATTTAATTTTTAGAACAGAAAAAGAAAAGAATGATGCAATTGTAGAAAAAATAATTGAAAGAAATAAATTAGGTCAGCCTATTTTAGTATTTACCTCAAGTATTAATAAATCAGAAGTTTATTCAAATTTGTTAAATCAAAAAAATATTAAACATGTAGTATTAAACGCAAAAAATCATGAAAATGAAGCAGAGATAATTGCAAATGCAGGAAAAGAAAATTCATTAATTATTACAACAAGTATTTCAGGAAGAGGAGTTGATATTCAACTTGGTGGTAAGAAGGGCTCTATTCCAGAAGACCAGCTTAAAATAAATAAGGATAAAATTAAATCCTTAGGTGGTTTATTTGTAATTGGCACAGAAAGAATGGAATCTAGAAGAGTGGATAACCAGGCAAGAGGAAGATCTGGTAGACAAGGAGATGAAGGTAGTTCTATATTTTATGTTAGTCTAGAGGATGATTTAATGAGAATTTTTGGATCAGAGTCTATGAATAGTATGCTCGAAAAACTCGGACTCAAAGACGGTGAAAGTATTGATCATCCTTGGATAAATAAAGCATTAGAGAGAGCCCAGCAGAAAGTAGAAGCTAGAAATTTTGATATAAGAAAAACACTTATCAAATTTGATAATGTTCTTAATGATCAAAGGCATGTTGTATTTTCACAAAGAAAAAATGCGATGAACAGTGAAAATATCTTTGATTATTCAGATGAATTTTTAAAAGAAATATCTGATGATTTAATAAAGTTAAAAATTTCAAATTTATCCAATCCGAAGAGTAATGAATTTAATAATAAAACTAAGCAAATAGTTGGAAAAAGCTTTGAAGAAAATGAATTTAAGGATTTAATTGAAGCAAAAGATAAAGATTTTAGAGAAAAGATTTCTAATAAATTTCAAGAAACTAGAAACGAACGAATTAAACTTCTAGGTGAAGATCATGCAAAAGAAATTGAAAAAAGAATTTTTCTTCAATCAATTGATTTAAACTGGAAATCGCACATTCAATATTTGGAGCAATTAAGACAAGTCATAGGTCTAAGATCTTATGGTCAGAGAGATCCTTTAGTTGAATACAAAAAAGAAGCATTTGAACTATTTTCAAATCTTTTAGAAAAATTAAAATTAGATTATGTAACTATTTTAATGAATTTAAAAGTTGTTCTTGCTTCAAACCAGGAAAATGAAAAACAACAAAACGATATATCTAAACAAATTTCAAATAATAAAAAAATGGGAAGAAATGAACCATGTTTTTGTGGATCTGGAAAGAAATTTAAGCACTGCCATGGTAGTTTATAAATTTAAGTAAATAAGATAAGCAAAGAAAGTAAAATCAATCCACCAACAATTACAAATAAAACGTTTTTTGATTTTAAAATTTTATCGAAATTATTTTTCTTAATAGTTAATGTGCTTAGATCTTCAGTGCTTGTTATAAAACCATCATTTCTTCCAATTTTAAGAAATTTATTTTTTCTCTGATTCATTATTTCTTCAGAGGATAGTTCATTAAAATAATTTAAATTTTTTGTTAAAGTTTCTCTCACGTTATTTAATATAATATCTCTATCTCTATGCGCACCACCTAAAGGTTCTTCAATTATTTCATCAATAACTTTTAATTTTAATAAATCTTTAGCTGAAAGCTTCATGGCTTTTGCGGCATCGAGCATTTTTTTTGGATCTCTCCATAGAATAGTTGCACATCCCTCAGGGGATATTACTGAATAAATTGCATTTTCTAGCATAAGGACTTTATTTGATGAGGCTAATGCTATTGCTCCACCAGAACCACCCTCACCTATAATTATTGCAATTGTTGGAACTTTAAGCTCCATACAGCATTCGATTGATTTTGCAATTGCTTCGGCTTGTCCTCTTTCTTCTGCTCCTACACCTGGATATGCTCCTGGAGTATCAATAAAAGAGATTATGGGAATATTAAATTTGTTTGCTAAGTTCATTAATCTTATTGTTTTTCTATAACCCTCTGGTCTCATCATCCCAAAATTTCTCTCAATCCTACTATCTAAATCTTCTCCTTTTTCTTGACCTATTACAAAAACAGATTTTCCATTGAACTTTGCAAATCCAGTTAAAACTGATTTATCCTCACCGTAATATCTATCTCCAGAGAGTGAAATGAAGTCATCAAATAAATTATCAATAAAAAATTTTGCTTTAGGCCTATCTTCATGACGAGCAACCATAGTAGTCTGCCAAGGATCTAAATTAGAATAAATATTTTTTAATTTTTCATCTATTTCTGTTTGAGTGCTTGAAATTTTTTGAGTATCGACTTCTGATAATCCCTCTTGATTGTAAGGATCTTTCAATTTTTCTAGTTCATTTTCTAGATCTTTAATTTCTGTTTCAAAATTTAGATAATTTTTCATATTCTATTTATAGCGGATGGTTAAAATACAAAAAAGGCAATAAAATGATATTAAATAAGGTGTAATTCTTATTAATTGACTTAAATCATTTAACAGATACAAATTCATTATCGGGAGAGACTATTTATAGCGCCGAAGGAGCAACCACCCCGGAAACTCTCAGGCAAAAGGACCGATTAAAGCATAACACTCTGGAAAGAGATTGATTTCCGCCGAAGGAGTAAAGCTCTCAGGCAAAAATACAGATGGGGTACGAATTAAGTGCTATGCAAGAAAAATACATTAAAATTAATAATCTTCAAGTATCTGAAAAGCTATCAAACTTCGTAAATGATGAATTATTAAAAAATACAAATGTATCTTCAGAAAATTTTTGGTTAGGTCTAGAAAAAACACTTAATGAGCTTGCGCCAAAAAATAAAGAATTAATTAAATTTAGGGAAGATTTACAGAAGAAAATAGATGATTGGCATATCAAAAATAAAAATAAAGAATTTAATTTAGATGAGTACAAAAAATTTTTATTAGAAATTGGTTATTTAAAAAATGAAGGACCTGATTTTAAAATAGAAACTGAAAATGTTGATGAAGAAATTGCAAGTATAGCTGGGCCTCAGTTAGTTGTACCTGTCATGAATGCGAGGTATGCATTAAATGCTGCTAATGCAAGATGGATGAGCTTATATGATAGTCTTTATGGTACAGATGTAATTGAACAGTCTGAAGACAGCGTATCTGAACGGTATGACCCTTTAAGAGGTGAAATGGTTATAAAATATGGAAGAGATTTTTTAGATAAATACTTTCCATTAGCTGGACTAAGCTGGAATAAAATTACAAGTTTTGCAGTAAAATATGGAAAATTAAAAGTTTTGAAAGGTGCTGATATTTTTGATTTGGAGGACGAAAATAAATTTGTTGGGCACAGAGGCGAAAGCGATAATCCGTCTGCAATTATTCTAAAGAATAATAATTTGCATATTGAAATTCTAAAAGACTCAAGAGCTTTTGCTGCTCAACAAGATCATGCAGGTATAAGTGATATTATACTAGAATCTGCAGTGTCTACAATTTGTGATAACGAAGATAGTGTAGCAGCCGTTGACTCAGAAGATAAAATTATTTGTTATCGAAATTGGCTAGGTCTAATGAAAGGAGACCTCAAGTCAAAATTTGAAAAAGAAGGAAAATTGTTTGAGAGAAAATTAAATCCACACAGAAGCTATATCTCAAAAGATGGGAAAGGTTTAAAGTTACATGGCAGAAGTCTTTTACTTGTAAGAAACGTTGGTCATCTAATGACTAACCCTTCAATTTTATTGAGTGATGGAAGTGAAGTACCTGAGGGTATTATGGATGCATTTATGACTACAGCAGCTGCGCTGCAAGATATTAAAAATAAAAATAATTCAAGAACTGGATCAGTTTATATTGTAAAACCTAAAATGCATGGTCCAGACGAGACTGCATTTACAGATTTAATTTTTTCTAAAGTTGAGGAAGTTCTAAATTTACCTAAGTACACTTGTAAGATTGGTATTATGGATGAAGAGAGAAGAACATCAGTAAATTTAAAAGAATGTATTAGAAGTCTTAAAAATAGAGTTTTTTTTATTAATACTGGATTCTTAGATAGAACTGGTGATGAAATGCATACATCAATGGAAGCTGGTCCTATGATTAAAAAAGGTGATATGAAGTTATCTAAATGGATTACTGCATACGAAAACAACAATGTTGATATTGGTTTAAGTTGTGGATTTTCTGGTAAAGCTCAAATTGGAAAAGGAATGTGGGCAATGCCCGATAAAATGAAAGATATGATGGAGCAAAAAACGGGACACTTAAAAGCAGGAGCAAATTGCGCATGGGTTCCTTCTCCAACAGCAGCTGCATTACATGCTTTACATTATCATGAAATAAATATTTTCAATGAACAAAAGAAATTAATAAATAGGGAACCAGCTAAACTTGATGATCTCTTAACAATCCCAATAGCAGATAGACCTAATTGGTCTGTAGAGGATATAAATAAAGAAATTTCTAATTCAGCGCAAACCTTATTGGGTTATGTTGTAAGATGGGTCGATCAAGGTGTGGGTTGTTCAAAAGTTCCTGATATTAATAATATTGGCTTGATGGAAGACAGAGCCACTCTTAGAATTTCATCCCAACATATAGCAAACTGGATTCATCATGGAATTACAACAAAAATACAAGTAACTGAAATAATGAAAGAGATGGCTAAAATAGTAGATGACCAAAACAAAGATGATCCACTATATGTTAAAATGAGTGGTGATTATGAAAACTCAATAGCGTTTCAAACGGCGTGTGATTTAGTTTTTAAAGGTAAAGAACAACCTTCAGGTTATACTGAACCATTACTTCATTTAAATAGGTTAAAAAAAAAATCTAATCTGAGCTCGAAACCAAATTAGATCGATTTTTAAAAGCAGAAAATAAAGTCCCATCATCTAGACTTTCAATCTCTCCTCCTACTGGTAAACCTTGTGCTAATTTAGTAATTTTAACATCTAAATTTTTTAGACTATCTTGAATATAATATGCAGTTGTTTGACCTTCTACAGTTGCACTAGTTGCAAGAATTACCTCTTCAATTTTATCTCTATTAACTCTTTCAACTAATGAGTTAATTAATAAATCTTCTTTTCTTTGGCCAACTGAAGAAATTGTCCCTCCTAAAATATGAAAATAGCCCTGAAATATATTTGAATTTTCAATCGACCATTGGTCTGCAATATCCTCTACTACACAAATTTTATTATATTTTTCTTTTGTGTTCTCACAATTTAGGCATCCATTTGAATTTGACTTTAATGCACCACATGAATTGCATCTAACTACATTTTTATAAACTTGCGCCAATGTATTTGCCATAGGTTTTACAAGTTCGTCACGATTATTTATTAATTTTAAAACAATTCTTTTTGCTGATTTGGGACCTAAACCTGGAAGTTTTGAAATTAATTTAATTAATTCTTCTATCTCACTGATGTTTTGCATCTATTATAAAGGCCATTTAAAACCAGGAATTCCAAAACCTCCAGTTGCTTTTGAAATTTCCTCAGTTGTTTTTGATTTAAGTTGAGATTTAGCACTATTATGTGCTGCAACAATCAAATCTTCAATTATAGTTTTGTCCTCTTTCATAATTTCATCAGATAAATTTATTGTTTGCATCTCTCCTTCTCCATCCAAAGTTATCTTTACAGAATTTGAACCCGAAACTCCTTCAACTCTAATTTCCTTAATCTTTTGTTGGCTTTCTTTCATTTTTGCCTCAAGTTCTTTTGCTTTATCTAAAATTTTACTAAAATCAGTCATTATCAACTCCATCTTTGTTTGAATTTACATCTATTAATTCGGCATCAGGAAATTTATCAATCACACTTTTAAATATTTCTGAATTTTTTATTTCATCCATTAACTGTTTTTTTATATTTTTTTCTTTATCTTTTACTGACATTTGCCCTTTTAATTTACTAAACGTAATAATCCATCTTTCACCTGTCCATTCAAAAAGCTTTGATGATAAATCTTTTACAAAATCTTTATCTAAACTTTCATTAAAAGATATTTCAATTCTATTTTTTTCAAATTTTACAAGGTTAACATTTTTTTCTAATTCGTATTTAAGTTTGATCTCTTTTTTTTTTGAACAAATTTCAATTAAATCCTCAAATGCATTTATATTAATTTTATTTTCTGCTTTAATTTCTGTCTGAACTTCTGGTTTGATTTTTTCTTCCTGTGCAACATTCTTAATTTGATTTATTGGTTTAGAAGTAAATTCAGTTTCTGTATTCTTTACAATATCTTCACTTTTCAAGTGAGCATCAACATTTTCAATTTTATTTTCAGATTTTACAGAACTTAAATGCATTAGTCTTATTAAGAACATCTCAATTGAAAGGTGTTGATTAGAAACTATGTCTATCTCTTCGAGAGAAGATATGGCAAATTGCCAAAATAGTATTAATACCTCTGAGTCTATTTGATTTGATAAATTTTTAATTTTAGAAAATTCTTCATCATTTAATGAAAAGTTTGTACTTTCTAAAGTTAAAGAATTAATATTTTTAAAGTAGTAAAGTAACTCTAAGAAATCATTAATAAAAACCTTTGGTTCAACACCTTGGTCATAAATTTTTCTATAAATACTTATTACTTTTGTTTCTTCACCTTTTAAAATTAACTCAAGCAAATCGATTAATTGAGATTTATCAAAATACCCAAAAATTTTCTGAGCTGAATTTAAGTCTAATTCTTTTCCTTCATCCAAACTTAATAGTGCTCTATCGAGCAACGATAATGAATCTCTAACAGAGCCCTCGGAAATTTTTACTATAAGCTTTAAAGCATCGTCGCTTATTTTTCCATTTTCCTTATCCTTAATTTTTTTAATAAACTCCAATAATTCTGAGGATTTAATTCTAGATAGATCAAATCTTTGACATCTAGATACGACTGTAATTGGAATTTTTTTAATTTCTGTAGTTGCAAAAATAAATTTTAGATATTCTGGTGGTTCCTCTAAAGTTTTTAATAAAGCATTAAATGCTTGTTTGCTTAACATATGAACTTCATCAATAATGAAAATTTTATATTTAGCCGAGGTCGGCCCGTATCTTGAAAATTCGATTAAATCTCTTACGTCATCTACACCTGTTTTGCTTGCTGCATCCATTTCAAGCACATCTATGTGACTAGACTCACTTATAGATTTACAGCTTTCACAAAAGTTTTCTTTACATAAATTATCGATACCATTTGAACAATTAAGTGCTTTTGCAACAATTCGTGCTGTTGTGGTTTTTCCTATTCCCCTTATTCCAGTGAACAAATATGCATTAGGTATTTTGTCAGCTTTAATAGAATTAGTAATAGTTTCAGCAACAACCTCTTGACCAATAAGATCATCAAAAGTTTGTGGTCTATATTTAAGCGCTAATACTTTTGAGTTATTATTCATATATCTTTAAGGAGACTAGAACCTGAATAACTGTCTCTACGACTGCTTCCGTTAAGATCTGGTCGGGTTCAAGCAGCATCCACCTCTAGCCTCCAGATCTATTATAGCAGTTAAAATTTCTAATCTACAAGAAAAGATTCTTATTTATTTTGTCTCAAACTATCAGCTTCAAAAACACCTAGAACGTGAAAATCCTCACAATGCAGGCCCAGCTCTTCAAGAGATTTTTGAACTTTTGAGTCTTCAATATGTCCATCTAAATCACATAGGAAAAAATAAGAATCGAAACTATTTTTTTCTGGATAACTTTGTAGCTTAGTTAAATTTACACCATTAATAGCAAAACCTCCTAGTGATTGATAGAGAGCAGCTGGCTTACTTTTCAATTTAAATAAAAAAGAAGTTATGTAAGTTTTGTCTTTAAATTCTGGTTGGGAAATATTTTTTCCCATAACCAAAAATCTTGTCAAATTTCCACTTTCATTTTCTATATTTTTTTTTATTACTTCTAAGCCATAAATTTTAGCACTTAATGAAGATGCTATAGCTGATTGCTTAACATCTTTTGTTTTAGAAATCATTTCAGCAGATCCAGCAGTATCTGCTCTAATATGCTCTGCTAAATTATTTTTTTTTATAAACTTTGAACATTGAGATAATCCTTGCGCATGAGAATACACCTCTTTAATATCTTTTAATTTTGCCCCAGGCTGTCCTAATAAATTATGCTCAATTTTTTGAAAATGCTCTTTATAAATATTTAGCCTATGTTTAAAAATTAAATATTCAATTCCAATGTTACCGGTAATTCTATTTGACTCAGGAATTATAATTCTACTATCTGGTTCTTCAGATGCTTTGTTAAAACAATCATCAAAAGTTTTACAAGGCAAGATTTCTGCTTTAGCATCAATTGAAAGCGCTGCTAAATGAGAATATGCACCAAAGGTTCCTTGAAAATAAATTTTACTCATCAATTCTTATATTCCATTATTTTTTTCAAGGCTAGATAATCTTCCTCTGTATCTACTCCTATTGGAGATGATTTGGCGAGTGAAACATTGATATCAATATTATTATCTAATGCTCTTAATTGCTCTAACCGATTTTCTATTTCATTTTTAGATTGGCTTAATTGAACAAAGTTTTCGAGTGAGTCTTTTGAATAACAATAAACTCCTATATGATGATAAATATTATCTATCTGCTCAGACTTTCGTAAAAAGGATTTGCCCTTTGGAAAATTGTCCTCTCCTAGAGTATTTTCAGTTATGACCTTTACAATATTTTCATTTCTCAAGTTTTTATTGTCTTTTATTCTTGCAGCAAGAGTTCCTATATTAGAAGGATTTTTAAACATTTTATCATTCAATCTTACGACATCTTGAATGTCGATTGCTGGTTCATCACCTTGCAAATTCATAATGAAATCAACATCTCTAATATTTGATTTTTTAAGTGCCTCATGAATTCTATCTGTACCTGTCTTATGTTTATTGCTAGTTAAAATAGCATTGAAACCATTGTTTCTTACATCGTCAATAATTTCCTGGTCCTCTGTGGCTACAATTACATCTCCAATATTGGCCTCCTCTGCTTTTTTAGCTACATGTGAAATAATTGATAAACCATTTATTTTTAGCAAAGGTTTGCCTGGCAGCCTAGTAGCAGACATTCTAGAAGGTATAATTACTAAAGTTTTCATTATATTTTAAAATTATTATACTCATTAAACAACTATAGAGGCAAATTTATACATTAAATTTTAGCTTTTTTTTAATTTATCGTGTTATACGTTCACTACAAAATTTAGAAAAAATGGATTCTTTCGAAATAAATAAAATAGTTGCTGCAGTCTTAATGGTTGCCTTGCTTGTTATTGGTATTGGAAAATTATCTGATGTTATATTCCATGTAGAGAAACCTGAGACACCTGGGTATTCAGTTGAAGTAGAAGCTGCCACTACTGTATCCACAACCAGCTCAAGCACAACATCAGACAAAATTGATATATCAGCATTAATGGCAATGGGAGATATTGCTCATGGTGAAAAGGTTTTTAAAAAATGTGCAGCTTGTCATTCAATTGTTGAAGGTGGAAAGAATGCTATAGGCCCAGCGCTATATAATGTTGTGGGAAGAAAAGTTGGAGCTATTGAAGACTATAAATATTCTAAAGCGTTAGCTGCATATGATAAGAATTGGACTTTTGAAGAATTGAATGGATTTTTAATAAAACCTGCTAAATGGATAAAGGGAACAAAGATGGCTTACGCAGGTTTACGAAAAGAAAAAGATAGAGCCTCTGTAATAAAATACCTAAATGAGAATTCAGATAGCCCTTTACCGCTACCTTAATTTTCCAAAACAATATAATAAAATACTTTTTTGTACGTGAACTCTATTGAGTGCTTGTTGCCATACGTGAGACTTTTCTCCCAAGAAAACATCTTCACTCACTTCATCTCCTCTAGGTAAACAATGTAAAAAAATACAACTTTTTTTTGCATAACTCATTAATTTTTTATCAATTTTAAAATTTTGAAACGCTTTTATTTTTTTCTTCTTATTAACTTTATCATTTAAAGAAATGACTTTATCAGAAAAAATTACGTCTGCATTAGAAACTGCTTTTGTCGCATCATTATAAATATAAATTTGCTTATTATTTTTTTTGACCCAAGCTCTAACTTCTTTTCCTGGTTCAAATTTTTTTGGACAACCGATACTTAACTTGAAAGAAAATTTTACTGATGCAGCTATTAAGCTATCCAGAACATTATTTGAGTCACCTATCCAGCAAATATTTAATTTTGAAATAGGCTTTTTCATTATTTCTTCAACCGTAAAAATATCGGATAAAACTTGTGTGGGATGTGACGATGGACTTAGGCCATTAATAATTGGTATAGATAAATATTTTTTAAAATCTTCTATTTTTTTATCACTATCAGTTCTCATCATAAAACCATCGCCATAAGTAGAGAGAATTTTAGCAGTATCAGCAATACTTTCACCGCCTTGACCTAGATGGAGCTCATTAGAACGTAAAGTTAAAGTACCTCCTCCAAGCTGTTTTATCGCTAAATAAAAACTAATTCTGGTTCTCGAACTTGCTTTTTCAAACATTTGGATCAAAATCTTACCTTTAAGAGGTGCTCCTTTGTCAGCCTCAAGGGTGCTTAGTTTTTTTCTTAAACTTTTTCTTTTCTTTGCATCAGTAATAATCTTTCTCAGGTCTTTTGTGGGTATATCTTTTAAATTAATAAAATGTTTCATATTATTTTATCTGTGAACAGACCTTATCAATAATTTTTATTGCTAAATCTATTTCATTTTTTTTAACATTTAATGGTGGCAAAATACGAACAACATTTTCTGCTGCTCGAATAGTCAATAGCTTGTTATCCATCAATTTTTTTATAAATTCAGTTTGGTCTTTATATAGCTGTATACCAATCAATAAACCTTTTCCTCTTATTTGCTTAATTACACTTGGATATTTTTCTTGAATTTTATTTAGTTCTAGTAAAAAATATTTTGATAAACTTTTTACATTATTTAAAAACTTCTTACTTGATATAATATCCATTACAGCATTACCAACAGACATTGCCAACGGGTTTCCTCCAAATGTTGATCCATGAGTGCCTGGTGTCATACCTGAAGCAACTTTTTTATTCATTAAAACTGCTCCAATTGGAAATCCTCCACCTATCCCTTTTGCAATTGGTACAATATCAGGTTTTACTTTTGATTTTTCAAAAGCAAAAAAATCACCAGATCTTCCTATTCCACATTGAACTTCATCAAGAATTAATAATATTTTTTTCTTATTACATAATGCTCTTAATTGTTTTAAACACCAATCTGGTATTACTTTTATACCACCTTCGCCCATAATAGTTTCAACCATAATAGCAGCAGTGTTTTTATTAATTTTCTTTTTGAGAGAAGTATGATCACCAAAGTTAAAGTGATCAAAACCTGTTACTTTTGGTCCAAATCCCTCCGTCATTTTCTTTGATCCGCTAGCAAAAATTGCAGCCAAAGTTCTTCCATGGAAAGAATTTTTAATGCATAAAATTCTATTTTTATTTGGTTTACCTATAGTGTAAAAATATCTTCTAGCAACTTTAATTGCTGCTTCCGTAGCTTCTGCCCCACTATTTTGAAACATTACATAATCAGCAAAAGTTTTTTTACATAACTTTTTAGCCAATATTTCTCCCTCTGGTATTTGAAATGCATTAGATACATGCCACAATTTTTTCGATTGATCTTTTATAGTTTTTACTAACTTAGGATGTGCGTGGCCTAAAGAATTAACTGCTATACCTTGAACAAAATCTAAATATTTTTTTCTCTTAGTTGAATATATGAAACTTCCTTTTCCATATTTAAATGATATTTTTTTTCTATTATAATTTTTTGTTAAATAGCTCATTATATTTATTAGGTTTTATAAATTTTAATTCTTAGATACAAGCTATGATTGAAATAGTTAACTCATTCAACTTTATGTTTATGTTGATAAGTCTAATTTTTTTAATTGAATAAAACGATTTCAAGTCCGTATATTGTTATTTATATAATACATTATACAATATATAGATTATGAGCTGGAACGAAGAAAAAGTAAATAAACTCAAAGAACTTTGGGGCAAAAGCCATACTGCAAGCCAAATTGCTGAAATTATTGGTGGCGTCAGTAGAAATGCAGTAATTGGAAAAGCACACAGACTAAATTTATCGGCAAAGATTAAAACGAGATCAACGACATCTAACCAAAATTTTGAAAATTCAAAACAAGAAAAAAATTTTAATCCAAATAGAAGCCGTAAAAGTAAATTTAAATCTTTAATAATTGAGAAAGATTTTGAACCAGAAAATCCAAAACAATTAGAAGAATTAGATGAAAACTTATGTAAATGGCCAATTGGACATCCAGATGAAAAATCTTTTTATTTTTGCGGAAGGTCATCTTTAAAAGATTTTTCTTACTGTAAACTTCATCTACTTTATGCTTATCAACCAAAAGGTAAAAAAGAAGAATTTGTTGATAAAGATAAGGATGAGGTCCCAGAATTTATTGAAAAGAAAATTCAATCATCTTAAAAAATTAATCATTTAAATTGTTTTTAAAACTTTTTTTAAATTGATATTTTTCAGTTGAAAATTGACCACCAACTTTCCACATATAGCAATATTTCTTCACTTCCTGATCAAAAAACCTTTTACTTGGAACGCCAATATCTAAATTAGTTTTATACTTTCCGGTTGGAATATTATTGTATTTTAATAATCTTAACTGATCTCTAGTAAGAAGAGGATTTGGTAAAATTTCAAAAAATCTTGCCGTTAATTCAGCTATTGGTAAAGGTAAAGGTACTAACAATCTTTTTTTTTCAATTAATAATAATAATTTTTCCAAAAGTTCTTTGAAAGATATAATTTCTGGACCTGTACATTCAATAATTTTAGAATTAATCTTTTTTGAAATTACATGGTAAATTATATCTGTCAAATCTGAGCAGTGAATAGGTGCAAATTTTGTTTCTCCTCTATAATAAATTGGAAATACAGGCATTCTACTCAGTAAAGTCATAAAATTTGTAGTAAAATTATCGTCCACCGAATATACAACTGAAGGTCTTAGAATTGTTGATAATGGAAAGTTTCTCAAAACATTACCCTCACCTTCTAATTTACTCTTTGCATAATCTGAATCTTTTGCCTCATTTATTCCTAAAGCTGATAAGTGAATAAAGTGTTCTATACTATATTCTTTACACAGTTTAGCTAGCAATGAGGGTAAAACTGAGTGAATATTTTTAAAAGAATTGCCACTTTTGTTTTCAAATAATATTCCTATTAAATTTATACAAATATCTGCTTTTTTAAAAAGGCTTATAATTTTTCTTTCATCAAAAATATTAGCTTCAACAATATCAATAAACCCTGCGTTAGCTTGGGTTTTAACGATATAACTTTTTTGATGAAGATTCCTCGTTACAACAGTTACTCTATAATTATTTTTTGTTAGCTTTCTAATTAAGTTTCGGCCAATTTGACCGCTACCTCCAAAAATTAGACAATTTTTTGCTTTCATATGAATTCCATTATATATGTTTAGAAATGAGTAATAATATTAAATTACACAAAAATGATTTACCAGATGATTTGGAATTAGGCAATCTAATAGCAGTTGATGGAGAATTTATGGGTTTAAATGTTAGTAGAGACCCTCTCTGCTTAATTCAACTATCCTCAGGAAATTCTGAAGTACATATCGTTCAATTTGATAGAAAAAATTATGATTGTCCAAACTTAAAAAAATTATTATCAGATGAGAACATTACAAAAATATTTCACTATGGAAGGGCAGATTTAGCTCACATCAAATATTATTTGAAAACAGAGACTAATAATATTTTAGATACTAAAATTGCATCAAAATTGGCAAGATCATATTCTGATAATCACTCTTTAAAAACACTTATAAAAGAATTTATTAATTTAGATATAAGTAAACAATTTCAAAATTCTGATTTTGGTGGAGAGTTATCTCCTGCACAATTAAAATATTGTGCTAACGATGTTATATATTTACATAAAATTCATGAAGAACTTAATAAAATATTAATAAGAGAAAATAGAATTGAACTTTATAAAGATTGCTTAAAATTTCTAAAAACAAGAGTTAATTTAGATCTAGCACAATTTAAAGAAGATATATGGGCACATTAATGGGAAAAAAATATATACCAATAGCAAAAAAAAGTAATTGATCTTGAAATTAAAGCATTACAAAAATTAAAAAAAAAAATCGACAATTCTTTCAATAAAGCTGTTGTTGCAATTGCAAAATGTCAATCAAAAGTAATTTTATGTGGTGTTGGAAAGAGTGGACTAATTGCTGCTAAGATATCATCAACTCTTTCATCTGTTGGTACTCCTTCGTTCAATTTATCAGCAAGTGACTCTTCTCATGGAGATTTAGGAAGTGTTACAAAAAAAGATGTTTTAATTTTAATAAGCTATTCAGGAAAAACAAATGAACTCAAAAATATAATTCAATATGCAAACAGAAATAAAATTTTGTTAATTGGAATTATGTCAAAAAAAGATTCTATTTTGTATAAAGCTTCAGATATAAAACTTATAATTCCTGAAGTAAAAGAGTCTGGAGGAATTGTGCCTACATCAAGTACAACTGCTCAAATCGCTTTAGGAGATGCTCTTGCAATATCAGCAATGCAATATAAAAAATTTGGAAAATTTGATTTTAAAAAAATACATCCTGCTGGTAATCTTGGCGCTCAGTTAAAAACAGTTGAAGATATAATGTTAACAGGAAACAAAATCCCATTTGTTAATGAAAACTTGAACATGAAGAGTGCTTTAAAAATATTAAGTAATAAAAAAATAGGAATTTTAATTGTTCAAAATAAACAAAAAAAAACTACTGGGATTATCACTGATGGTCAAATAAGAAGATATAACGAAAAGAAACAAAATTTAAATGAGATGAATGCTTTAAAAATTATGACCAAAAACCCAATAAGCATTGATAAACAATCTCTTGCCGTGAAAGCTTTAGCTCTAATGAATGAAAAGAAAATTACATCACTTTGTGTATATGACAAAAAAAATAAGCAAAAAACAATAGGTGTACTTCATATTCATAATATCTTGCAATCAAATATTGGTTAATGAAAAAAATTAATTTTCTTAAACTTTCATTAATTTCGTCTCTAATAGTATTAACCTGGTTTATTTACTCTAAATATTTTAAAAATAGTGAGAATTTATTATCTAAACCTATCAAACCAAGTCCATCAATTGACGAAGAAGTTATATATAACTCTAATATAATTAGAGATATCAATTATACCTCACAAGATTTAAAAGGTAATGAATATATTCTAATCGCAAAAAAGGGTGAAATTGACTTAAATAATAGCGATATAATTTATCTTACTGATGTCACAGCATATATTAAGCTTATAAAAAATTCTCAATTGATTGTTATTACTTCAAATTATGGCAAGTATAATACCTTGAATTATGACACTATTTTCTCAAAAAATGTAAACATAGATTATGTTGACAATATAATAACAGGTGATTATTTAGATTTCTCTATGATGAATAATTTACTAATAATATCAAGAAATGTTGTTTATAAAAATCTTGAAAATACTTTAAAAGCAGATGTAATAGAACTTGATACAACTACTAAAGATACGAAAATTTTTATGTATAATTCAAGCGAGAAAGTTAATATTACAAACATAAACTAATATGGGATTAATAAAACAATTTAGAATAAAATCTCATAAAAAACCTAATTCAATTATTTCCTTTGAAAATATTAATCTTTCATATGGTAACAGATTAATCTTAGATAATATAAATTTTAAAATAAACGAGGGTCAAATTTTTGGAATGCTTGGCCCTAATGGTGTTGGAAAAAGTACAATATTTAATTTAATAACTGGATTGATATTGCCTAACAGTGGTAAAATTAAACTAAATAATACAGATGTTATAGATTATCCAATTTATTTAAGAACAAAAAAATTTCATATAGGTTATGTTCCACAGCATGGTGGCTATTTTAATGACCTAACATTATATCAAAATTTAAAAGCAATAGCAGAAATTGTAATCAACGATAAAAATAAAGAAGTATCTAAAATTAACTCACTTATTTCAAAGTTTGAATTAGAAAATTTAAAAAATGTCAAAGCTAAATTTTTATCCGGAGGTCAAAAGAAAAAATTAGTTATTGCTTTATCTTTATTGAGTGATCCTAAAGTTCTTCTTTTAGATGAATGTTTCGCAGCACTTGATGTTTTAACAATTAAGATGCTGCAAGAAATAATTGTAAATTTGCAAAAAGAAACAAAAATAACAATTTGTATATGTGACCATCAAGCTAGGGACCTGCTGGCTTGTGTAGATAAAGCAATGATACTAAGCAACTGTAAAATAGTTGCAGAAGGTTCTCCCGAAGAATTAGTAAATAATATTCATGCTAAAAGTGCATATTTTGGTGACTCGTTTAATTTTAAATAAAATTAATGAACAATCAAATCACTGTAAAAAAAAAAATTCATAGTTTTAATAAAAGTATAATTGTTCCAGGAGATAAGAGTTTAAGTATTAGATGGGCTTTATTTTCATCGATAGCAAAAGGTAAATCAAAAGCTTATAATTTACTTTTATCTGAAGATGTGTTGGCTGCAATCAACGCAGTTAAAAAATTAGGAGCAAAAGTAAAATTTAATAAAAACTATTGTGCTATTTTTGGTAATGGTCTTGATGGATATAAGTATAAAAAGAATATTACTATTAACTCTAAAAACTCTGGAACATTGGGTAGATTAATTATGGGTCTTTTAATTGATACTCCTTATAAAATTAAAATTATTGGTGATAAAAGTTTATCTAAAAGAGATTTTAATAGAATAGCAGAGCCATTAAAAAAATTTGGTGCAAATATTAAACTTAAAAATAATAGAGGATTACCCTTAACCATTTCAGGAGTTAAAAATCCTATGCCAATTAATTATTTAGAAAAAAAAGCTTCTGCACAATGTAAAAGTAGTGTTATTTTTGCAGGATTGAAAACAGAGGGTAAGACCTTTATTAAAGCAAAAAAATCAAGAGATCATACTGAGCTTTTGTGCAAATATTTAAAATTACCTTTAAAAGTAAAAAAGAAAAATAACTATGATTTAATAGAAGTTCAAAAAGCTAAAAAAATAAAACCTTTAAATTATAATATACCCTCAGATATAAGTTCAGGTGCATTTTTTATAGTTCTTACAGCTTTATCAAATAATTCAAAATTACTGATAAAAAATGTAAATATTAATCCATCTAGAATTGGTGTAATAACTATTTTAAAAAAAATGGGAGTTGACATTCGGTTTAAAAAGAAAAAAAATTACAAAGGTGAACTTATAGCTGATATTTCAATTGTTAGTGCAAAAAGACTAAAGGCAATTAACTGTCCATCAAGATTAAATAGTGGGGCAATTGATGAGTTTTTGATAATTTTTTTAGTTGCTGCTAAAGCACACGGTGTGTCTTACTTCAAAGATATTGGTGAGTTAAATCAAAAAGAAAGTCCAAGACTAAAATGGGGTTCGAAAATTTTAAATAAAATGGGAATTAAAACAATTACTACAGACAATTCTATAAAAATTTTCGGTAACCCTAATTTGGAAATCAATAAAAAGATTATTATTAAAAATTACTTAAAAGATCATCGAGTTTTTATGACTAGTGTAATTGCTGCATTAATTTTTGGTGGTATGTGGAAAATACACGACAAAGACTCTATAAAGACTTCTTTTCCATCATTTTTAAATATAATTAATGATTTAAAAAATTAATGATAAAAAGAAAAAATATTATTAAAATTGCAATTGACTCACCGGCTGCTGCAGGAGCTGGAACATTGGCAAAAGCAATTTCTGAACATTATAATCTTTTTTATTTAGATACTGGAAAAATTTATAGAATGATCGCTTATCTTAAAATTAAATTTCCAGAAAAATTTAACAAAAAATTTATTAAATCAAAAATTAAAAATCTCAAAGTAAAAGATCTTGCAAATAAGGCTCTATTATCAGATGATGTTGGAACAGAAGCATCAATTTTATCAAAAGTAAAAAAAACCAGAGAACTTGTACATTCTTTTCAGCTAAATTTTGCTTACAATCCTCCAAAAAAGTATAAAGGATCATGTCTTGATGGAAGGGATATTACATATAATATAATACCAGATGCAGATTTTAAATTTTATATTACAGCCAATTTAAAAACGAGAGCTCTGAGAAGGTATAAAGAGCTTAAAAGTCTAAATAAAAAAATTTCTTTCCAAGAAGTGCTTAAAAGCATCAAAAAACGCGATAAAAGCGACTTTAATAGAAAAATTTCGCCATTGAAGAAAACTAAAGATTCAGTGTTGCTAAATACATCGAAACTGACTAAAAGAGCGTGTTTTTTAAAAATTAAAAAAATTATAGATAAGAAATTAAGGCTTAATGGAAATATTTAAAGATCTATCAAATCCAGCATCAAAAGAATTTGAAAAATTACTTAACAGCCAGCTTTCTAAAGTCCATATTGAAGAAGGCAAAATAATTGAAGGTAAAATTAATAAAATTACAGAAAAATTTGTTTTCTTGTTTGTGGAGGGTTTAAAAAGTGAACCAGTACTAGATTTTAATGAACTAAAAAGTATGGGTCTTGGTGATAAAATTAAAGTAGGTGAAACAATTTCAGTTTTATTAGAGAAAATTGAAGATAAACACGGTGAAGTATTAGTTTCAGCAAGTAAAGCACAAAAAATTAAAGGTTGGGATAAATTAGTTGAAGCTTATGAGAAAAATGAACCAATCATGGGAAAAATTACATCTAAATGTAAAGGTGGATGTATAGTGGAACATATAGATACCGGTTCATTAATGTTTTTACCTGGATCACAAATTAGTGACAAACCTTTAAAGGATATTAGTCATTTAATGAACGAACCACAAAAGTTTGCTTTAATTAAATTAGATAAAGTAAGAGGTAATGCTTGCGTCTCTAGAAAAGAAATTATTTCATCATTTAAAAAAGAAGATAAAGCTAAAATTATAGAGAAATATAAAGTTGGAGATATCATTAAAGGAGCTGAAGTAAAAGGCTATAGCTCATTTGGTTGCTTCTTTAACGTTAATGGTGAATTGGACGTTTTGGTTCACCTACAAGAAATTTCTTATTCAAGAGTTAATCATCCAGACGAAGTTTTTAATATAGGTGAAAAACATAATTTGAAAGTCATTTCAGTTGATAAAGAAAAACTTCAAGTTGGATGTTCAATAAAACAACTATCACCTGATCCTTTTGAGCATATTGAAAATTATGAATTAAATAAAAATTATAGGGTAAAAGTTGTTAAGTTAATGGATTTTGGTGCATTCTGTGAATTGGAGCCAGGTCTAATAACTTTACTACACACAAGCGAACTAAGTTGGACTAAGAAAAATATTTCAGCAAAAAAAATGTTTAAAGTTGGTGATGAAATAAATTGTATCATTACAGAAATTGATAAAGAGAAAAGACGTGTAGCGATTTCTCATAAATTAACTCAAGCAAATCCCTTTAAAACTTTTGAGGAAAGATATCCTGTTGGAACAGTTATAGAAGCTAAAGTCGTTAACAAAAATGAATACTCATTATTTGTTAAAGTTGAGGACCTAGATGTGGATGCATTTCTACATTGTAATGACTTGACCTATTTTAATAATAGTGAAGAAGAATTAGAAAAGTATAAAAAAGGTGATGTTATAAAAGTAAAAGTTCTTGAAATTAAAGTTTCAGAGCAAAAAATTAGAGTTGGTTTAAGACAAACCCAAACAGATCCTTTTGATTGGTTTAAAGATAAATCTAAAAACCAAATCATTACAGTTAAAGTAATCTCTACTAACAATAAATTTTTAACAGTTAGACCTGAAGGGTGTGAGATGGATTTTCAAATTAAGAAATCAGCAATTGCAGTAAATGCAGCTGATGCTAGACCAAGCAGATGGACTGGTGGAGAGAAGCTCGACTGTGCAATAGCTGATATTGATTTTGAAAAAAGGAAAGCCACTCTAAGTATTAAGCTATTAGAGGAAATAGAAAAAAAAGAAGCTTTAGACAAATACGGATCTGAAGACTCGGGTAAAAACCTACCATTTTCATCACTTTCTGAAGATTTAAAAAAAAAAGAAGAAGATAAAAAGTAAACAGAAGATTAAATTTGGCTATTGTAAAATCAAAGCTTTTAAAACAACTATCAGATAACTACCCGAATTTTCTTAAAAAAGACCTTGAAAAATTTGCAGATATTATTCTAAGTGAAATTAAATTATCACTCAAAAGAGGTGATCGTGTTGAACTTAGAGGTTTTGGTGTATTTTCGACTAATATTCAAAAAGCTAGAATATCAAGAAACCCTAGGACTGGAGAAAAAGTTAACACGCCTGAAAAAAAAACAATTCACTTTAAAATGTCAAAAGACTTGTTAAAAAAATTAAATAATGAAGAATAAAACTATATTTGTAGCTTGTGATACTTCAAATCTAAGAGAAATTAAAAATATAATAAGAAATATTCAAACAAGTAAATTAAAAATTATTCCAAAATTTGGATTACAATTTTTTTACTCAAAAAATGGTAGAAAATTTTTAGAAAAATTTAGAAATGATTTTTGGTTAGATTTAAAAATAAATGATATTCCTCAGACTGCCTTATCGGCAATTGATAGTCTTAAAGATTTAAAAAAATGTAAATTTATAACTGTACACGCAAATGGTGGTATTAAAATGCTTAGGGCTATTAAGAAAAAAGTTAATAAAAATATAAAAGTATTGGGAGTTACAGTTCTCACAAGTCTTAACAATGATTCTCTTAAAGAAATTGGTTACACAAAACCAATAAAAAAATTAGTACTAACTCAAGCTAATCTTATAAAAAAATCTGGATGTGATGGAATAGTTTGTTCTGCTCAAGAAGCTAAAATGATTAGAAAAAAACATAAAAACTTGTTTATCGTAACTCCAGGAATAAGATTGCCTGGAGATGATATAAATGATCAATTAAGAGTAATGACGCCTAATGATGCTTTTAAAAATAAAGTTTCAGGTATTGTAATTGGTAGGTCATTGATAAAAGGAAATATTAAACATAATATTAGAAGATTAGCTGAACATTTGAACAAATGATCAAAGGTTCTAAAATTTGTGGGATATCAGATCTCGACACTCTTAATTTTATTATTAATCACCAATATCCTCCTAAATTTATTGGATTTATTTGTAATTATAAAAAAAGTTTAAGATATGTTAAACTTGAAAAGCTTAAAGAATTATTAACATTAAATAAAAAAAAATCTAACTTTGTAGCAGTTCTAGTTAAACCCAATAAAGAAATTTTAGAAAAAATTAAAAACCTGCCCTTTGATTATTATCAGATTTATGACTGCATGCCTGAGGAAATAAAAAAAATTAAGGAAACTTATAATAAAAAAATTATTACTGCTTTAACTATAAAAGATGAAAATGATATTCAAAATTACCATTTGTTCTCTGAGATTACAGATATTTACTTATTTGATAGCAAAGGTTACGAAAAAAGTATGTCTTTTGATCATAAGCTTATTCAAAAAGTAAAGATTAACAAACCACTAATGATAGCAGGTGATATTCAAATAGATGATAATCTTGAAAAATATAAAAAAATAGCAGATATTATCGATATATCTGGAGGTCTGGAGACCTCTGGGTTAAAAGATAAATCCAAAATTGATAAATTTTTAAATAAGGTAAAACAGTTGTACAATGAAACTTAAAAGAGGAATTCCATTAATTGATCAACATGATCAATACGGCTTTTGGGGTGGTAAATTTGGAGGAAGTTTTATTCCTGAAACTTTAAAAAAACCAGTAGAAGATTTAACAAATCAATTTAAAAAACTTAGGAAAGATAAAAAATTTCTAAAAAAAAGAGACTATTATTTTAAAAATTATATAGGTTCTCCTACCTCATTTAGAAAACTTGATAATTTAACAAATCATCTTGGTGGCGCTCAAATTTGGACAAAAGTTGTCTCTGAGGCTAATGGAGGCGCACACAAAATATATAATGCAACAGTTCATGCTCTGATATGTAAAGCAATGGGCAAAAAATATATTGTTGGTGATACAGGAGCTGGTTATGCAGGTAAAATGCTAAGTATGGCAGCTAAAAAATTTGGCCTCAAGTGCAAAATATTTATGGGTGCAAAGGATATTAAAAGGCAAAAACCTAACTGTGATGCAATGAGAAAAAATGGGGCTGAAATTGTTCCTGTTTTCTCAGGAAGCCAAACTTTAGTTGATGCTGTAAGTGAATGTATGAGATACTGGGTATCAAATTGTGACAATACTCACATGTGCGTTGGAAGCACTGTAGGTCCAAATATATTTGTTAAAATCTGCGGCTGGAGTACAGCACAAATTTCTAGGGAATTAAAAATACAATTAAAATCAGAATTTAAAAAAATACCAAAAAAAATAAAATTGATTAATTGTGTTGGGGGTGGAAGTTCGGCATATGGATTTTGGAGCGAATTTATTGACTATGATAAAAAACATATTGAATTAATTGGTGTGGAAGCAGGTGGACCTAAAAAATCGAAACTGCATGCAGCTCCATTAAGCTGTAATACTAAAATTGGAATTTTACACGGAGCTGCATCTTATGTATGTCAAAATAAAGAAGGGCAAATAAATGAAACTGAGTCTATAAGTGCTGGGTTAGACTATCCTGGCGTAAGTCCAATGCACTGTTTTTTAAAAGATGCTAAAAGAGCAAGATATACTTTCGCAACAGATGAGGAAGCATTAAGTGCACATCTAATGGTAACCAAATACGAAAATCTAAATCCTAGCTTAGAACCAAGTCACGCATTTGCAGAAGCTATTAAAATTGCTCCAAAATTAAGTAAAGATACAATTATAATCGTTAATTCTTGTGGTGATGCAAAAAAGGATAGAGATATTTTAAAAGAAAGATTGGGTAAAAAATAATGAGTTCTCTAATTAATCAAGCTTTTCAAAATGCTAAAAGTGAAAATAGACCAGCTTTGTTAACTTATATAGTAGCTGGAGATAACACTAAAAAAAAATCATTGGAAATATTAAAATCAATTTCTAATTATGCAGATATTTGTGAATTAGGTTTTCCTCACAACACACCTATTGCTGATGGTGGTCAGATACAAACTAGTGCTTACCGTGCAATAAAAAATGGAATAAAAATAAATGATGTATTTTCAATTGCTAAAGATTTTAAAATTAAGAAAATTAATAAACCTATTATTTTAATGGGTTACTACAATATGATTTTTCAATTCAACGAAAATAGGTTTTTAGAAAAATGTAAAATATCAAAAATAGACGGATTAATTGTTGTAGATTTGCCTTATCCAGAAAACAGAAGTTTTGCAGCTAAATGTAAAAAAAAAGGTATTAATTTTATTCAATTAATATCACCAACTACATCCCAGATAAGATTAAAAAAAATAATTAAAGATTCTCATGATATGGTTTATTATATAAGTATGCTCTCGACTACAGGAGGTAAATTAAAAGTTTCACCTAAAAAAATACTGGAAAAATATAGTAAAATAAAAAATCTTAATAAATCTAAAAATATTGTTATTGGATTTGGTATCACTGAGAAAACAATAAAATCTCTAAGAAAAGCTGATGGATTAGTTGTTGGCAGTGCAATTTGTAAAGAAATTTCAAATTCAATTAAAAACAGACAAAATCCTGTCACAAATGTTACTAGTATAGTAAAAAGATTAAAAAATAAGATCACATGAATTGGATTAAAAAAATTATAAAAGCAGGTGAAAAAATTAAAACTGCTATACACGAAAGAGCTTCAAAAGAAGATATCGCTAAAAGTGATTGGACAAGCTGTTGTAGAGGGCCTATTCTTAAAACTGATTTAGAAAAAAATCTTTGGGTGTGTCCTGATTGTAACAAACATCATAGAATAAAACCAAAACAAAGATTCGATATTTTATTTGGAAAAAATAATTACGAAATTTTCAAAACTCCAATACCAAAAGATGATCCACTGAATTGGACAGATTCTAAGTCTTATAAAGAAAGACTAAAAAGTGCTAGAAAAAAAACTGGCATGGAATGTGGAATGATGGTCGCTACTGGAACTATAAATAATATTAAAATTACAGCTGTTGCATCAGATTTTGATTTTTTAGGTGCCTCGATGGCTGCTGCAGAGGGAGAAGCTTTTTTATATGGAATACAACATGCTATAGAAAATAAAACACCATTTTTATGCATAAGTGCTGGTGGGGGAATGAGAATGATGGAAAGTTTAATATCTTTATCTCAAATGACTAGAACTACACTCGCAATTAATGAATTAAAAAAAAATAGACTTCCATATTTAGTTTGTATAACTGATCCAACAGCTGGGGGCATTACTGCATCATATGCAATGTTAGGTGATATTCACATCGCAGAGCCAGGAGCTTTAATTGCATTTGCAGGCGCAAGAGTAATTCAAGGAACTGTTAAAGAAGAGCTACCTGAGGGTTTCCAAAAAAGTGAATATGTTGAAAAAACTGGTTTTGTTGATTTAATTGTTGATCGTAAAGATCTCGTGTCAAAAATTGGAACTTTATTATCAATATTGTTAAAGAAAAACTCTGATATAAGTGCTGAACAAAATGAAACTTCAGAAGATAGTCAGTCGCTTACAAGAGCTGCATCCTAAAGAAATAGATTTAAGTCTAGATCGTATTCAAAATCTCTGCAAAAAATTAGGAAATCCCCAAGATAAAATCAAAGCAATTTCAATTGTTGGTACTAATGGAAAATATTCAACTATCCAAGCAATGTTATCAATTTTAAAAGAAGCAAATTTAAAATGTAATGTCTATACAAGCCCACATATCAGAAGTATCAATGAGAGGTTTGTTTATAATAATGATGAACTTAATAATGAAGATTTAGCAAATTTACTTGAAGAAATCGAAAATGCTAACAATAATGAACCAATTACTTTTTTTGAAATACTCACTGCAGCTTATTTCTTAAAAGCATCTCAATACCCAGAAAATATAAATTTAATTGAGAGTGGATTATTCTTTAGATTTGACGCTACAAATATATTAAAAAATAACCTTGCTAGCGTTGTAACCTCCATTGGACTTGATCATTTAGATTGGTTACCTAAAAATGATCAAAACGTTGAAAGAATTATTTTTGAAAAAACATCAAGCCTTTTAAACTCAAATATTATAGTAGCAAAACAAAGCAATAAAAAAATTGCTGATAATATTAAAAAAACAATATCAAATAATAGATCAAATAAAGTTTTCTATAATGAAAATTATAGTTTTACAATGCAAGAAAATAATTTCTTTTATTATGAAGATCAATTTGGGGGGATAAAATTACCTATGCCAAATGTTAAAGGTCAATTTCAATTAGAAAATATCTCAACAGCTATTGCAACCCTTAGAACTTTGAAAGATTTAAATATTAAAGATTATCACATCAAAAAAGGTGTTTTAAAAATAAATAGTATTGGAAGATTACAAGAAATTAAATCTGGAAAACTTAAAGCACTTGTAAAAGATCACAAACTTTTTGTTGATGGATCTCATAACCCTTTGGGTGCAAAAGTTTTGAATGAATACTTGGAAAGTTTAGATTGCAATAAACATATTATTCTTGGAATGATGGCTAATAAAGATCATAATGAATATATGAGTTTCTTTAAGGATATTGCTACACTGACTACAATAGATATACCTAATCAACCCAATTCAATTAAAGGAAAAGAACTTAAAAATAAACTAAATAGCTTTTCAAATATAAATTATAAGGAAAGTATAGAGGATGCTATCAAATCAATTCCAGTCGAGGAAAACGATATAATACTGATTACTGGATCGTTATATCTTGCGGGTGAAATTTTGAATTTAAATTAGATATTTTTATCTAAAAATTCCTTCATGTGACTTTCTGGAACTCCACCAACTTTTCTATCTACTTCAACACCTTTCTTATAAATGATAATTGTTGGAACACCTCTAATACCAGCAGCTGAACCTGTGTTAATTCCACCATCCTCAATATCAGCATAATAAAAACCAGCCTTATCTTTATATTCATCGGATAATTTATCCATCACTGGTTTTAGTGCCTTACATGGACCACACCACTCAGCTGAAAATTGAATTACTGAAACATCTTCATTTTTAATTTTAGTATCAAAATCTTCGTCTTTAAAATTTGTAAGCATATATCCCTTCTATAAATTGCAGTCTTAAAGTCAACTAGGCAATTTCATATTTTTTTTCTATAGACATAATAAATTCATTTATTTCATCTAATTTTTTTAATTCTTCTTCATCATCTCGATTAGAAGCCTGATCTCGCAAGGTATCAATTTCTTGATAAGCCATTCCAATAGTTTGCCATTTTTCTCTATTTTTACTTAAAATTCGTCTAGCAATTTCGCTTTTTATATTTTTATATAAATCTGGTGGCAAAATATGTGGTGCTTCTTGATAGATAATTTTTTGCCCAAACCAACTGCATCTTTTATCTGTAAATTTATCTAACATTCTTAATTTATCTTCCCAAGAAGAACTATGCCAAGTTTTAAACAATTGGGTGTCTTTGTTAGGAATAAACTTTTCATATAAAGTTTCTTCTGGCAATAAATCTTCTTGAGTTTGAGTTTGAGCTTTTTCTTCAGCTGCTTCTCTATTAATGATTTGAATATTTTTACAAAAATTTTCATTATTTCTAACCATTTTTGCTCTTTTTTGAATAGTTTCTAAATCTAAGTCTGCATATGCCTTTTCCTTTAATGCAAACTTTTTATCTAATACAACAGGAGCTTTATTGGTTCTGATTACTCTAAGTGCTTTTGGGATGAATTTTTTTAAATAAACTTTAAGATCATTTACTGACAAGTTTAATAATGGTTCAGGATCTCTTCTTAAATCAAATAAATATCCCCACGATGCATATGATGGATGAAAACAATGATTTGGATGCAATGTAGAGACTAGATACATCATATTTTTTCCTTTAACGTTTTCAAAAATTGAATAAATCCCCTCACTTTTTAAAATAGTTTCAACGCTATTTTTTGTCGATGTGCTTAAAAAATTTTCCCAATTATCTTTGTGTTTATCTTTAATAATTCTGAGAATTTTTAAGCTTGTGAATGCATCATGATAAGCTGTGTGTTGTTGAGATGTATCAAATCCTTGTTGTCTAGCTAAACCTTCCAATGCTAGGCTTTCATTACCAGCTTCAGTCAATTCAGTCTTTAACGTTTCTGGATTTAAGGTTTGAGCTACTCTTGCAACATGCAAACCATCATGCTCTTTATTGGGTGATGAATGTGTAATATAAGGATATCTATTCCCTTTAAAAAAATTAAAATGAAACATTCTCCTGTCAAAATTTAAATTACTCCAACCCATAAATAATGCTGGTGCAGCTTTTGAGAAGAAGTTTTCTACAGCTCCTAAAAAATCATAATGCGAGTAATTGCCTTTAGTAAGTAAATCAATACTTGTTGAGTTAACTAATAAGGCCTTTGCACTTGGAACCTCGCCTTCAGGCATTCTGCCACGAATATTTAGCTTGCCAATTTCTTTTAAGTTTTTATCAACAACTACAGCACCTACTTCAATTATTGAGCCCCAAATTGTGCTATTTGTTGTTTCTGTATCATAAATAACTATTTTATCCATAAAATCCTAAGTTAAATCCGATAGCTCATTAAATTTTTGTAATCTTCCCAAAAACAAATTTTGATAAACAATTAAATCATGTCCTTGAATTTTAAACTCTTGGAATAATTTATCTACTGTGCAAACTAAAATTACACAAGAAGTGATATTGGAGTTATACACAATGTTATGTGCTAATGAATATGCACTTGTTTGAAGAAGCCATGAGTCTATATACTCGGCTTTTTTGGGTTTATTACTTTGTTTAAAATCAATTATTGTTTCTTTTCCCTCATAAACTCCAACACAATCAGCAGTACCTGCATACTTCTCTGGGTAATAGAGTGTGCATTCAACTCCCCAAATTTCATCTAATCTATTTTTTAAACCTTTTTCTATAATCTCTTTAGCCATTAATTTGTATTGTTCATTATCTTCAAAAAAACTTAAATTTTCTCTTCCAAGTAAATAAGACTCTAAATAGTTGTGCATTTGAGATCCCCTGCTACTTGCTGCTTTTGTAATTGCTTCAGCTTCTTTTTGCCCAGTTCTTTCTCTCCAATTTGCTAATGCCGCTTTATCTTCTTCAGATCGAGTTGCATCTAAAATTGAAGTGACACTTGGTAATTTTGTTTCACCTAATAAGTATCTTCTAATACCATCAACTGTTGCTCTAGAGGATTTTGGATAATCATATTTTTGATTCCACTGCATCAGATTTCTTATAGACGGTATTATAGGAAAAAAGAAATTAATTTTTAAGCTGCCTATTTCGTTCAACAAATTTTTCCACGTTTTCAGTTTGTGCAGCTTTCTCAACCTGCTCGGGATCTTTAATGTTTTCTAAAGTTCTTGAAATTGATCTTGCATCAGTTCCAAATTTATCAACAATACCCATAGCATCTTCTAATTTTTTTCTAAGAACTATAATGTTGTCAAAATGTTTTGAAAATCTTGTACTGATTGTTTTTAAATGATTATAAATTTCTGTTGCACCTTTTTGCACTTTCAATGATTGAAAACCCATATGTAAAGATTGTAGGTAAGCAGAAAGAGTATTAGGCCCACATATTACGACTTTATATTTTTTCATTAACTCTTGAGTTAATAATTCTTTTGTACTTGGATCTTGGTATTCAGTTAACTCTCTGTATAAACTTTCTGTGGGAGCATAAACAATTGCAAAATCAGTAGTTTTTGGCGGAACTATATATTTTTCATTAACACTTTTTGCTTTTGCTTTAAATGCTGAAGCTAATTTTGCTCTAGCATCTGCAACAGCCCTTTTGTCTTCCGAGTCATGACCATCGGTAATTGCTTTAAATTTTTCTATTGGAAAATGACTATCTACTGGAACCAAAACATCTCCTTGAAGCTTAATTGCAAATTCCACATTTTCACTGGTATCCTCTTTCATTTTTACATTCGTCATGAATTGAGAGGCTGGCAACAAATCTTTTATCAGTGCATCTAAGCTAAATTCTGCAAGAGTTCCGTATTTCTTAACCCCAGCTAAAATTTTAGTTATCCCTTCTTGGCTTTGATTTAATAGTTGAACTTGTTGATTAAAATTTCCAACCTTTTCCTCTACCTTAGTTAAAGTTTCAGTCATATCTTTAGTAACCCCAGTTGATAAGTTGTTAAATGAAGTCGACATTGCACCAAGAGAGCTATTGATAGTTGTGTTTAAGGTATCTTTTAAACTTGAAATTTCTGATTTTAAATTAGCTATTTCTTCAGCATCTTTATTTTCATTTTCATCTTTTGGCTTAGATTTCAAATTTAAATAAAGGATTGCTAAAACACCCCCTAACAACAAAACCAGTAAAATAATTAATATACTATCCATGATTCTAATTTTTTATTTTATAGTAAATATTTCATTAATGTATTTAAATATTTAAAAATACTTTATGGAACTAATTTTAGTACTAAAAATATTCTAAATTATTTGTGTTATTATTGCTTTTTATGCAGTTATTAGAAATATTTATATTATTAAAATCATTCTTATTTATTGGAAAAACTTAATTTTTAGAAAGTATTTTTACAATTTTTTTTAGACCCATTTTATTATTGGATAACTTGGAAATCATCATACAAGCCTCTGATCTTAATATCTCTCCATCCTTTAGAATACGAAGATTATTTGCTTTTAAAGTTTCTCCAGTAGAGGTGATATCTGCAATTATCTCCGAAGAACCTGTAAAAGGATAAGCTTCAGTTGCACCCAAACTATCAATTAATTTGAATTGGGTAACACCCTTTGAAAACAAAAATTCCCTTGTTAAGTTTGGATATTTTGTTGCCACTCTTAATCTTTTCTTTTTCTTATCTTTAAATTCAAATGCAATTTCTTCTAAATCTGCAACTGTTTGTACATCTATCCATGGATCTGGAATTGCAACTACTAGTGTGGCCTTACCGAAATTGTATCTTTTTAAAACATTAATTTTTTTTTGAGTGTTTATTTCACTCTCTTTCAATAAATCAAAACCAGAAAAACCTATATCCAAAGATCCATCTCCAAGTCTTTCAATAATCTCCCTAGCATGAAGGTATAAAATCTTAATATTTTGATATTGCTTTATTGATCCTAAAAGATCTCTTTCTCCTCTTTCAGAAATAAGATTTAGTTTATTTTTTTTAAAAATATTTAAAACATCTTTTCTAAGTCTACCTT
>CACDWD010000005.1 GCA_902556285.1 uncultured Pelagibacteraceae bacterium
CGTTTATTTTCTCTTCAAATAAACGAAAATAAAAAATATCTTACTCTTTCAGACAAGAATAGAATTAGAGAATGGAAACTCCCGCCTACAAGAGGCAATATTGTTGATTATTTTGGAAATGTAATTGCAGGAAATTTGAAAGTTTATCAATTACATATAATTCCAGAGCAAGTTGAGAATTTTAATTATTTATTAGTAAGATTAAAAAATCTTTTAAATTTAAGTGATAAAAAAATTGCAAAGATTAATAAATTAAAATCAGAGCTGAAACCCTGGGATAGCATTATTGTTTCTGAAAATTTAAGCTGGAGTCAATTTGTAAAAATTAATAATTATTTATATGATTTGATAGGTGTTAAACCTGTGATGACAATCTCTAGAAACTATCCATTTAATGATGTGTATACCCATGTTCTTGGATATGTGAGCCAACCAAATGAACAAGAAATTTTAGAAAATAAAACTATCCAAGAAAGATTTGTACCAGGAATGAAAATTGGAAAACTTGGCTTAGAGAAAAGACTTGAAAATCATTTAATTGGAACAAATGCTATTCAAAGATATGAAGTTAATGCTTACGGTAAAAGAATTAATCAACTTGAGCATCAAAAGGGTGAGCAAGGATCAAAGATACGTTTAACTTTAGATACAGAAATACAAAAAGCTTGTGGAGAATTGTTAAATGAAAAAGCAGGATCTATAAGTGTAATGGATATTTATACTGGAGATATAATAGCGATGTATTCTTCTCCATCCTATGATCCTAATTTATTTCTCTTTGGAATAAGTCAAGATGAATGGCAATTAATTAGAAATAATCCATTAAAACCACTAATAAATAAAACTATTTCAGGTCTATACTCACCAGGTTCAACGATAAAACCAATTGTTGCTCTTTCAGCTTTAGAAAACAAAGTAATTGATACAAAATTTAAAGTTAAATGCACAGGAAAAATGGAGTTATATGGACAAACATTTCACTGTTGGAAAGAAAAAGGACATGGTTGGGTAAGTTTGAAAAATGCAATGAAACAATCATGTGATACATATTTTTATGAGGTTGCTAGGTTATTAGGTGTTGATAGATTAAACATTACAGCAGAAAAGTTTGGTTTAGGTAAAAAAGTACTTGGGGATTATTTTGATACTGAAAAAAAAGGATTATTTCCTAATACAAAATGGAAAAAAAATAATCTTGGTAGAGGTTGGGTATTAGGGGAAACTTTAATAACAGGTATTGGTCAAGGCTTTACTCAAACAACTCCTTTACAACTTTGTTTGATGACTGCACAAATTGCAAATGGAGGGTATGCAATAAAACCAAAAATAATTGTAGATAGTAATCCAATTTCTTATGAAGATGCAAAACAATCAATGGAAAGTGGGTTATTATTCGATGCTGACTCTGATGAATTGTTAGACAAAAAGTTATTTAGAGATAAAAAAAATATTAAGATTGTTCAAGAAGCAATGTTTGCTTCAACAAATGAGAGATTTGGAACTTCATATAAATCAAGAATTGATGACCCTAAATATCAATTTGCAGGAAAAACTGGAACAGCTCAGGTCAAGAGAATTAGTAAAAGAGAAAGGGAATTGGATTTAGAATTAGAGCAAATACCATACAAAGATAGAGATCATGCGTTATATGTTGCTTATGGTCCATATATAAATCCAAGATATGCATTAAGTATAATTATAGAGCACGGTGGATCAGGAAGTAAGGCAGCAGCACCTATTGCAAAAAAACTATTTAAATTAATCATTGATAGACATGATTTGAGAAATAAACAATCAAATTTTGAGAGGATTACTGTTTAAATGTTTCAACACGATAGATTGAATAATGAGATTACATTATTTCAAAAAATAAAAAACCTAGACTATATATTGTTGATTTCTATTATCCTTCTTTCTGTATTAAGTGTTTTTGTTATGTATTCTACAGACGGAGGTGAAATACTTTTTCATACTAAAAACCATTTTGTAAAACTTGCGGTTTTTTTTCCTTTAATGATTTTTGTGGCTTTCATGAACATAAAATTATGGCATAATTTTTCATACTTAATTTACTTTATTGTAATACTTTTATTAATTTATGTTTCATTTTTTGGAATTAAGTCGTCTGGCTCTCAAAGATGGATGGATCTTTATTTATTTGTTCTACAGCCCTCAGAGCTTATGAAAGTAGCAATTATAATGTGTCTTGCGAAATATTATCACAGATTAAAAATAGAAAATGTTAATTCATTTACTAGTATAACAATAGTTTTGTCGATTATATTAATTCCTATTATTTTTGTAATTTCCCAACCCGATCTTGGTACCTCGATATTAATTGCTTTAAGTGGATTAATTATTTTGTGGTTAGGAGGAGTAAAAATAAAGTACTTTATATACTCATTTATTACTTTTTTGATTTCGTTACCTTTTATAATTTCATTTCTTAAACCATACCAGAAACTGAGAATATTAACTTTTTTAGACCCAGATAGAGATCCCTTAGGTGCTGGATATCAAATTATACAATCTAAAATAGCTATAGGTTCAGGTGGCCTTGATGGGAAAGGTTTTTTAAAAGGTACTCAAAGTTATTTGGATTTTTTACCTGAAAAACATACAGATTTTATATTTACTTTATTTTCAGAGGAGTTTGGTTTTATAGGTTCTGTTGGTCTTTTAATATTATACTCAATAATAATTTTTAGAATTTTACGAATAGGATCTATTTCAAGAAGTAACTTTGCTAGGTTTTTTTGTTTTGGTTATGCGTTTGCAATATTTATTTATATTGTTGTAAATTTATCTATGGTTCTAGGTTTACTACCTATAGTTGGTTCTCCGTTACCAATAATGTCCTATGGAGGTTCTTCAATGTTGGCTACAATGATTGGCTTTGGCATAGTTTTGAGTGCTAAAATCAATCATAAACAAATGATTGCATAATAAAATTTAAATTTGCATAATTTGTCACTCTGATAAATTAATTTTTAACTTGTATAACAACTTCATGAATAAAAATCTTAAAGTAGGAATAGTCGGAGCAGGAATTCAAGGTGTATCTAATGCTTTGTTTCTTCAAAAAAAAGGTTTCAATGTAACTATCTTTGACAGAGATAATCCAGGTAGCCAAGCCGCTTCTTATGGTAATGCAGGTCACTTTTCACCTTATGCATCTCTTTCTTTAAACAGAACTGATGTTCTAGCAGATGTGCCTGCAATGTTGCTAAGTTCTTCAGGCCCACTCGCTTTAAAATGGAATTATGTTCCTAAAATGATTCCATGGTTTTTAAAATTTATAATGAATACTACTAAAACAAAAATGATGCATACTGCTAAAAATATGCACCAAATTTTAGATCTAGCTTTACCTGCATATGATGAATTATTTGAAGAGATAGACTTAGAAGGTTTGGTTGAAAACAAAGGAATTCTTTATATATGGAATGATAAAGATTTAAAAAGTAGAGAATTAGAAATTAAAGTTAGAGATGAATTAGGTGTTGAACAACAATTGGTCACTAAAGCCGAAATACATGATCTTGAACCACATATTAAACCATTTTATCATGCAGGTGTTTATTATCCTTATGCAAGACATGCAAGAAATCCGAAAAGAATTCTTTTAAAACTATTTGATTTATTTCTGCAAAAAGGAGGAAAATTTAACAAAGTAAATATTAAAGATATTAGTTATGATGAAGAAAAACCAGTTTTTAAAACTGAAACTCAAAGTTACGTTTTTGATAAAGCAGTTATAGCTTGTGGAGCTTTTTCAAAAAAATTAACAGATAATCTTGGTGAAAGAATTCCTTTAGATACTGAGCGTGGTTATCATGTTCATTTTAAAAATTGTGATCATTTATTAAGTAGACCTGTAATATTTTCCAACCGTGGATTTGGAATTACACCGATGGAACAGGGTTTAAGAGTTGTTGGAACTGTAGAATTTGGTGGTTTAGATAACCCATTATCTAAATCAAGAGTTAAAAATTTGATAAATAATGCAAAATATATGCTTGGTGATTTGCCTGAGCATGAGGATGAGTGGCTAGGATTTAGACCAACTTTACCAGATTTTTTACCTGTTATGGGGCCATCAAAAAATTACAAAAATATTTATTATTGTTTTGGACATCATCATTTAGGATGGACTTTAGGTCCAATTTCTGGAAAGATTGTTTCAGGGATGATAGCGAAAGAAAATACAAATTTAAATTTAAAACCTTATAGTTCGCTTAGATTTAGTTAAGTGACTAAAGATAATAATTTTTTAGCTTATTTATATCTATTTTTAACAGTAACTTTCTGGGCAGGAAATTTTGTAGTAGGTAAACTTGCAAGTTTTTATGAAGTTCCTCCTTTTTCACTAAATTTTTACCGATGGCTTTTTGCTTGGTTAATTTTAGCACCTTTTACAATTCCCGAAATATTAGAGAAAAGAAACTACATAATTAAAAACTATAAACTTTTTATTGTTTTGGGAGTTACTAGTATTACAGTATTTAATTCAATTGTTTATTATTCATTAAATTTTACTCAGGTGATAAGTGGAGTTTTAATGATTTCAACGATACCTGTGATGATCATGTTGTTTTCTTCAATTTTAAAAATTGAAAAGACAAATATTTTTCAAATTATAGGGGTAGTGTTCTCTTTTGTAGGTGTAATTATGATTATAACAAAAGCAAATATAGAGATATTAAAAAATTTAGATTTTAACAAAGGGGACATAACCATGGTTATAGCAATGTTCTCATGGGCTTTATATTCTACATTGTTAAAAGGAAAAAAATATGAATTAACTCAAATATCATTACTTCAAGTAGTAATTACTTTTGGATTACTCTTTTTGATACCAATTTATTTTATTGAATATCAAATTGGATTTAGAATTAATTTAGAATTACCATTTATTTTAATTCTATCTTATGTAGTTTTATTTCCAGGTTTGGCATCTTTTATTTTATGGATAAAAGGAATATCTATGATTGGTGCTAATCGATCAGGTGTTTTTTTACACCTAATGCCAATATTAAGCGCAATAATGGCGATGATTTTTTTTAATGAAAAATTTATGTTTTATCATATTTTAGGCGCTTGTTTTATTATTACAGGAATATTGTTATCAAATAAGAAAGTTAAAAATGCTTAAAGTCGCTATATTAGATGATTATCAAAATGTTGCTCAACAATTTGTAGATTTAGAAAAACTATCTGGAAAATATGAATTTAAGATTTTTAGCGAACCTTTTTTAGATGAAGCAGATGCAATTGATCAGTTAGCTGATTTTGAAGCTTTGTTAATAATGAGAGAAAGAACTCCAATCACAAAAAATTTAATTGATAATTTAAATGATTTAAAATTTGTAATCACAAGTGGATTACGTAATAGATCTATAGATTTAGAGGTTGCTAAGAAAAGAAAAATTATAGTTTGTGGAACAGATATAAATATTAACCCAACGCCTGAATTAACTTGGGCACTAATTCTTGGCTTAGCAAGAAACTTTAAAGAAGAGTTCGATAATATGTATCAAGGATATTGGCAAACTACTATTGGTGTAGAACTAAAAGGAAAAATTTTAGGTTTAATTGGATTAGGCAGGGTAGGTAGTGAAGTCGCTAAAATCGGAAAAGCTTTTGGTATGCAAGTAATGGCTTGGAGTGAAAATCTAAACTTAGATAAGTGTAAAGAATTAGACGTACTACCTTGCAGTAAAGAAGATTTAATTACAAATTCTGATGTTCTTTCGATTCATGTTCAAGGAGGTGAAAGATACAAAGACTGCATTACTTTAAAAGAATTAGATAAAATGAAAAAAACAGCTTTTTTGATAAACACATCTCGTGGACCTATTGTAAATGAGGATGATTTAATTATTGCTTTATCAACTAATGTAATTGCTGGTGCAGGAATTGATGTGTATGAAAAAGAACCTTTACCTGAAAATAATAAGCTTAGATTTTTACCAAATGCATTGCTTACTCCACACATTGGTTATGTTACAGCTGAAAATTATAGTATTTTTTATAATCAAATGATTGAAGGATTAGAGGCTTGTGTAAATGGAAAGCCTATCAGAGTTCTAGAATAAAAATGGAGCTACCTGTTGTTAATCATGAGGATTATTTTGCTAAAATTGGTGATGATCATAAATTTCCTATTAATAAATTTGGTGAATTGGCAAACTACTTAATTCAAAATAAAATAGTAAAAAAATTTCATAAACCTTCAGCTTGTTCATTTGAAACATTAAGTTATGCACATTCAAAAAATTATATTTTAGATATTCAAAATAAAACTTTAAGTAAAGAGGGGGTAAAAAAAATTGGATTTCCTCTTGTAGATAGTGTTGTGAAAAGATCTTTAGTTGCTACAGGTGGAACTGTGCTGGCATCTAAACTTGCAATAAATTATGGCATCTCATGTAATACTGCAGGTGGCAGTCACCACGCTAGATATGATGGAGGGGCAGGTTATTGTGTATTTAATGATGTTGCAGTTGCATCGCATTATTTACTTAATAGAGGTTTAGCTAATAAAATCTTAATCGTTGATTTAGATGTTCATCAAGGAAATGGAAATTCAGAAATTTTTAAAGATAATAGAAGTGTTTTTACGTTCAGTATGCACTCAAAAACCAATTACCCAGCAAAAAAATCAAATAGCAATTTAGATGTAGAACTTGAGGATAATTTAGAGGATGATGCTTATATAAAGACCCTCAAGCATTATTTAAAAGAGCTCAATCAAGAAAATTTTGATTTTGTTTTTTATATTGCTGGCGTAGATATTCATTTTAATGACCGATTGGGAAAATTAAAAATCTCTGACGAGGGCATTAAATTAAGAGATGAGCTTGTGGTAGAAAACTTTTTTTCAAGACAAATACCATTTTGTGGCGTTTTGGGTGGTGGTTACAACAAGGATTTCAATAAACTTGTTGAATTACATTCAATGTTACACCAGTCTTGTGCTAAATATATAAGTTCATGACAAAAAAAATAAATCCAAATTTAACTGCAGAGCAAAAACTAATCTTATTTGAAGAAGGAACAGAGCTTGCTGGTTCGAGTGAACTCAATCATGAAAAAAGAGAAGGAAGTTTTCATTGTGCAAATTGTGGAGAAAAATTATTTGACTCAAAAACAAAATATGAAAGTGGATCGGGTTGGCCCTCTTTTTATGATTCTCTACCTGATGTGTTTGAAACAAAAACAGATCATCATTTAGGTTATGCAAGGACTGAATATCATTGTAAAAAATGTGGAGGACATCATGGACATATATTTGATGATGGACCAAAACCAACTGGAAAAAGGTTTTGTAATAATGGGGTTTGTTTAATTTTCAAACCAAAAGATTAGGTTATATTGAATTAATTATTTAAAAGATCTTGAAGTTTATTTTCTTTTTCTAAAGCTCTAACTTCATCGTAACCACCAATATGTTGGTCATCAAAAAAAATTTGTGGAATAGTTCTTTTTCCATTAGCTTTTTTAATCATTTCATCCATTGCTCCATCAACTTTTGAAATATCAATTTCATTATAAGGCGCATTATTTCTAGTCAACAACCTTTTTGCTGCCTCACAATAATTACATAGTGGGCCTGTATACATCGTAATTTTTTTCATGTGCTATAGATAGTCACCTTTTTTAATTTTACTAGTTATTTCTTTTCTTGAGTACTCAAACTTTTTTCGATGTTTTATACTTTTTTGGTTTACTCTTTTTCTCCATAATCTGAACGATGATGGTTTTAGAGATCTTCTCATAATTTTAATTACATCCGATTCCTTCCTTCCAGTTTTTTTTTCAATTTCCTCAAAAGTAATTCTATCTGCCCAGGCTGCCCAAATGATCCAATCGGGATCGTCCATTTTGGGCTCTGGATTTTTGACTTTAGTAACTGGCCTGTGACCTTTTTTTTTCATAAATCCTTTATATTTGAAAAAAAAATTTAATGCATTTTTTTTAGCCTCTGATATTATGTATCAGATAGTCCTTCTTAGCCATCTTTAGCTCCCGGTTTTTAAGGACTATCTTTTTTTATGCTCCCCCTAGATTTTATACTTTATCTGCAGATAATTATTTTTTTATTTATTACACCTGGAACTCCCAGAATTGTAATTATCTCATATTCAATGAATTACGGTGTCGGAAAATGTGTATGGTCTGCTTTAGGTGATGTAACTGCAAATTTGATTCAGGCAACTTTAGTTATTTTTGTGATTGGATCTTTTTTTTCAGAGAACTCGATGATACTTAATGCGTTTAAATGGATTGGAATAATTTATTTATTATATTTAGCTTACGATATTTATAAATCTCGACCAAAAAACATTTCAAATGAAGGAAATATAGAAAAAAGCAACTTATCTTTTTTTAGAGACGGTTTTTTAGTTGCTGGTACAAGTCCTAAGGCTTGGATGTTTTTTCCTTTTATATTTCCCCAATTTATTGACTTTAATTCAAATTTATTGGCACAATTTGTAATTTTAATTGCAACTTACATTGTTTTAGACTTTTTTTCTTTGATTGGTTACGCAATGCTTGCACAGAAATTAATTAAGTGGATCACTGCAAACCCAAAAACAATTAATACAATTTCTGCGAGTGTTTTAGTAATTATTGCTGGAATAATTGTTATAACTCAACAATATTAAATCATTTTTGGTCTTTATTGCCACTTGCATAAAATAAAATTTCTTTATTTAATCATTACATAATTAATTAATTAAAGAGGAAATAAAATGAGATTAAATAAAATAATTTTAAGTTTTGTTTCTGCATTAGTAATTTTATTTTCAACTTCTGTTGCATCTTTCGCAAAAGTAGTTGGTGACAAAATTATTTTAGGTGCTGCGATTTCCTTAACTGGTAAATACTCATCTAATGGTGTTCATACTCAAAATGGTTACAACATGGCCGTTGATAGAATTAACAGCATGGGTGGTGTTAAAGTTGGTGGAAAGACTTATAAGTTTGATATTATTTATTACGATGATGAATCAAACCCTAAGAGAGCTGCACAGCTTGCAGAAAGATTAATTTCACAAGATGGTGTTGAGTTTATGCTTGGCCCTTACAGTTCTGGTTTAACTAAAGCGATTGCACCAGTGACAGAAAAATATGGTGTTCCAATGGTTGAAGCAAATGGTGCATCTAGATCTTTGTTTACTAAAGGTTACAAATATCTATTTGCTGTATTAGCTCCAGCTAACTTATATCTAGATGTTGCTATCGAAACTGCAGTTGAGTTAAATGGTGGAAAACCAGTTACAATTGCTCAGGCATTTGAACAAGATGCTTTTTCACAGGATGTTAGATTAGGTATTTTAGATGCTGCAGAAAGAACTGGTTCTAAAATCATAATCGACGATAAATTACCTAAAGAGCTAAATGATATGGCTGCTACTTTGGTTAAAGTAAAACAAATGAAACCAGATGTGCTTGTTGTATCAGGTCATACAAAAGGTGCATTAACTGCAATCAGACAAATTGCTGAAATGAAAGTTGATGTTCCAATGCTAGCTATGACACACTGTGATGCAGCTAAGCTATCTAAACAGCATGGTAAAAACTCACAGTACGCTCTTTGCGCTTCTCAATGGCACAAGTCACTAACTTATAAAGATGATTTCTTTAAAGATGGTATGACTTATGCTGCAGACTTTGAGAAAGAGTTTGGATATGATCCACCTTACCAATCTGCTGAATCTTCAGCTGCTTTATTGGTATTCAAAGATGCATTTGAAAGAGCAAATTCTTTCGATCAAAAGAAAGTAAGAGATGCTCTTGCAGCTACGAATATGCAAACATTCTATGGAAATATTAAATTCGCACCTGGTGGTCAGAACGTTGACAAACCAATGGTACTTTTCCAAGTAATGTGTGATGCTTCAGGAAGTTGTGAAAACAAAGTTGTTGCTCCATTAAAATGGGCATCAGCTAAGTTGATACATCCAATTCCTAAGTGGTCAGAAAGATAAAATAAAATATTAAAGCCCCCTAGTCATAGGGGGCTTTTTTTTATATAAACCAAAAAATACTTTTTATGGATTTTCTTGTATTTCAATACCCGATGATAACTCTTCAAGCGTGCTTGGATGGTATTTTGCTAGGTGTTTTGTTTGCATTGATTGCATATGGAATGGCACTTCAATGGGGAGTGATGAATATAATTAACATTGCGCAAGGAGATCTTGTAATTTTAGGAGGATACATTGCATACTTTATGTATCTCTATGGTATTCATCCAGCATGGGGAGTAATTGTTGCGCCAGTAATAATGTACTTTGTTGGTATAGCGATTTACAAACTCGTAATTAACAAAGTAGTAGATAGAGATCTATTTATCTCTATTTTAGCTACTTTTGGAATAAGTATTCTTTTCATGCAATTAATGAATTTTGCATTTGGTGCAGATGTTGTACTTGCAAACTCTGGTTATGGAACAACAATGTTGTTTGATAACAACGTTGTGTTGCCTAATTCAAAAATATTTTCAGCTTTTATAAGTATTGTATTTGCTATTTGTTTAGTTATTTACATGAAAAAATCCAAGCTTGGCCGAGCTATTAGAGCAACAGCTCAAAATGCAAGAGCTGCAAAAATTTTAGGTGTTGATACAGAAAAAGTTTATGCTGCAACATTTGGAATAAATGCTGCTCTTTGTGGTGTTGCAGGAGCATTAATTTCAATAACATTTACTATCCATCCTTATATGGGATTACCTTACACAATTAGATCTTTCATGATCGTGATTGTTGCAGGATTAGGAAATTTACCTGGTGTTGCAATGTCGGGTATGGGACTAGGAGTTTTTGAGGAGTTTGCAGATTATATATTGGGTACAGAATTTAGAATTGGTTCAGTATTTTTATTATTAGTATTAATCCTGGTTTATAGAAGATTTAAACTTTCAAGAAAAAGAGAATATTTAAAGTAAGATTGAGATGAAAAATGAATAAGAATTTTATTTTATATGCTGCAATCTTAATATTTGGATTAGCTGCCCCTTTTATATTTCCTGCCTTTAAAGTTCAGCTATCAATCCTTTGTGTTTTAATAGTTCTTGCTACTACTTGGAACATCCAAGGTGGGGAGATGGGCTATAATTCATTTGGAAATATATTATTTTATGGATTAGGAATGTACCTATGCGCTTCTGTTCAAGTTGGAATGTTTTTTCCATTAGCTGAATGGACGGAGAGTGGAGGGGAAAAAACATTTGTTCATACTCCATCACAGTTTTTTCAAGGTATGGCAGTTGGACTAGTCGTAGCTGCTGTAGTTCCAACTATTGTGGCTGGTTTGATAGGATATTCTATTCTTGGACTTAGAGGACATTATTTTGCGATTTGTACATTAGGTTTAGGTGTAGCTGCGGGTGAAATTTCTGGTGGAATAGAAATTATTGGAGCAGGTCAAGGCTTTACTACACCACCTTTTCCAAATGTTGGTAGCTTAGAAGCAAGGGGGGAATTTTTCTATTTCTTAAGCTTCTTTACATTAGTGCTCACATTCATTGCGGTTCGTTCAATCTATTCTACAAGATTTAAATTAATACTTAACGCTATTAGAGATAATGAGGATAAAGCTGAAGCAATGGGTATTGAGACAATGAAGTATAAAATTATTGGTTGGATGATCTCAGCTTTCTTCTGTGGATTGGCAGGAGGAATAATGGGTGGCTTAGTTGGTTACATCGATTCAACAGATGTTGCATTTGATGGAAGAGAAATGGGAGTATTCATGGTACTCATGGCAATACTTGGAGGCAAAGGAACTCTTTGGGGCCCAATTATTGGTGCAACTATATTTCATATTTTTAAAGAAGGCTTTTGGACATTCTTTTTGGGTTGGCAGTATGTTGCTCTAGGAGTTTTGATTGTTGTGATTGTGATTTATTTTCCAGAAGGAATTATGGGATGGCTTAGAGAAAAGTATCCAGAGCGATTTGGTGAAGTGGTTGATGAAAAAGATCGTAAAGCACAGGTAGAACTTAAATGAGTATTTTAGAAGTTAGCAATGTAAGTAAATCTTTTGGTGGTGTTAAAGCTAACGTTGATATTTCAATGAATGTTGAAAAAGGAAAGATAGTTGGATTGATTGGACCAAATGGTTCAGGAAAAACTACATTATTTAATTCGATTGTAGGGACTTATCCAATAGATAATGGATCTATAAAATTTAATGGAAAAGAAGTTTCTGAGTTACCAGTTCCTGTAATTGCTAAGTTAGGATTATTGAGAACATTTCAGCAAACAAGAATTTATGGAAAGCTTAATTGTATAGAAAATATGCTTATTAGTCATAAAGGTAGTGATGCAGATTTAATGAAAATATTTTCAAAAATTCCAAAAGAGTTAACAGATAAAGCAGAAAATTTACTAAATTTTGTAGGTTTATATCAAAAAAGAAAACTAAGAGCTGGAGATCTGTCTTTTGGTCAGCAAAAATTACTAGAGCTTGCTATGGCATTAATGAATGAACCAGAGATGTTATTACTAGACGAGCCTACAGCTGGAATTAATCCGACACTGATAAATGGTATTATTGATAGATTAATTAAAGTTAACCAAGATTTTGGGATTACTCTTTTGGTTATTGAACACAATATGAGAGTGATTATGCAATTAGCAGAAAATATTTTTTGTTTAGCTCATGGTAAAATGTTAGCTAATGGATCGCCAGACGAAATTAAAAACGATAAACGTGTTATTGACGCGTATTTAGGAGCTCAATAATGGCTAATCAATATGAAGTATTAGGAAAAGCTCCTACACCAGATGATTTAAAAAAATTATCTCCAAACGAAGTTCATTTAACTATTAAAAATTTAAAAGCAGGTTATGGAAAAATGGAAATTTTACACAACTTTGATTTATTCGTGAATAAAGCTCAGTCTTTATGTTTAATTGGACCTAATGGTGCAGGTAAATCTACAATTCTTCATTCAATATATGGTTTTACAAATATTTTTTCTGGTCAAATTGAACTTGAAGGAAAAGAAATTACAAATCTTACTCCAGCAGAAAAGTTAAAGTCAGTTGGTATAGCTTATATATTGCAGGATAACTCTGTATTTCCAGATATGACTGTAGAAGAAAACTTATTAATGGGAGGATATATAAAAGAAAAAACAGATGAGTCATATGAAGAGGCTGAAAGAATTTTTGAAAAGTATGAAAGGTTAAGAAATAGAAGAAACCAACCTGCAAAAGTTTTATCCGGTGGGGAGAGAAGATTGCTAGAAATATCTAGAGCGTTAGTTATGAAACCTTCAGTACTTTTAGTAGACGAACCGTCGATTGGACTTGAACCTAGATATATTGAGATGGTTTTTGAAATATTAAGAGATCTTCAACAAAATGAAAAAAAAACAATCATTCTAGTAGAACAAAATGCCAAAAAAGGATTGGAGTTTGCAGATATAGGATACGTTTTAGTATCTGGGCAAACTGCAATTGCAGGTAAAGGAGACGATTTACTTCAAAATCCTGATGTTGGTAGACTGTTCCTAGGTGGATAATGATTAATAAAAATTTTTTCTTTAAAGGAAATAGATCTATATTTACTCACGACAGTCCTGCAATAGCTCTCACGTGTTGCTTTATAGCTATTGGTGCTCTGTTTAAAAATTTAGGTTTCAATATTCAAGAAAGTATTTTTTCAACTGTTTTAACTTATGCTTTACCGGGTTCATTGGTGATGGCAGAGTCTATGTTGATTGGAGCATCTTTATTAAATATTTTTCTAGCGGTTTGGTTTGTAAATGCTCGACTTTATCCAATGGCTGTATCTTTATTTCCTTTAATGATGCACAAATCTCAACCTAAGTGGAAGTATTACTTTTCTTGTCATTTTATTGCTGTTTCAGCGTGGTTAATAATGAAAAGTAATTATAAGAAAATTCCAAAAGAATATAGGATCGATTACTGGATTGGAATTGGAACTGCAACAGTAAGTGTATCTGTTATTGGAACGTTTATAGGTTTTTATTTTTCAGAATTCATGAATAAAGATATGATGATTGGATTAGCAATTCTTAATCCAGTATATTTTTTATGCATGATGGTTGGAGCATCAAAAACTATACAAGTTACATTATCTGTCTTACTTGGAATTATTTTAGGACCAATTATTTATTTATTTTCACCTGAGTGGTCAATTCTGTTAGCGGGTGTAATTGGTGGAACTATAGCCTATTTAGCTGGAGAGTATAATGTCAGCTAATATCGTTTATGCAATTTTAGTTACATCTCTTGCGACATTTTTATCTAGATTTTTAGGTGCTCTCACCTCTCAAGGTATTAAGGAAACATCAAAACTTTTTAAGTGGTTTAATTGTTTAGCTTATGCAACTTTAGCAGCATTAATAGCAAGAACCATAATTTTTCCTGCTGGCGTATTAATAGAAGCTAGCTATTACAGTAGATCAATTGTTGTATTTTTATCTTTGTTTGTTTTTTTTATTTCTAAGAAAAACTTTGTTTATCCTACAATTTTCTCAGCTATTTGTATGGCAATAATTAACAATTATATCTGATTAAATTGATTTATAAAATAAGGTAAAATAAAATTTAGAATGCAAAAAATTACAGGCATAGACATTCAAAAACACGATAAATCAAATAGGATTATAAAAATTAGTTTAGAAAATGATATTATAGATAAATTAATTTTCCCTTTTAATAAATTTGATTTAACAGCATTAGAGCTAAAACCATTTACAAGATTTACTTTAGCTAAAAGTTTAGATGATTTAACAAATAATAAATTAAGCGAATTAATGAACTCAATTATTAGAGATAGATCTACAGGTTGCTTTATTATTGGACCAAAAAATATAACTCCAAAAATTAATGATACATTTTTAGTTAAGTTATCAACTGCAATAGCCCATCTAATTGGTGTGCCAAATCATGATGCCATGGCAGGAAAATATTATGCTCGTTTTCATGTTAAACATGAAGATAGTAGCGACTCTTATTTAAGAAAGGCTTATAGGAATATGGATCTTCATACAGATGGGACATATGTGAAAGATGTAACCGATTGGTTAATTATGACAAAAATTGATGAGCAAAATGTTGAAGGTGGTGAAACAGCTATGTTGCACCTTGATGACTGGGAACATTGTAAAGATTTATATAATGATCCAGTAGGAAGACAGAATTTTGTTTGGGGATCACCGAAAAGTAAAAATATTGATTACAAGGTAGAGCACCCAGTTTTTTCGAATGATAAAGAGGGAAGACCAACGATATCTTATATAGATCAATTTCCAGAACCTCAAAATATGGATCAAGGAAATTTTTTACAAAGATTATCTGATGGATTAGAGGAAAGTAAAAATAAAATAATTACGAAATTACCTGTTGGATTCTCTTTGATTGCAAATAATTATTTCTGGCTTCATGGAAGAAAACCTTTCAAAGAAAACAAGGAATTAAGCAGAGAATTACTAAGAATTAGAGGTTCTTTTTTTGTTAATTAATTCAATATAATCAATATAAAGTATCCAAAATTATGAATTTAGGTTTTATTGGTACTGGAAAAATTGCAGCTTCAGTGATTACTGGAATATGTAAATCAAAAATTTCTTATAAGAAAATTATTATTTCCCCTAGAAATAAAAAAATAGCTCTTGGTTTAAAAAGAAAGTTTAAAAAAATAGTTATTGCTAAGAATAATCAACAAATTGTAGATCAATCTAATTGGGTGTTTTTATCTGTTACACCTACTGTTGGTGAAAAAATTATTAAAGATTTAAAATTTAAATCGACCCAAACGGTTGTTAGTTTTATTTCAACAATTACTTTATCTCAATTAAAGAAAGCAATTAAAGTAAAAGCAAAAATTGTAAGAGCAATACCACTGCCTCCAATTTCATTAAAGAAAGGTCCTGTACCTATTTGTCCCCCTAATTCAAAAGTTAAAGCGTTTTTCAATAACTTGGGCACAACTGTAGAAATTAAGAATGAAAAATCGTCTATAAATTTTTGGTCAACCTCTGGCATGATGGCACCTTTTTATGAGATGTTGAGAGTAATGACTGATTGGTTGGTAAAAAGAGGGGTAAAAAGAAATAATGCTCAAAAATATATTACTTCTTTATTTTTAGCTTTATCTGAAGATGCTGTTGTAAATTCAAAAGAAAATTTAAAGAATTTAGTAAAAGAATCTCAAACGCCAAAAGGTTTAAACGAACAAGGTGTGAAAGAATTAACTAAAGCTGGATTTTATAGATCTCTAGAAAGAACATTAAATAGTATTCACAGAAGACTTAACAAATAAATCAAATGTCTGAAAATATTTTAGAGATTAATAATTTAAGTAAATATTTTGGTGGATTAGCTGCAGTTTCAGATTGTTCAATAAAAGTTAAAAGAGGAACTATCACTGGTATCATTGGACCAAATGGATCTGGTAAAACAACTTTATTTAATTTAATTGCTGGAAACTTAAAATCTTCTGGTGGTAATGTTGTTTTTGATGATGAAAACATTACAGATGTTCCATCATATGAGTTATTTTCTAAAGGGCTGTTAAGAACATTTCAAATTGCACATGAGTTTTCAAATTTATCTGTTTTAGAAAATTTAATGATGGTTCCAGGAAATCAATCTGGAGAAAAAATAATGACAGCATTATTTAAACCAGCTTTAGTTGCACAAGAAGAGGCTGTGATTAAAGAGAAAGCGAAAGAAGTTGTTGAATTTTTAAATTTAGGACATTTATCAAATGAGCTAGCTGGAAATCTTTCAGGCGGTCAAAAGAAATTATTAGAACTTGGAAGAACCATGATGGTTGATGCAAAATTAGTACTATTAGATGAAGTAGGGGCTGGAGTTAACAGAACTTTGTTAAAAGATCTTGGAACTGCGATAGAAAAGTTAAATAAAGAAAAAGGTTATACTTTTTGTATGATTGAACACGATATGGATTTTATTGGAAGATTGTGTGATCCAGTGATTGTAATGGCTGAAGGATCAGTTTTATTTGAGGGAAGTGTTGAGGAAGCAAAAAAAGATGAGAAAGTTATCGAAAGCTATCTTGGAAGAGGATCAAAATTAAAGGCTACAAATTAATGGCATATTTTGAAGGAATAGAAATGACAGGTGGTTATGGAAATGGTCCTGACATTATTAGTTCGTGTTCAGTGAATGTAAATAAGGGTGAAATAGTTTCTATTTTAGGTCCTAATGGAGCTGGTAAATCAACTGCTATGAAAGCAATGTTGGGCTTGCTCAATTTAAAATCTGGATCAGTAAAGATTGACGGTAAGGATATTTCAAAATTATCTCCTCAAGATCGAGTTAAGCAAGGTATTTCTTTTGTGCCACAGACTAAAAATGTTTTTGCAGGGATGACTGTTGAAGAAAATTTAGAAATGGGTGCATTTCTTGTTGAGGATGAAATCAAAAATATAATTGAAGAAATTTATGAATTATTTCCAATTTTAAGAGAGAAAAGAAATCAGTTGGTTGGTGAACTTTCTGGAGGTCAAAGACAACAAGTAGCTCTAGGTCGAGCTTTAATGATTAAACCTACTGTTTTAATGTTAGACGAGCCAACAGCAGGGGTATCGCCAATCGTTATGGATGAATTATTTGATCATATTGTTAAAGTTAAAAGAACAAATGTAGCTATCTTAATGGTAGAACAAAATGCAAAACAAGCCTTAAGTATTTCTGATAGAGGTTATGTACTAGTTACTGGAGAAAATCGTTATTCAGGAACTGGAAAAGAATTATTAGACGATTCAAGAGTAAGAAGCTCTTTTTTGGGAGGGTAATATGGATTTTGTAAATGCGATAATTCTTTTATTAAATTATATTTTCATTCCCGCATTAACTTATGGTTCTCAATTAGCACTGGGTGCAATCTTTGTTACACTCATATATGGAATTTTAAGATTTGCTAATTTTGCAACTGGTGACATGATGTCATTTGGAACCATGGCTACGATTTTATTTACATGGTATTTCCAATCTTTAGGAGTCTCTTTAGGTGTTTTACCTACCGCTCTATTAGCTATTCCATTTGGAATTATTTTTATGATTCTTTACATGCTTATAATAGACAAATTTGTCTTCAAATATTATAGACACCAGAAAAGCCCTCCAGTTCAATTTGCAATGGTAAGTATAGGTGTAATGTTTGTAACTCAAGCGGTAGTGAGAATAATAATTGGACCTGCTGATAGAAGATTTTTTGATGGAGAAAAATTTATTATTAAGGCTCGAGAATTCAAAGAGATGACGGGTTTAAATGAAGGTCTTGCATTAAAATCAACCCAAGTAATAACTATTTTTGTAACAATAGTTTTAGTCTCTTTATTATTCTGGTTTTTAAATAGAACAAAAACTGGAAAAAGTATGAAAGCTTATTCTGATAATGAAGATCTTGCTTTGCTATCAGGTATTGATCCAAAAAAAATAGTTTTAGTTACTTGGGTTATTGCTGGAATTTTGGCTACAATAGGCGGTGCTTTGTATGGTTTAGATAAAAGTTTTAAACCATTTACTTATTTTAATAATATGCTTCCTATTTTTGCAGCTGCAATAGTTGGAGGAATTGGAAATCCATTTGGAGCCTTTCTAGGAGGATATGTAATTGCCTTTTCTGAAATTTTATTAACATACGCCTACAAGAAATTCTTTATGTATGTCTTACCAGCAAGTATGGAGCCAGAGGGTTTAGTTCAATTGCTTTCAACAGACTATAAATTTGCAGTTTCATTTTCAATCTTGGTGATTGTTTTGCTTTATAGGCCTTCAGGAATATTTAAAGGAAAAGTATTGTGAGAAAAAATTTAAATGTAATTGCAGCTTATAGCATCATGATGGTGCTAATTCTGATGGTTGGGATATTCCAGTCTTGGAATATAGCTTTATCAATATTTAACCTTTGTTTGATTTCTGCAGTAATGACAATGGGTGCCAATATTCAATGGGGGTACGCTGGTTTAATTAATTTTGGAATTATGGGATATACAGCTTTAGGCGGTTTAGCTGCAGTATTGATTTCTGTAGATCCTGTTCAAGAAGCCTGGAGGGCAGGAGGTTTTGATATTTTAATGGCCTTATGGCTCATAGTAGTAATGGTATTAGTTATAAGGTTTATTTTAAAAAGATTTGAAAAATCAAAAATCAGAACATACAGCATAGCTGCAATAATAATTTCAGGTATTTTGCTTATTAGATTTTCTGCAGAGCCAGGTATAGAAGCTATTGAAGCAGTTGATCCTGCCAAAACTGGTTTCCTAGGAGGATTTGGATTACCAATTCTATTTTCTTGGATAGTAGGCGCTCTTTTTGCTGGTGGTTTAGCTTTTATAGTTGGAAAAGTTGCGCTTGGTCTAAGAGCAGATTACTTAGCTATCGCAACACTTCTTATTTCTGAAATTGTTATTTCAATTATTAAACATGAAGACTGGCTCACAAGAGGAGTCAAAAATGTTATTGGATTAAAAAGACCCGCACCTTATGAAGTAGATCTGCAAACTACTGATTGGTTTATAAACTTAGTTGAAAAGTTTAATTCAGGAAAATTAAGTGTAATCGAGAATTTAGCTGATAGACAGGCTGCTTTAAACCAACTTGTTATTGAAGGTTCATCAGTATTTGTAAAATTGTGTTATTCAGGATTATTCTTAGTAGTAGTAATTATTCTTTTAATTTTAACTCAAAAAGCTCTTTATTCTCCTTGGGGAAGAATGATGAGAGCAATAAGAGATAATGAGGAAGCTGCAAATGCAATGGGTAAAAATGTTGTTAAGCAACATTTATTAATTTTTATTTTAGGTTCAGCTATAGTTGGAATTGCGGGTGCAATGCTTGTTACACAAGATGGTCTATTTACCCCAGGAAGTTATAGACCCATGAGATATACGTTCTTAATTTGGGTAATGGTAATTGTTGGAGGAAGTGGAAATAACTTTGGAGCAATTTTAGGAGGATTTGTTGTCTGGTTCTTATGGATTGAAGCTGCACCAATATCATTATTCTTAATAAACTTTTTTACTGCAGGAATTCCTGAAACAAATGCACTTAAAGCTCATTTAATAGAAAGTGTTCCTTATTTCAGATTTTTACTGATGGGATTAGGGTTGTTGTTTATAATGAGGTATCGACCTAAAGGTATACTTCCTGAAAAAATAGAAATAAAGTAAACATAATGAAATATATTATATTAGGTGCTGCTGCTGCTTGGGCTCTGTATATGGCTGACAAGTATTTATTCTTTTAATGAATAAAAATCTTTCGTTACTTATATTAAGCCAGATTTTCGCTTTTACAGCTGCACCGGTCACTGTTTTTTTAAGTGGTATAATTGGTTCAAAATTTAGTCCAATAAAATCTTTAGCAACTCTTCCAATGGCTTTGTCAGTTGTTGGAATTGCGTTATTTGCTTTTTTTGCTGCAAAGTTAATGAGTATAATTGGACGAAAATTAGGGTTTATTTTTGCATCAATAGGTACATGCATTGCATCTCTTTTAACTGCATACTCTATAATTATAGAAAGTTTTGTCTTATATAATTTAGGATGCTTTTTAATTGGTGGAGGAATAGCTTTCAGCCATCAGTATCGTTTTGCAGCAGTCGAGGTTGTGGATAAGGATTATGCACCAAAAGCAATTTCTATCATTTTGTTAGCAGGAATAGGTTCGGCGTTTATTGGTCCAAACATTGCAAACATTTCGAAAGGATTTATTTCAGATCATATGTATGCAGGTTCTTATCTTGCACTTGCCATTTTATCTATCTCATCAACAATATTTTTAATTTTTTATCAGGAACCAAAAACGATATCTAGCAATCAATATAAAACTGGAAGAAGTTTTTTTGAGCTAATCTCTCAACCTAGATTTCTACAGGCGCTCGTAGCTTCAGCTTTTGCCTATGCTGTAATGACTTTTTTAATGACAGCAACTCCTATAAGTATGCATCTGATGGAGAAAATAAGTTTAAGCAAGACTGGATTTGTTATTCAGCTTCATATAGCAGCCATGTTTTTACCTTCACTAGTTACAGGAAATTTAATTAAAAGGTTTGGTCATAGTAAAATAATGTATTTGGGAGTTTTAGTGTTTTTAGTCACAATTATTACAAGTTTATTTGAACAGAATTATATTAACTATATGGTTGCACTTATTTTCCTGGGGCTAGGGTGGAATTTTTTATTCATTTCAGGAACAAGCTTACTTGTTTTGTGTTACAGAGAAGAAGAAAAATTTAGAGCTCAAGGGTATAATGATTTAATTGTTTATTCTATACAAGCATTAGCCAGTTTGTCTGCTGGAGTATTTCTTAGCTTAACTAGCTGGAAAACTATGAATTTAATATGTTTAATTTTTCTAATTATAATAGCTCTTTTTACTATTAGAGCTGATCTAAAAAAAAACCCCAGTAATTAAATTACTGGGGTTTTTTGAATTAAGATAAAAAATTATCTTTGTTTTTTAGTTTTGAATTTTCCGCCTTTAACTTCTTGCTCTAAGAAAGAACCTTCAGCTTCACCAACTTCAGTAAAAGTTACTCCAGTAGCACCTTCGTAATTGATTTTTTTACCTTTCGCTAGTAAATCTAAACCTTTCTTAAGTTCACCTGGATAAATCTTTTTTCCAGGAGCGTTAGCAACATCCATAACATTTTTTGCAATAGATGCTCTGTCAGCAGAGTTACCTGCTTGCATTGCAAGAACGATTAAAGCAGCTGCATCGTAAGATTCAGCTGTGTATGGACCAGATGCTTCTACACCACCAGCTTTTGCAACTTCAGCAAATATGCCAGCACCTTTACCAGTAGAACCCGGCATAGATCCAAATGATTTACTTAAATCTTTACCAAAAGCATCAACTAAAGATTGACCAATCATACCATCTGATAAAACAAATTTATCAAATGCACCAGAGTCTAAAGAAGCTTGAATTATTCCTTTTCCTCCTTGGTCAAGATAACCAATTACAGCTACAGCATCACCACCAGCAGAAGCAAGAGTTGCTACTTCAGATGAGTAATCCGCTTTTCCATCTTCATGAGCAGTTACAGTTGTAACTTTAATACCATGAGCTTCAACTGCTGCTTTGTAAACATCAGCTAAACCTTTACCATAGTCATTATTAGTATAAGTGATTGCTACACTTTTTACTTTTCTATCTTTAGTTATGTCAGCTAAAATTTGACCACCTCTAGCATCTGATGGAGCAGTTCTAAAGAAGTACCCTTTATCATCTAGAGTTGTTAATCCTGGAGAAGTTGCAGAAGGTGAAATCATAACTACACCATTTGGTACTGCAACATTTGTTGCAATTGCACCAGTTACACCTGAACAGTCTGCTCCCATGATTGCAGCCACACCACCTGATATTAAACCTTCAGCTGCTGCTGTTGCTGCTGCTGAGTCAACACAAGTTGAGTCTGCTCTCATGACTTCAATTTTTTTTCCACCTAATAGCGAACCTGAGTCTGATGCTTCTTTAAAAGCAAGTTCTGCAGATGCCGCCATAGCAGGAGTTAGAGATTCAATAGGACCAGTAAATCCTAAAATAATCCCCATTTTAATATCTGCCATTACTTTTGTTCCAAAAATAGAAACAAACATAAATGCAGCAATAAATAGTTTTTTCATTATCTTCCTCTATATTGTTAACAATTTATAAAAAACCAATTTAAGTATGAATATTATTAATATTCAATGACAAAATTATCCTATTTTAGACAGTGAATTGCCTCTTATGATTATCTGATTGAGAAGGGGTCTAGTGAAGGTTCGTCAGAAGTATAGAACCATGTAGTTTTAACTCTAGTGTAATCTTTAATAGACTCAATTCCAGCCTCTTTTCCATATCCACTATCTTTGATACCTCCAAATGGGGCTGAAGGTGAAATTAATCTATAAGTATTCACAAAGGTTATTCCTGCCCTAATTGCTTTTGAGACTCTCATCCCTCTGGATAAATTACTTGTATAAACACCAGAAGATAATCCATATTGATTATCATTCATTTTTGAAATTACTTCCTCTTCTGTATCAAATTTCATTACTGATAACACAGGTCCAAATAACTCATTTTCTGCTACTGGCAGATTGTGATTATCACATTCTATAATTGTTGGAGGAAAGTAATATCCCTTATTAGAAAAGGAATGTCTTTCACCTCCACACTTAATTTTTCCACCTTGATCAATTGTATCTTTAATATTTTTTTCTATTACCTCTAATTGTTTAAAATTACTTAAAGGCCCCATCTCAGTTTCTGGATCCATGGGTGCTCCAATTTTGATTTGTGATGCACGTTTTGAAAGTTTATCTAAAAATTCATCGTAAATCCCTTTTTGCAAATAAAGTCTTGATCCTGCTATACAACTTTGACCACTAGCACCGAATATACCTGCAGTAATTCCATTTATTGCATTTTCTTGTTCTGCATCATCAAATACTACAACTGGACTTTTTCCACCTAATTCCAAACTTACTTCAGATAAATTTTCAGCAGAGTTTCTAATTATATGTCTCGCTGTTTCAGGACCTCCAGTAAATGCAACTTTTTCAACTAGATTGTGCGTAGTTAAACTTTTACCACAAGGATCCCCAAATCCAGTAATGACATTTACTACCCCTTTAGGGATACCAGTTTTTTCAACTAACTTTGCAAATTCAAACAAAACAGCAGGGGCAAGTTCAGAGGATTTAATTACAACTGTGTTACCCATTGCAAGTGCTGGTGCAACTTTAGTAGCAGTTAAAAACATTTGTGAATTCCAAGGAATTATTGCAGCTATAACACCTATAGGTATTCTGGTTGTTATTGCTTGAACATTTGGTTTATCTATTGGCAAAACTGTTCCCTCAACTTTATCTGCCAAACCAGCATAATAGTCGTAATATTCTGCTATATAAACTGCTTGCTTTTTTGTTTCTCTATAGAGTTTTCCAGTATCAATTGTTTCTATTTCTCCTAGCATTTCTGCATTCTCTCTCAATTGATCTCCAATAGCTCTTAAGTATTTAGCTCTTTCTCTAGGAAGTAGCTTTGGCCATTCTCCCTCAAATGCTTTTTGAGCAGCTTTAACTGCATTATCAACATCTTTAGCACTTGCTTCTGGAACAACTGCCCAAGGCTCATTATGTTCTGGATTTAGAGTTTCAAATGTTCTTTTACTTTCAGAGTCTACCCACTCACCATTAATAAACATTTTATATTGTTTAAGTTTACTCATCTGATCCAATAAAATTTTTGATCGTTAAATTTACATCATCAGCACACTCAATACCACAAAGATGTTTTCCATCTTTAATGATCTTTAATTGACTTTTAGAGATTAAAGCATTCAATTCTTGAGACATTTTTACAGTTGAGCCAATGTCGTATTCACCTGTCATAACTAGCGTATTAGCTTTAATTTTATTAAAATCTTCATCATTTTTATGATTAACGAATAACTTGTAAACCTTTAGAAAATTATCCATGTTATTTGCAGACAAAATTGAACTTATTTTTTCATATATTTCTGGATTATTTTCTAAATATTTATCAGTAAACCATCTCTTTAAAGCTTGCTTTGAGAGTTTTAATTCTTGTTTAGCTTGTTCAAACCTTTGATTAACAATTTTTTGTTGTTCCTCAGTTCTTTTATAAATAGAACACAAAAGAGTTAATGTCCTTAAACGTTCATTATGTTTCGTTGCAAAATTTCGTGCAATTAGAGACCCTATAGAGAAACCTACAAGATGAATTTTATTAATATTAAGATGGTCCAAAAGCTCGATTAGTTGTTTAGAAAAATCATCAAAACTTATTTCACCTTCTTCTAATGGTGATCTTCCGTGACCTAAAATGTCGTAAGCAATATTTGAATGATAATTAAAAAATTCAAGCTGAGGCTGCCAAATTTCATGAGTTAGACCAACACCATGCACAAATACTATTGGGACTTCTTGATCTTTTTTATTGAACAAGTAATAGGTTCCTGAGGCAGTAGTTCCAGTTATCATCAAGAATTATTTTGGCTCAATGCCCATTTCTTTCATATCTTGATATCTATCACCAGTTCTTGCATGTGCTCTACCACTGGATGCGCCACCAATTGCAATAACCACCTCATCATCGAAGGGCGCATCATGAATAGTAAATTCATGAGTTAGGTAATATGGTCTCAATCCAGAGTCTGTTTTATGCATCATAGGAATCGCAATCTTTGATCCAGCAGGTCCCCTTGTATTTGTAAAACTTAAATAGGAAGTTCCACCAACAGCATCTCTAAATTTATTACCAAACCTTAAAGTATGAATAAAAGCTGAAGCATGCTCTATTTCACCGTTTAATCCAACTACACCTGCCTTACCATATGCTAATATTTTTTCAGGTGATCCTATTTCTTTTATCAATTCCGGAACAAGTAAATCACCTAGCTTTGGTGCAAGATCTAAAATAGTTGGTCTGAGATCTTCAACAAAACCCTGACCATGCCATGGATTTTTAAACACTGCTGCTACTGATACCATTAAAACTGGTTCTTTCGCTTCCTTTCCACCTTCAATAAAAGTTTTGTCTATAAATTTTGTAAATTTTCTTAATTCTAATTTCATTTTTTTATTCTATGTTTGAAACTATCTCTTCTAAAACTGTATAATGCTTTTGGATCTACATCAACATCTATCACAGATGGCTTATTCGATTTAATTGCTGCTCTTACAGCTTCATTAATCTCAGAAATTTTTTTAACTTTAAAACCTTTTGCTCCATAAAGTTCCGCAACTTTATCAAAGGATGGACTGGAAATATCCGCACCTAAATATCTTTTTCCAAAAAAATCTTTTTGATAAGCTTTTTCTGCACCCCAGCTTTGATTGTTCATCACAATAGTTGTTGTATTAATTCCATATTCAACAGCAGTGCTTAATTCAGATATTGTCATGCCAAAACCCCCATCACCCATAAGACTAACAACTGTTTTTTTAGGCTTTGCAACCTTGACACCAAGACCACATGCAAAAGAAAAACCAACTAAACCAAAATCCAATGGAGTAAATAATGAAGGAGGATCATAATATTCTAAAGCATCTGTAGCCTGCAAACATAACGTTCCAGCATCTAAAGTAATTGCTGAGTTTCTTGGTAGCACTTTTCTTAATTGTTTAAATAGTCCTTTTGGCTGTATGGGGAAATTTGGACCCAAATTTTCTTTATTTCTTTTTATCAAATATTCTTTTCTCTCTTTTAAATAAGAGTTAGTCCAATCTCTAACATTTAATTTAATTTTCTCTTTTTTAATCTCTTCGTAAAGTTGTTTGGTTGCAGTCGCAGCATCTGCGTGTATCTTTACTTTTACAGGAAAATATTTTCCAAGCATTGTTTTTTCTAGTTCAATTTGAATTATTTTTGCTTCTTTATTTATATTTTCATAGGAGTAAAAAGTTGAATTAAATCCTAAACGCGTTCCAATTGCTAAAATGACATCTGCATTTTTAACTAATCTTGATGCTACAGGATTTCCTCTAGGACCCATTTGTCCCGCATTTAATTTATGACCAAATGGTATTGCATCTCCATGACCTGCTGCTGTAACAATAGGTAAGTTGCATAGCTCAGCTAATTTTATTACCTCTTTGTATTTAGAATTATACTTTATTCCAGCACCAACAATAATTACTGAACATTTTGAGGATCCAATTAATTTTGCAGCTTTTTTAATATTTTCCTTATTTCCTTTTTGTTTGCTTTCATTTGTGAACGATGGTTTTTTAGTATTGATATTATAATTGTTTGAAGCTGCTAATATATTTCTTGGCAAATTTACACAAACAGGTCCTTTTCTAGGTTTCATTGCTAAATTAAAAGCATTACTCATAATATTAGGAATATTTTTTGAATTTTTTACGGTCCACGTTTTTTTTGTAATTGATGTGAACAAAGATTGTTGATCCAAACCTTGAAATGCATCTTCCATTTTGTCTTTTGTTGAATAGGAACCTGCAAGAGCAACTACTGGTGAAAAAGCTGCTTTTGCTTGAGCAACTCCTGTAACTAAATTTGTAGCACCAGGTCCATTTTGTCCTGCAAGAATTACACCAGGTTTATTTGAGGCTCTTGCGTACCCATCAGCCATATGAGTACCTGTTCTTTCATCTCTTACACCAATAAATTTTATGCTTTTTTCATGATAAAGAGCATCAAACATTTCCATTGTTGCTGATCCAATGAGTCCAAAAACATGTTTTACTTTCTCTTTTTTTAATGATTGAACAGCGGCTTGCCCACCGCTAATTCTTTTTCGTTTTTTATTCACGAAACTTTTTTTACTTCAGTATCAAAATCATCTTGGAAGTGAGGCATAACTTTTTCTGTGAAAAGTTTTATACTTTTCATACAATCTTTATGCTTCACACCTGGAAAATTAGACCAAACTTGTAAATTTTGTAAATTGAGTTCAGATTTTAATTCATGAATTTTATCAATTACATATTCGGGTGTTCCAAATAACATGTTTCTTTTATGTAAAAATTCATAATTTAATAAATCTAATTTACCTTTTGTCTCTGGTAATTCTTCACCTGGATCCATATGATTCCCTAAACCTCTCCAATGGCAAACCCATCTCATATAATTTACCATATGTTCACCAGCCTTCTCTTTTGCTTCTTCCATCGTATCTGCAACAAACATATCTCTTACAAGCGAAACTCCTTCACCAAGTGGTATATTTTTCTTTGTTACCTCTGATCTTTTATTTTTATAAGCTTCAAACTTTGGTTTCAAAGCTTTTACGGTTGGTATCCACATTATAACATTAATATTATTTTCAGCAGCCCATTCAATTGATCGAATTCCATCTACAACTTGATGAATTGGAGGGTGTGGCCGTTGGTATGGCTGTGGAACAACACTAATTTTTTTCATAGTACTGTCTTCCATATTCATAAATTCCTCACTAGGAGGACTCATATCGTGCTGCCATACATAATTTGGCGATGGATAGGTATAAAATTCACCCTGATGACTAAAAAATTTTTCACTCCATGCTTTCTTCAATACTTCTAAAGTCTCAGCAAATAATCTAAAATTTTTAGCCTGATCTTTTAAATCAGCTTCTTTGTTTAAATTAATTGCTTCTCTACCATAAATTCCTCTTGCTACACCAACTTCAACTCTTCCTTTAGAAAGCTGATCTAGTGTAGCTATATCTTCAGCTAATCTTATTGGATTATGAAAAGTAATAACGTTTGCAGCTTGACCTATTCTAATATTTTTAGTTCTGGCCGCTGCATCTGCACCCATCATTAATGGATTTGTACAAGACTCCATTCCCTCGTGATTGAAGTGATGCTCCGTAAACCAAATTGAATTCCATTTATTTTGGTCACAGTATTCTGTGATTTCTTTAGTTTCGTCTAATAATTGATGATAAGGTTTGTGTTTCCAGTTTGTGGTATTACAAAAATAACCAAATTTCATAAAGCCTCCTTTAAAAGTTAATTTAAAGACGACCGATCCCACTTTCGTAAATAAAAGATATTTAACGACGAGTTATGTATCGCTTTAAGAAATATTATCACAATTTTTAAAAATATTAAATATTTTTATATTGTGACTATCAAATAAAAGAAACTTATGAGATTTTAAATATATAAAAAATTAATTAGGCTCAACATCAAAAGCTAAAACTATACGTTCTTCGTCGGCTTCAAATGGAACTGTATAATGAAGAAGTGACGAGGGAAATAAACACAAGCTTCCAGTAATTACATCTATGCTTTTCTTATTAATATTTTCATCTATACACACGACAAGATTTCCACTATCTGTATTTAATTTATGAGGAACGTTTACATAAATACTACCACTTAGCCAGCCAAGTTCATGCATGTGAGCAGATAATTTACCACCTTTTTTCATGCTAACAATCCAACCGCTCAATTTGTAATTAGAAGGCCAATTTTTTAAAAACCCCTCTTTACTATCCCTGAATTGATAACGGTAATTTTCAATTTCTGCATAAATAATTTTTTGAATTTCAGTAGTATCAAAATCTTTATTTGCAAATATATTACCTGCTGTTTGGTAGCCATTTGTAATAAGTTTTTGAGTTCTATTAGATATAAAATTATTTTTCAAAATATTCTTAACACCTTTAATAATTATACTTTGAAAATCATATTTTTTAATCAAATTTGTTTTTAATACATATTCAAGTGGTTTGTTGCAAAAAGGGTTATTCTTTTTAACTCCATATTTAGCCTCCGCGCGAGAACAAACTGAACCTATAACTGCATTCATTTGACCTTCCTTAATAATAGTATCTAGTTTTTTATATAATAAGGATTGATTATCTATTTTGTATAAAGCTTTTAATAAACCATCTGACAAATTTGAAACACCAGGTTTAATTTTAATTGCTTTTTCATAATAAATAATTGCTTTTTGTGGTTCACCAATTTCATAAAGTAAATTTGCAAGATTACCATTAGCATCTAAATGATTAGGATTAATATTAATTGCTTTTTCATAGCAACTTTTTGCTTTTTGGTTATCTCCTAATTCTTTAAATACCAAGCCTAGATTGCAATGTGCATCAGCATAGTCAGGCTCAAGTTGAATTGCTCTTTCATGACAATTCTTTGCTTTTTGCATTTTCCCTTCTTCTATTGATAGTACTCCAAGATTATTATGTGCGTGTGCTGAGTTAGGATTAATTTCAATTGATTTTTCAAAATAATTCGTAGCCTTTTGGTAATCTCCTAAATTAAAAGATATCATGCCCAGATTATTATATGCGCCTGTATGATTAGGTTTTCTTTTCAAAACTTCATTATAAAGATTTTGTGCTTGAGTAAGATTATTTTTTTGATGGTTTTCAATAGCTAGTTTAAAAACTTCATTTACAGTTAAATTTTTATTTATATTTTTCATTATTGATTTTAAGGTTTCGCACAAGCTATTTTAACTCTTAAATAAGTTTTGATTGGTTTTAAAACCTATCAATAGTTAAATATTATCAAAATAAATATTATTGTTCTTATCTTTGATATTCAATAAATTTTTTTAAGGATTTTTTCAAAAAATTTTGAAAAGAAATAGCTCTATTATTATTCTTTGAATGTGAATTTAAAAAAGATGGTGACATCTTAAAATCATAAGATGGCTCAAAGAAAAAAGGAATGGACATTCTTCTTGATTTATTCCACAAAACTCTATGGTTAGTAGCTTTAAATTTACCTTTACTTAAATATTCCAAAGCAAGACCAGTATTGACAATAAGTACTTTCCTATTGAATGGAACATTGTGCCATTTTTTTGTTTTTCTGTTCTGCACCTGTAGACCACCTTTTTTATCTTGATATAGAATTGTAAATATTCCACTATCAACGTGTGTTTCGCATCCAAGGGCAACACCATCTTGTTTAGATATTTCTACTGGTTTTGTTTGATTAGGATAATAATTAAATCTTAATGTGCTTAATGTTTTTAATCTTGAAAAAGCTTTACTAGAAATATCAGGATTTTTTTTGTAAAGTTTTATAACGCTTTTAAACAAAGTTTCACTCAATCTGTATATATTATCAAAATATTTGTTTAAAATTTTAATCGAGCTTTTGTTAAAACACTTATCTAGATTAAGGTGTTCTATGTATTGATTATTTAGATTTGATGAATATTTTTTGGTAATTTTTAAATCACCTATATCCAAACCTTCTTTTCCATTTACATCATTAGGAAAATATCCTCTGTATAGATTTTTGTTTTTTTTATTCCATTTTCGTGGTGATAATTTTCTTTTTTTACTTTCTGGTAAATTAAAAAATTTGTTACCAACTTCACAAATTTTTTTAATCTCATTTAAATTAATTCCATGACCAGTAATTTGAAAAAATCCTACACTGATACAAGCTTTTTCAATTTCTTTAATTGTTTTAAATGCTTTCTGAGTTTCAAAATTATTTTTAACCAGTGAAGATATATTGATTGTTGGTATATAGTTTTTGGTCATCTTCTAACTGGAGTTTCTGTTGCAATATATTGATCTCTAGCTTTTTCTCTTAAGTAAATATAAATTCCAGCAGCTATTATACATGCAACTCCAAAAAAAGTTCTACCTGAAGGAATTTCATTGAATAAAAAATACCCTGGTATCATGGACATTATAATTAATGAATATTCAAACAAAGAAACTACAGAAGGTGAAGCTACAATGTATGCTGAAAATATGCAGAGAAAAGCAATTGAGGCGACAAAACCAAAAAACAAGATAAATTTCCACGTATATTCAATGTTTGAAAACCATTCTCTAAAAATAAACTGCGTAGTTGGATCAAAGTCGGGGTTATTCAATTGTCCGTTTCCCATAAACAAATAAATAAGACCACATAAAATTAGAGCTATTAAATAAAAATAAAATAATTGAGTATTTACATCATCTTTATCAGATGTGTATTTTGTTATAGTCATGGATGCAGCATAAAAGAATGCACATACTACTGGGAGTAAACTTTTGTATTCAAAATCAGAAAAGTTTGGGTCTAGCACAATAAAAACTCCTATAAAACCAAAGACAATTGCAGACCATCTCCTTATTCCAATAAACTCTTTCAAAAAAAATTTAGCAAAAATAGATACAAAAAAAGGACAAGAAAAAAATAAGGCATTTGCAGTTGCTAGTGGCATGTAAGTAAGAGAAATAAAGAAAGCTGAAAATGCTAAAAAGTGAAGAACCACTCTAATAATTGTCCAAACAGGATAGTAAGTTTTTAGTGAAACTTTCTGTTTTCTAAATTTTATGTAACTAAAAAGTAAAATAGCTGCAACAAAATATCTTCCAAAAAAGATTTCATAAAGAGAGGCTTTTTCAAAAATATATTTGATTAAAGAGTCTTGCATTGCAAATAATGTCATTGCAATGATTATTAAAATTATACCTTTAGAATTATTATCTTTTGTCATTTATCTAAGAGGCTTTTCTGTAGCTAAAGATTGGTTTTGTGCTTTCTCACGCATAAAAATATAAACACCACTTGATACGATAATTAAGATTCCAATCACTGTATTTAATGAAGGTATTTCATCAAAATATAACCAACCTACAAGTGGTGACCAAAATAATATTGAATATTCGAAAGGTGAAACAACAGCTGGAGAAGCTATACTGTAAGCAGTAAATAAAAAAAGAAAAGCAATAGTTGCTGTTACTCCAGTTGCAGTCATTAATAGAATATTAGAGTTAAAATCAACAAACCACTCCCTAAATATAAATTGAGAAGCTGGATGGTCTGAATTGTTATATTGACCATCACCAATGACAAAATAAAAAATTATACTTATAATTATTGCGCCAATGTAAAATGTAAATGTTTGAGTATAAACACTATCCTTATCAGACGTTTTTTTTATTATTATCATAGATAATGAGTAACAAAATGCACATAAAATAGGCAATAAACTTAAATAGTTAAAATTACTAAAATCTGGATTTAATGTTATATACACTCCTATAAATCCTACAACTACTGCAGACCATCTTCTTAATCCAATTTCTTCTTTTAAAAAAAAATGAGCGAATATTGTAATTAAAAATGGAGTGACAAAAAATAAAGCTGTTGCAGTACCAAGTGGCAATACAGTCAAAGAAACATAAAAAGAACTAAAACCAAAGAAAAAAAGTATTACTCTGGTAAAAGTTAAAAGAGGATATTGGCTTTTAAATACTATTGGTTTTTTTGTTATTATTAAAAATAATAAAATAAGCACAAAACTTACTATAGTTCTTATTAAATAAATTTCATAAAGAGAAACAAAATTATAAATATGCTTCATAATTCCGTCCTGGACAGAAAAAACCATCATGGCTATCAATATGAAGACTATTCCTTTAGGATTATTGTTTTGAGTGCTCATTTACGCTCTATATCAAAAAAGAATATGTTTTTAAATTTATTAAATTTATGTCATATTTAATTTATGATTTCAGAAGAAGATAAAATAATGATGGAAACCCTTTATTGGTGGGGTATTCCAACTTTATTTAGATGTAAAAATGATCCAGATCCTAAGAATTGTGACATTGCATTAGTCGGTGTTCCTCATAGCACAGGAAATGGAACAACTGAAAGAGATCAACATTTAGGTCCAAGAGCAGTTAGAAATATTTCTGCAATGCTTAGACGTTCTCACTTTGATTACAAAATTGATCCTTGGAAAGAAAACAAAATCCACGATTTGGGAGATGTTCCATTTCCTGAAGCTAATGATAATGAAAAATGTATTGAGAGAATTTCAGCTTTTTATGATCATATAGAACAAGCCGAAAAACCTGTTGTTTCAATTGGTGGAGATCACTCGGTAACTGGAGGAATTGTTCAAAGTTTAGCAAAAAAAAATTCAAAATTAACTAAAGGAAAAAAAATAACATTTCTTCATTTTGATGCGCACACAGATTGCTTTGAAAAATTAGATCATTTTTTGGGTGCAAAAAAATCAGCAGCACATTGGGCTTCTTATTTAGTTAAACAAGGAAATGTTGATCCACACACAAGTACTCAAATAGGTATTAGAGGAAATCCAAGAACATTAGATTGGTTGCAAGCAAGTTATGACATTGGTTATCAAGTAATTACAATGGATGAATACAGGGAGTGGGGTCATGAAAAATGTGTAAAAATGATTTTAGATAGGCTAGGAGACAATCCTATTTATGTTACATTTGATTTAGATTGTTTAGATCCAACAGTTGCACCAGGGGTAGCAAATATTGAACCTGCATATAAAGGATTTAATATGGATGAGGCACGAAAACTTATTCAATGTCTAAAAGGAAAAAATGTAATTGGTGGAGATGTTGCTTGTTTAATGCCAACAAAAGATAGTCCAAATCAAATCACAGCAATGGTTGCAGCTTCTATAATGTTTGAAATTATTTGTTTAATTTCAGTTTATCGTAACAAGTAATATCAATTTAAAATAAATTCTGATGCTCTTTCAGCAATCATTAATGTTGGAGCATTCAGGTTTCCACTTGTAATTTCAGGCATTACAGATGCATCAACTACTCTTAAATTTTCAACACCATGAACTTTTAATTTTTGGTCTACAACAGCCATATTGTCTACACCCATTTTTAAAGTACAAGATGGGTGATAAGCTGTCTCAGCTTTAGATCTAATGTATTCTTCGAATACATCATTAGTTTGGGCATCTTCTCCTGGTCCAATTTCTTTTCCTGCAAAAGGCTTCAAAGATTCTTGTCCTAAAATTTTTCTGGCTACATGAATACATTCTATCGTTTGCTTTAAATCATCTTCATGCTCAAGATAATTAAATTGAATTTTTGGATAATCATAAGGGTTTGAACTATTTAAAGTTATATGGCCTCTACTTTTTGGATGGTTTGGACTAGCATGCAATTGGTAACCATGCCTATCTGGATCAACTAATCCATGATCAATAACAAAAGCAGGAAAAAAATGAAATTGAATATTAGGATATTCTCTCTCTGGAGATGATTTACAAAAACCTCCAGCTTCCAAGAAAGATGTAGAGCAGGGACCACTTCTATTTAAAAACCATTGAATTCCAATTCTAACCATATTTAACTTATTAACGTAAGAATATAAGGTATCTTTAGTTTTACATTCTTGCTGAACATATGTTTCTAAGTGATCCTGTAAGTTTTTTCCAACACCTTCTAAGTCGTGTACAACATCAATACCCTTATCTTTTAAGTGTTGACTTGGGCCAATCCCTGAAAGCATAAGTAACTGAGGTGAATTAATTGCACCTCCACTTAAAATTACTTCTTTATTTGCATAAATTTTTTCAACTTTATTTTTAATTTTAACTTCAATTCCAATTGCTTTTTTTCCATCAAAAATTATTCTCTCAACATAAGCTTCTGTAAATACTTTAAGGTTTTTTCTTTTTTTTGCAGGATTTAAATAATATTTTGAAACACTGGCTCTCTCGCCGTTATGAATAGTGACATCGTACATCCCAAAACCTTCTTGCTCTTTACCATTCATGTCATTATTTATTTTGTAACCAGCCTCACCAGCAGAGTTTACAAATGCTTTAAATAAAGGATTTTTATTTTTAGATTGGTTTACTGGCAATATCCCACTACCACCTCGATATTCATTTTCTCCTTCTGACCAAGTTTCAATTTTTTTGAAATAGGGAAGGACTTTTTCATAAGACCAATCATCCAATCCAAAAGAAGCCCATCTTTGATAATCATTTGGATTTCCTCTAACAAACACCATTCCATTATGAGCAGAACATCCACCAATCATTTTTCCTCTTGGACAAAATAATCTTCTATTATGTAGATGGGGTTCTGGTTCTGAATAATATTTGTAGTTATATTTTGGATCATGCATAGTATATAAAATTGCAAGTGGCATGTTAACTTTCCAAATATCACTGGGTTTCCCAGCTTCAAATATTGCTACATTGTTTTGATTGTTTTCTGTTAATCGATTTGCAAGTACACAGCCTGCACTTCCAGCGCCAATAATTAAATAATCGAAATTCATATAAGTTTGGAACTTAACAACTTTTCATAGTCATGAATAGATTTCATTTTAATATCGGTTCTTTTAGCAGCTTCATCAAATTTTCGAAGAAGAATTGATGGCTTAAAGTAAGATTTATTTTCAAATTCTTTACTCTCTTTAGCATTTAGAACTCCTCCTTGTAACTTAAGGCTAATTTTTGACGCATCTGATAAAAAATCAAAATATTTTTTGTCTCTAGATAAATAACGTTTGGCTAATACATGGTATTTGATTGGCTCAACAATTTTTTGTCCAAAAAACTTTTTAAGATATTGATATCCAATATTTTCATGCTGTCCATCTAGTTTGTTTTTAACCAGTTCATCAGGATCTTCTAAAAGAAAATGTCCGTAGTCATGAAGTAAACAAGCACAAATTAAATCATCATCACACTTTGCTTTTTCAGCGAGCATTGCTGATTGTATCATGTGCTCTGACATTGTTACTTTTTCACCTATATATAAAGATTTATTATTTATGAAATTTGAAATGATTTTATAAATTATTTTCATTTACTATTGAGGATGATCACCCTCTATAGCAATACGATCCATTATTCTTTCAAATCCAAGTCCTTTATTTGGATAAAAATCAGCAATAGCATAGTGTTGAACACTTCTATTATCCCAGATTGCAATTGCATTCTCTGTCCATTTAAATCTACAAGTAAGATCTAATCTTGCCTGATGTTCAAACAAATATTTTAATATTTCATCACTTTCATCTTTATCCATATCAACTATTTGTTTTGTATAAGTCCAATTTACAAAAAGAATTTGTTTTCCAGTTTC
>CACDWD010000006.1 GCA_902556285.1 uncultured Pelagibacteraceae bacterium
TAAATTTAAAAGATTTTAGATTAACCTTTAGAAGCAAATACAGAGCTGCAGACATCGAGCCTAAAAAAAATTCTATTGTTCCAGGAGCTTTATTTGAAATTTCAAAAAGTGATGAAAAAAAATTAGATGTATATGAAGATTTTCCGATTCTTTATAAAAAATACTACTTTTATTATTATGGAAAAAAAGTGATGACTTATACAATGGTAAAAAAATCACCATTTAAATTTCCAACTGACAGATATTTAAATGTTGTAAAAAAGGGATATCGAGATTGCAAACTTGATAAAAAGTTTTTAATTAAAGCGTTACAAAACTAACTCTAAATGTTTTTACACACAAAATTAGAGACCAGAACTGATCCAATTAAAATAGCTTTTGTTGGATGTGGAAAATTTGTTAGCATGTTTTTGGCACAGTATAATCATTTAAATAAAATACAAATTGATAGCATTGTTGATATTAATATTAATCAAGCTAAAAAAAATTGTTCAAATAGTGGTCTTAGCTCTGAAAGTATAGATCAAATTAATTTTTCAAACTCACTAGATGAAATTTTAGAGAGAAATATAGAAATATTTATAGAAGCTACAGGAAATCCAATTATAGGTACAGTACATGCATGTAAAATAATAAAAAATAAAAAAAATGTAATTTTGGTAAATGTTGAAGCCGATATTACATGTGGGAAATATCTTTCAGATTTGGCTAAAAAAAATAGTGTAATTTGTTCAATGGCTTATGGTGATCAACCTTCATTAATTTTAGAACAAATTGAGTGGGCAAGATTAAACGGTTTCGAAGTTATTTGTGCCGGAAAAGGTACCAAGTATCACCCATCATTTGAATATTCTACACCTGACACAGTTTGGGGTCATTATGGTTTAACTAAAGAAAGAGCAGAAAATGAATCTGGAATGAACCCAAAAATGTTTAATAGTTTTTTGTGTGGAGATAAATCAGCTATAGAAATGTGTGCAGTAAGTAATGCTGCAAATTTAAAATGTCCAAGTAATGGTTTAACTTTTCCTCCAGTTGGTGTGTATGATATTGCCAAGAAGATGATTCCCAAAAAAGATGGAGGATTAATTGATAGTGAAGGGCAGGTAGAAGTAATTTCAAGTATCGATTTAGAAAAAAAAGATATTGAAAATGATTTAAGATGGGGTGTTTACATTGTTTTAAAAGCAAAGAATGAATACGTAAAAAATTGTTTTAAAGATTATGGAATGGTTACAGACTCCTCAGGTAATTATTCTGCTATCTGGAGGCCATATCATTATATAGGATTAGAACTCGCTCAATCCATATACTCTATAGCTTTAGATAAAAGAGCAACTGGTTTTACAAAAAATTATAATGCTGAAGTTGCTAGTATTGCAAAAAAAGATTTAAAAAAAGGTGAAAAACTTGATGGTGAGGGTGGATTTTGTGCAAGAGGTAGATTGATAACCTCAGAAAAATCAAAAAAGGAAAAAATATTACCATTAGGTCTTACTGATAATGCAATATTAAAAAAAGATATTAGTAAGGATGAAATAATTAAAATAGAAGATGTAGAGCTTAATTTACCTGATGAGGTGTTAGAAGCTAGAAATTATCAATATAATTTAATTAATTAAGTATTTATAGATAATATTTATTATCCTCATTAACAGCTTTTTCTAATCTTATTAAAAAATCAGGTATAGCACTTTTAACCCTGCTCCAAGTTGGTATAAATGGAGCATCCATTGGATTTAAATAAAAATCTTCTCCTGCTTTAATTATATTTTTAGAAAACAATTCGACAGCTTTTTCTTCAGAATGAGAGTCAAATTTCAAACCATTCATTTCAGCATCACCCCGATAAGCGTCTATTAAATCAAGTGCTGATCTATAGTAAGTTGCTTTAAGTGATCTTAATTGTTCTCTACTAAACGAGTGACCTTGTGTAGCAAGTTTTTTGATAAATGTTTTAATTATATCAATTGACATCCTTGATAGACCTTTATTTTCATTATCAATAGATAAATCCTGATGTTTATGATCATAAGTATCAGCTAAATCAACCTGACAAATATTTTGAGGAGAAAAGTTTCTTTGCATTTCTGATAAAATTCCTATTTCTATTCCCCAGTCTGATGAAATTCTTAATTCTGGAAGAATATTTCTTCTAAAAGAAAATTCTCCAGCTAGTGGGTATTTAAATGATTTCATAAAATCTAAATATTCACTTTTACCTATAGTTTTTTCTAAAGCGTTTAATAGTGGGAATACCAACAGTCTTGCCACTCTTCCATTCATTTTATTATCTGCTACCCGAGGATAGTAACCTTTACAAAATTCAAAATTGAATAAAGGATTAACTACTGGGTAAAATAATTTTGCTAACATTCTTCGATCATATGTTTTTATATCGCAATCATGTAAAGCGACCGATCTTGCACTATTTCTTGCGATAGACATACCAATACAATACCAAACATTTCTACCTTTACCTTTTTCATTTGGCGCCAGTGCTTTTTTTTGCAGTTCTTTATCTAATTTTTTTAAATTAGGACCATCATTCCAAAGAATTGTGAAAGGAGTTTCTAATTTTTCGAAAAAAGTCCATGCTTTTCTTGCTTGCTTTTCATTAGCTTGATCTAACCCTATTATTATATGATGTAGATAGTTAGTTTGAGCAATTTCAGAAACTATTTTTGGTAACGCATCTCCATTTAACTCACTATAAAGGCATGGCAAGATAAGTTCCATTTTTCTCTCTTTTGAAAAACTTAAAAGCTCTTTCTCTATTTGTCTTGTTGACTTTGTTCCAAAATCGTGAAGTGTAGATATAATTCCATTTTGTGTAAATTCGCTCATAGAGTTTTTTTATTAATTTTTATTAATTTTAACTAGAGCCATTTTAATCACATCTGCCCAGCCCTCAGGTGATGGCTTGTTTGAGATTATTAAATTTTTAATTGGGATTTCATCTAAAGTGAATTGATCATTAAATACTAGGCAAGGAAAATCACTTGTTTTCAGCATATTTAAGTCATTGAAATTATCACCTACAGCTATTGTTTTCACATTTTTTTGATATTTTTTATAGAATCTAACGAATACTTGAAGTGCTTTGGCTTTATTTGTTCTATCGGTTAAATTAATTATTCTTCCACCTTCTTGAAGATAAAGGCCTTCATTTTTAATAATCTTTGATAATTCAATTTTTTCATTTTTACTTCCTTTAAATATTAATGGAATTGTGTATTTACGATCTAAAGCCATTTCCAGTTTTTTATCTTCTAAACCAAAAATAAAACTTTGGTTAGTCTTATTCATTTCAGATAACAATTTGCATTTATTTTGTAGATTTAATGGAACTATATTTTTAAAAATATTTAAAATATCACCCTTTTCTCGACTGAGAATTAATTCTTTAGGTAATTCTGAATTTAACAAGTCTAAGCCATTAATAGATGCTCCATTTTCAGAAATATAAGGCAAACTTAAACCTAACTCGCTATTAAAATCTAAAATTTCTTTCTCAGTTTTGCTTGTATTTGGTATTATGTAAATACCTTTGGAAATTAATTCCATTAAATAGTCTTTTATCTCATCAAATTTAAATGTATCTCTATGAAGAAGTGATCCATCAAGGTCGGTAAATATTAAAACTTTGAATACTTTTTCCATTTATTGAAATTTATAAAATATTTAAATAAATAACAATTTTACATATTAAACTTGTTCAATTATAAATATTAGCATAAATACTCATGAAATTCATTAATGCCCTCGTGGTGAAATTGGTAGACACAAAGGACTTAAAAGCCGAGGGATAGAAGTTAAAGTCAGTCTGTAGTAGTCCAAGACAGTCTAAAACATCCTATAAAATCCCATTCTTAAATTTATCTTTCAATTAAGGTTAAAAAACAAACCTTAATTAATATGTGTAGACTAGTACTAAACTAGTACCTAGAGAGATAATATTATATGCTTTTATTAATGAAAAAAATTTTAGTTATATCTTTTTTTAGTTTTTTTTTAAGCAATATTGGAAACACAAATAGTATAACTGCTCATGATATAGCTGGTTTATTCATTGGAGATAGTGCTTTAAATTTTACTAGTAAAGAGATGATTAAAGCAAATAAAAAAAATTGGTATAAAAATAAAGAAATTACTCCAGTATCTATTTCTATTAACAATCCAGACTATGATGTTATGAGCTTTAGTTACAGAACAAATGACCCTTCGTATAAAGTCCTAGAAATGAGTGGTATGAAGTTATTTCCAACAAATTTTCAAGAGTGTTTAAAAAGAAAAGATAAAACTGTTAAAAATCATGATATGGCAATATCAAGCGAACTAAAAAATTCGTTTGACGCTCCACTTCCACAGGATAGTTCAGGAAAAAGTAAATCTTACAATACTAAGTATACTTTTGATAATGGTGATATTATTTTCATTGCTTGTTATGATTGGTCAGAGGAGTCAGGAAAAGATGATCATTTTCGATATGGAATTTTATCAAACGAATTTGCTAAATGGGTAAGAGGAGCTCATAAATAAAAAACAAATATAGGATATTATGGGAGGACTAGTACCAGACTAGCACCTAGAAAGATAATATTATAAGCTTTTATTAATGAAAAAATTTCTAGTTGTCATAATTATCAAATTCATATTTACCACCCCTTCATTTTCTGAAGTTTATGAAATAAACCAATGCTATAGCAAAGGTAGTGACACAATATGGCAAGCTGATATGTGGGATCGAATTTCTATGACAAAGAAAAGACTAATTGATCCTAAAACAAACAAAAAAATTACCACTAATGAAATGGTTAAAAGGAAAGAAGACTCAATTGTTAGTATTGATAGTGAAATAGGTAAAATATTTATAACAGATATTCAGTCAGACTACTCAATCGCATATTCTAAATCATTAGCAAAGTGGTACAGAACGTCAGATGATGGAAAAAAAGAAAAGAAAGAATCTGAAAAAAAATGGATAGCTGATGGTTCATCAGCTTCAACAGGCTTAACACATGATAAATTTTGGGAAAGTTATTTACGTGGACTTGAAAATAAAAAAAAAATTAATCAAGAAGAATTTGATCTATTAACTTTTATTGGAGATTTAGTAGTTGGACAAAGAATAGATGATAGTTTTATAGATAAGAATATTATTTTTAAATACAAAATTTTTGTAAATCTAAAAAATAAAACTTATATTAAAAAATTAGAGTCAAATTCACGGAGTTTGAGTGAATTTAGCTACTTATGTAATTCAGAAAAAACAAAATCTAGTGAAAGTTCTGGAGGATCTAGTGGAACTGCTTTTTTTATAAGTAATAGAGGACACTTATTAACCAACAATCATGTTGTTGAAGGATGTAGTTTGAGCAAAATCATATACAAAAATAATGACTATGATGCAAAATTATTAGCAACCGATAAAACTTTAGATTTAGCATTACTTAAAGCTGAGCTAAGGCCAAAATCTTTTTTTACTTTTTCGAAAGATGAAACAAAGAAGCTTAACAAAGTTTATGTTGCAGGATATCCACTAGGCAAAGGTTTAAGTGATGATCTTAAAATATCATCAGGTATTGTTAGTTCTCTTAAAGGATTTGAAGATAACTCAAATGAAATACAAATAGATGCCCCAATAAACCCTGGAAATAGTGGCGGACCAATAATTAATGAAAATGGAGATCTTATTGCAATAGCTGTATCAGGATTAGCTAAAGATCTAACAGAGGGTATTAACTTTGGAATAAAATCATCTGCAGCAGAAATTTTTTTAAAAACTAATAAGATTAATCCCAAAAAATCAATGTATTCAGGTATCAAAGATAATGATAAGTTATTAGAGATTTTAGAAGAAGGAACTGTTTATACTTACTGTAATTAAACTATGAAAAAACTATTTCTTTATCTAATTCTGATTTTAATGTGGTTCAATGTTAGTTATGCATCAAACTTTCAACCAAAAAAATTTAATTGTTTAGGAAATGGGTCTTCTATTAGAACTCAAGTAAATATTATCAAAGAATATGATTCTGAATATTTGCTTGGCTTTGAACAATCTGACTTTGGTAGTGCATTTTCTTTTATGAAAATTAATAATGATACTCTTGTTTCTTATTCAATGGAATATAAGTGGGATGTAGTTCACATAAGCACATTTGAGCCATTAAAAGATAATTCAAGAAAATTAATTGTTTATACTTATAGGCTCACAAAAGATCAGTTAAATGAAATTAAGCAACTTAATTCCAAATTTTCAAATTATAACGATATAGCTGATTTTGATTTAACAGATAAAGAATTAAAGGATGAAATTTTTATCCTTAACAAAATTGAAAAAATTTTATCTTCATCTAAAAAAGAGGTTGTAGGTGATCCACTTATATATACATGTAATATTAGTAACGAAAAAACCTCAACACCATCAAATTCTAACTCTTCTTTAAACCTTGGTGAAAATGATACGTTTGCTTGTCGTAAAGATGGAGTTTCTTCAATAATTAAAATATTAGAAATATATGAAGATAACAACGTAGTATTATATACAAAATTTAGAGGAAATAAGTTTCTTAACTTCGGAAGATTCACTGGTGAAAGTTTAGAATTTTTTTCATTAGAAAATACATATAAAAAATCAGGTAATGAAGCATTCTTAACAATAAATATGCTAACTCCACCAGTGGATGAGAAACTTTCTTATTGGCTGTTTACTGTTAGTTTAACCGATGAAGAAAAAAATGAGCTTAAAAAATACGGAACTAAATTCGATAGAGTAGTTAGTAAAATTTCAAAATTTAATTTAACTGATGAAGAATTAATAAAAGAAATTAAACTTCATGATAAAAAATTAGAAATTATAGGTAATATTATAAATTCAGAGGAAAAAGTACAAAACCAAGGAATGACTTCTGTAACTCTTATTTGTAAAAAAAGGGATTATTCGAATTAATCTTTGGTTAGAATGATTTTTTAAATAAAATCCCACCTAGAATAATCATTACTATTCCCGCTGCCATGAGTACTTTTAATTCAAAAAACATATAGCTGACAGTCAAGGGTAAACCAGCAAAAAATAATCCTGCAACAATTAGAAGTATGGATGCAACTTTATTATGTGCTTTTCCACCTATGTTTTTATTTTTTTTCGCCATAAGTCAAAGTTAATTTATTTAGATTAATTTGTATAGGATAATATGGGAGAACTAGTACCAGACTAGTACCTAGGGAGATAAAATAAATAAATTTTACTTATAAGTCTTGTTCAATTATAAATATTAGCATAAATACTCATGAAATTCATTAATGCCCTCGTGGTGAAATTGGTAGACACAAAGGACTTAAAAGACGAGGGATAGAAGTTAAAATCAGTCCATAGTAGTCTAGGGCAGTCTAAACATCCTATAAATTCTCATAACTTTAATTTATCATTCAATTAACTTTAGAAAATAAGACTAATTTAATTTGTTCAAACTAGTACCAAACTAGTACCTGGAGAGATAATAATGTAGGCTCATTTCATGAAAAAAATTTTAAGTTTTATAATGTTGAGTTTATTTTGTTTTAATACTGCAAGTGCCGACAGTTTTAATCAATTAATACTTGAAGGAATGAAGATAGGAGAAAAATTTACCAAATATGTAGATGAAGCAACTATTAAAGCTACAAATATGGAAAATTTTAAGAATAATAAATATTCTGTTTCAGGATTTGATACTCAAGGCATATCGGAAAATTTTGATCAATTAACTATTTCTTATAAAACATCTGATAAAGATTATAAAATTTTAGAAATTGCTGGACAAAAATTGACTAGCAATATGAATGAATGTGAATCTATAAGAGATAGTCTATTAAATGCTTACGGCACATCATTACAAAATATCAAAAAAGTAGGGCCAGAAACTAATAATCATCCAGCAGATAGCTCAGGCAAAAGTAAATTATCAGATCTAATGTATATATTTAAATCAGGTGTTTTACACGCCTCCTGTGTCGATTGGTCAGAAGAAACTGGATATAAAGATCATTTATTTTTCTCAATTTCTGAGAAAAAATTTATGCAATGGAAGCAAAAAAATATCAAATATTAGTGAAAAAAAAAACTAACAAATTAGTTACGAAATGGATTATGCCAATATTTTTTATTGGAACTTTTATTGCATTGATAAAACTAGTTTTCGGTACAAATTTTCTACCAGATATTTCTTTTTGTGCGTCATACCCTAATATATTTTGTAAACTACCTATCATAAGATTACCTTTAGGTATGCTTAGTTTGAAATTTGCAGTTTTTATACTGTTATGGGCTTCAATTGTATTGCCTGCTTATTTTATTTTCGATCGCTTAGGTTTTAAAGAGTCTAATCGTGAATACAAGGAAACTAAAGCCGATAAGATAAAATGGAACAGATATGGTATTTATGCAGCCATTATTTTTCTTCCATTATATGTTTTATTTTTAATATTTTTTGCTGATTAAAAAAAGATACTTATGAAAAAATTTTTAGGGATTGTAGTTCTATCTTTTATGTTGTTTACACCCTCAATTTCTCAAATTATAGAGCTAACTAAATGTAGATGGACAAAAAGTGGCACCGACGAGCTTAAGTGGTCAAAAACTTGGGATTTATTTAATAGCCAAATACTTAAAAAACCAAAAGACTCAAAATTACCTTTTGGTACTTATGAAAAATACACTTATTCAATCGATTTAGAAAATGGGATTATTACTTTGCTTAGAGTTTATACTGACGAGTGGTTAATTTATCAGAAAAAAGATTATGCTGAAAACGACTCTTCTATGTGGAGTCCACCTAAAAAAAAGTATGAAACGTTTAAGTATCCAATATTAAGTATTGTTGATAACATTATCGAGGGTAAAAAAATATTTATTAATATTGAAAATGGGGAAGTGCTTACTGGTAGAGATACTTATACATGCGTTACTCCACTTAAAGATATTGAAAAATATAACAAAAAAGAGTCAATATTAAAATCAATATTAAAATCAATTAATTGATATGAAAAAAAATAAAAATCTAAAAACAAATTTTAATAACTTCTGGCAAGGCAAATTATCTTTGAAATTGAGTTTTTGGTTAGTATTATTTCTAGGTGGTGGATTGCTTTCATTACCAACTTTTTTAATCACAGATTCTTATGTAGACAGTATAAGTGAAACACTTACTGCTTTGCTTCTTCTTTATCTACTTTTCTACTATATATATTTAATTATTGCTTATGTAGGTACCTGGAGATCTGCATCCAATTTTAAACCTAAAAAAAATCAATGGTCATGGGGTACCATTGCTAAAGTTTATATAGTTTTGAATATTCTAAATGGAATTAATCAATTAATTTTTCAATAACATTATAGGAGAATATGGGATAACTAGTACCAGACTAGTACCTAGGGAGATAAATTAAAAAAATTTTACTTATTCCTCTTGTTCAATTATAAATATTAGCATAAATACTCATGAAATTCATTAATGCCCTCGTGGTGAAATTGGTAGACACAAAGGACTTAAAATCCTTGCCGCTTGCGGAGTGCCAGTTCGAGTCTGGCCGAGGGCACCACTAAATGAGCAAACTTCATATTATTTCGGATAAAAATAAAAAATCTTCAAAGATTAAAAATATATTAATAAAAAAAATTAAGTCTAATAACTTTAAAAAAGAAAATCTGATTATTGTTATTGGTGGTGATGGCTTCATGCTTCAAACGTTAAAAAAAAATAAAAATTCTAACAAGCAATTTTATGGGATCAATTCTGGAAATTATGGATTTCTTATGAATAAATTTTCATCTAAAGATATTATTAAAAATTTATCAAAAGCAAACTTGGTTACAATTTCTCCATTAGAAATGATTGTTAAAAATAAAAATAATCAAACAAGAAGATCTATAGCAATCAATGAAGTTTCTGTACTAAGACAAAGTAGACAAGCAGCATCTTTATCAATCAAACAAGGCTCAAAACAAATAATTAAAAAATTAGTTTCAGATGGGGTATTAGTATCAACACCCGCAGGAAGTACAGCTTATAATCTCTCAGTTCACGGACCTATTTTAAGTCTTCATTCAAAAAAATTATCAATATCACCAATAAGTGCATTTAGACCAAGAAGATGGAGGGGCAAAATAGTTAATGACAAAACTAAAATAGTTATAACTAACCTAAACCCAACTAAAAGACCTATTAGTGCTGTTGCAGATAATTTAGAAGTAAGAAATGCTAAATCAATTACAGTTAAAACTAATAATAAAATAAAGTTTAATCTCCTTTATGATAAAAATAGAAGTCTACAGAAAAAGATTAAAATTGAGCAAATAAGAAGAGAAACTAGTTAGTAAATGAAAAAAATTAATCCAATAATGCTCGTGGTCATTATTTTAGTTGGAGGTTTTTGTGCATTTAAAATTATGTCTTTTCTGGGTTGTTATATTCGTATTGAAGACGCTAATGAGTGCTGGAAATTAACTGCTTGGTAGATCAAATGAAAAAACTTTTAGGGATTGTGATTCTGGGTTTGTTGCTGTGTAACGTTGCAGCTGCTGAAATTAAACTTCTTGAAAGAGAATTAATCAATCAAGGAACAAACAGATCAATGGTTGTCTCTACAATTTTTGTTGATGGTTTTAAATTTGTAACTACTTATGACCAACTGCTGGATAAGGATGCTAGCAGAATTAGCGTCTCTACATCTATTACTCAAATGTTTATGAGGTAAGCAGAAAAAAATTCCTTCCCGGCTCGTTGTTGATTTAATTAATTAATTTATTTAAAAGTTTTCTGGCACAATCCTGGCACAATTAAATTTAAAATTTAATTAAATCTTTACTTTGCAAAAAAAATAAGTGGTGATTTAATTGATTGATGGTGCCCCCGCACGGATTCGAACCGCGGACCTATTGATTACAAATCGAGAGTCTAAATTCAAAAAGATAAACGCTATCAACGTTAATTGAAAGTTATTTCAAATCTGTACACACTATTAACACAGTGATAAAGTTTTATTTAATGGTCAAAAAGAAAAAAAGAAAAAATATAAAAAAAACACGTCAAAGATCAAAAATTATTCATCAAAGTCAGGATGAAAAAAATAATAATATTAAAATGAATCCGTTAATTAAGATTTTATTAATATTTGGTCTTATTATTTTTGCTCTTGTTAATGTTGGAACCTATGGATGGTGGGCTCCTGCTGGAGCTATAATAATAGGTATAATTATTTATCTTTTTTTCTTAGAGTCTAAAGGTATAGGCATATAAATGATAACATTTAAAAAAAAGTTTGATTTCCTTGCAACAGATAATGAGTTAGGCAGCTATATAAGCTCAATGTTAGAGGTTGTCGAGGGAGATATCGATCCACAAATAGAGTTTGATGTTGAGAGTGATGATCAGCATCGTTATGTTATAGTTAATATTTTAGATAAGGTTTTGCATTAACAATATGATTTTTGGAGCGTTGTATGATCCGTTACCTGATGCTGAATTTATTTTAGATAGATTTAGAGAAATTAAAAAAAAATTACATCTCGTTTATAAGAAAAAAAATTATTTTGTTGAAGGTGATCTAGAAAAATATTTAAAAAATAAAGAAATAATATGGCCCCATCCTTCTTATGAAGTGAAAAAAATTAAAAAAAATGAAAAAATTACTATGAAAAATTCTGATAAATTTAACTGGCAATATAAAAAAAATGAAGACTTCACATTTCATTTGATGCCAATTTTTGGAGTTGCTTTTAGATGTTACACACTCGATTTTCCAGATTTTGAAGCTGTAATGGAGTTTAGAAGAGAAGATAAGAAGTTAACATTAAGAACGCAATCTGATGGTTCATCTATAAAAGCTACAAGGCTTGCTAAATATTTAGAGAAAAATTATAAATTTTATAATCCTACTTAATTATAATATTAAAAATTATGTCAACATTTTATAAATCAATAGTCATAGCAGGTGCAAGCATAGGTCTTGGCTGGGGTGTAGCAGAAGGATATGGCATTGGTGGAATTATTGGATTGATGTTGGCAGGTGGATTTGTTGGTGCAATGATTGCACTTATTAAAGAAAAAAAATGAAAAAACTTTTAGGGATCACGGTTCTGGGTTTGTTATGATAGTGCAATTAATTAATAGTATTAAGGAATTAATAATAAATTCCAGTTTTCAATTTTTTTTATTATTTTTTTTTCTTCCATTTTGTATAAATTTTTATGGTTGTTTTAAAAAAAAGAGAAATCTAATTTATTCATTTTTATTTTCTGCGTTATATCCAGCCATTATTTTATTAGCAATCTTCATCGCTTTTTCAGTTTGGTTTGGGACCTGGATGTGGGTTCAAGCAAACTTTGAAGTATCAATGTGGATAGGAATGCCCTTGGTTATGATTGGAGCCTTTATTTGTTTTTGGTGTGTTGGTCCTATTTGGGATAAAACATATATATTTTTTGATAATTTTAAATTTGAAGGAATATTTAGTTTTGATGTCGAGATAGCAAGAAGAAGAATTAAAAAAAATAAATAAAATTAAGAGACTACTTGATCACAACACAATCTTAACACACTACTAACACACTGAATGTGTTCTAACGGATGAAATTCTAATTTCTGAAAAATATTTAACGTTGATTTTATTGAGTGATGGTGCCCCCGCACGGATTCGAACCGCGGACCTATTGATTACAAATCAATTGCTCTACCAGCTGAGCTACAAGGGCATGCGCAATAATTATTAATTATTTGTTAAATAATCAACTCTTTTTTTTTATATAACTAAGGTGATGAAACACTATTGCAGCACTATTTGAGATATTTAAACTTTCTATATCCTCATTAATATTAATTTTAACAAAAAAATCTGCATATTTACCTGTATGCTGTCTCATACCAAATCCTTCTGATCCAAATAGAAGGATGTTATTTCCTTCCCATTTTATTTCTGTAAAATCTTTTTGACCTTTTGCATCAAACCCATAAACCCAGAAATTTTTTTCTCTTAAATTTTTTAAAGTGGAATTAATATTAGATACTTGGAATATATTTACGTGCTCCATGCATCCACTAGCTGATTTATACATCAACTTACTATCACGAGGAAAATGTCTTTCTTTAATTATCAATCCATCAATATCAAATGATGTAGCACTTCTGATTAATGAACCAATATTTCTTGGATCAGTAACCTCATCAAGACAGACAAGTGTTAAATTATTTTTATCTTTTATAAATTGTTTCAGATCTGGTTGATCCAAATGTTCAATCTCTGCAACATAACCATTATGCATTAATTGTTCATTAGAAGTATATTTGTCTAATTCTTTTTTAGATTTAAAGTAAACTTTAACATCCTCTAAAATGTTTTTATTTGGGTTTTTTCTATGAATATTTTTTTTAGACTCCTCAGTTAAAAATACTCTTAAAACCTTTCTTTTAGGGTTTCTAAGAGCCTCAATAACTGCGTGTTGTCCAACAATGAAAAATGATGATTTATTCATAAATTTGTATCTGTTTTATACGGTTTTTTTAATATTTTCCTATTAAATCACGTGTTGCATTTGCATAAATAAAATATATAAAACGCTTGTTATTTGAAGCTTTATTGAACAAGGGGACACTTCCCCAAAGGAGGGGTTCCAGAGCGGTCAAATGGGGCGGGCTGTAAACCCGTTGACTTCGGTCTTCGAAAGTTCGAATCTTTCCCCCTCCACCATTTAATAAATTTTAGATAACATGGAGTGTTACTCTTGGGGTTGTGCGGGTGTAGTTCAATGGTAGAACGCTAGCCTTCCAAGCTGGATGTAAGGGTTCGATTCCCTTTACCCGCTCCAAGAAAATAAAATTAGAAATGAAAACAAATAAACTGAGGTAAATAGTAATGTCAAAAGAAAAATTTGTAAGAAACAAACCCCACTGTAACATTGGGACTATTGGTCATGTCGACCATGGTAAAACAACTCTTACTGCTGCGATAACAAATGTATTGGCACAATCTGGCGGTGGAACTGCAGTTGCTTATGATCAAATCGATAAAGCACCTGAAGAAAAAGAGAGAGGTATAACAATTTCAACAGCACACGTTGAATATGAAACTGAAAAAAGACACTATGCTCACGTGGACTGTCCAGGTCACGCTGACTATGTTAAAAACATGATCACTGGTGCTGCACAAATGGATGGAGCAATTTTAGTTGTTAACGCGGCTGATGGCCCAATGCCACAAACAAGAGAACACATTCTTTTAGGAAGACAAGTTGGTATTCCAGCTATTGTTGTTTACTTAAATAAAGTGGATCAAGTTGATGATAAAGAAATGATTGATCTTGTTGAGGAAGAAATTAGAGAACTTTTAACTTCCTACAAATACCCAGGTGATAAAACACCAATCGTTAAAGGTTCTGCTTTAGCAGCTGTCGAAGGAAGAGATGATGAAATTGGAAAAAATTCAATTTTAGAATTGATGAAAGCTGTTGATGAGCATATTCCACAACCAGCTAGGGAAGTTGACAAACCATTCTTGATGCCAGTTGAAGACGTATTCTCGATTTCTGGAAGAGGAACAGTTGCAACTGGAAGAGTTGAGTCTGGTGTAATTAAAACTGGTGAAGAGGTTGAAATAGTTGGAATTAGAGAAACTAAAAAATCAGTTTGTACTGGAGTTGAGATGTTTAGAAAGCTATTAGATTCAGGTGAAGCTGGTGATAACGTTGGAATTTTATTAAGAGGTATTGAAAGAAATGACATCGAAAGAGGTCAAGTTCTTTGTAAGCCTGGTTCAATTACCCCTCACACTAAATTTGAGGCTCAAGCTTATGTACTTAAAAAAGATGAAGGTGGAAGACATACTCCTTTCTTTACTAAATACAGACCGCAATTTTATTTTAGAACTACTGACGTTACAGGTGAAGTTGAGTTACCAGCTGGTACTGAAATGGTAATGCCAGGAGATGACGCTAAGTTTACTGTTAAGTTAATAACACCAATTGCAATGGCAGAACAATTAAACTTTGCTATTCGAGAGGGTGGTAGAACCGTAGGAGCTGGAGTAGTAACTAAAATTATAGAGTAACTCTATAAATAATAGGAGTGTAGCTCAATTGGTAGAGCGCCGGTCTCCAAAACCGGAGGCTGAGGGTTCGAGTCCCTCCGCTCCTGCCAATTTGAGCCTATAAATTATGAGAAACCCGATTAAATTTATACAGGAAGTTAAACAAGAGGCCTTCAAAGTTACTTGGCCAACTTGGAAAGAGACATTGCAAGGTGCTTTAATGGTTTTAGTGATGGCAGTTCTAATGTCTTTATTTTTTCTTCTTTTAGATCAAGTTTTGAAAATATTTCTAGAATTGCTTCTTAAGGTGAGTATTTAATGAAAAATTGGTATATAGTTCAATCACACTCTAATTTTGAGAATAAAGTTTCAGGTTTAATTAGAGAAGAGGCTGAAAAAGCAAAGATCTCAGATAAATTTGAAGAAATTATAGTCCCAACTCATGATGTTACCGAGGTAAAAAGAGGTAAAAGAATTCAAAGAAAAAAGAAGTATTTTCCTGGTTATGTATTGATAAAATGTGAAATGAATAATGATGTTTATCATATGATAAAAAATTTGAAGAGAGTAAGCGGTTTTCTAGGTTCAAAAGGTATCCCGGTGCCAGTTTCCGATAAAGAAATAGAAAAAATTTTAGGACAAATTAAAGACGGTGTAGCTCAGCCAAAATCTGGTATTGAGTACAGTGTTGGTGAAAAAGTTCAGGTTGTTGACGGACCTTTTGCTTCATTTAGCGGAATGGTTGAGGATATAGATGAAGAAAAAGCTAGACTTAAGGTGTCAGTTTCTATATTTGGTCGTCCTACGCCTGTAGATTTAGAATATAATCAAGTTGAGAAAGTAAGTTAATGGCAAAAGAAATTAGTGGATTTATAAAATTACAAATTAAAGGTGGTCAAGCAAATCCAGCTCCACCAGTAGGACCTGCATTAGGTCAACGAGGTGTAAATATAATGGAATTTTGTAAAGCTTTCAATGACAAAACTAAATCAATGGCAGGTAAACCTGTTCCAGTTGAAATCACAGTTTACAAAGATAAAAAATTTGATTTTAAAATTAAATCACCTCCAGCATCTTTTTACATTAAAGAAGCGGTAAAACTTAAAGGTGGTTCGAAAGAGCCTGGAAGAAATATTGTTGCTTCAATTTCCAAAAAACAATTAGAGAGTATAGCAAAAGAAAAAATGAACGATTTAAATGCACATGATATTGAGGAAGCTATAAAAATTATTGCAGGATCTGCTAGATCAATGGGTATAGAGGTAAAAGAATAATGGCATCCAAAAGATATAAAAAATTACCTGAAAAAACTAAAGACTTAATTGCTGAGTCTATCGAAAAATTATTACCTGAACTTAAGAAAAACTGTACAACCAAATTTGATGAATCATTAGATTTAAGTTTTCAAATAAACAACAAACAAAAGAAAAGTGAAGTTAATATCAGAACTGTTGTTAACTTACCTGGGGGAACAGGCAAGAAAGTTAAAGTTGGTGTAGTTTGTGAAGATAATAAAGCACAAGATGCAAAAGATGCTGGTGCAGATATTATAGGTGGTGATGAATTTGTTGAAAAAATTAAAAACGGTGAGTTAAATTTTGAAAAATTAATTTGTACACCAGGAATGATGATTAAATTATCTAAATTAGGAAAAGTTTTAGGTCCAAAGGGTTTAATGCCTAATCCTAAACTTGGTTCAGTTTCTGAAAATATTAAAGAAGCTGTAACTAATGCTAAATCTGGACAAGTAGAAATTAGAAATGATAAAGATGGAAATATTGGAGTTAGTATTGGTAAAAAATCATTTAGTGATGATCAATTAATAAAAAACTATAATGCAATTTTAGATGCTTTAGAAAAAGAAAAATCAAACAACACTTTAAAAGGTGACTTAATTAGAAGTGTATTTGCTACATCAACAATGGGTGTTTCATATAAAGTTAAATTAGGGAAATCGATATAGTCATGATGAATAAAGAACAAAAGAAAAATTATATTGAAGAAATGACTAGCAAATTTGAAAACAGTAAAGCTGTCATGGTTACTCATTATCAAGGTTTAACAATGACTCAATTAGATGAATTGAGAGGGAAAATGAGAGAACATGGAATCATTTTCAAAATAACAAAAAATAGAATTACAAAATTAGCTTTAGAAAAAACAAAGTGTAAAGATTTATCAAATTTATTTACTGGTCCTACAGCAGTAGCATTTGGAGATGATGCTATAATGTCTGCAAGGATTCTTTCAAAATTTGCAAAAGACAACGAAAACTTAAAATTAATTGGTGGAATAATGGATAATGAGGTCTTAGATAAGGCCGGTGTCCAAAATGTAGCTAGTTTACCTACATTAGATGAAGCAAGAGCCAATATTGTAGGTATTTTGAACGCTTCTGCATCTAAATTAATCAGTATTTTGCTTGCACATTCAGAAAAAATGAGTACTTTGTCGGCAGAAAATTCTGAAACACAACCCAAAGAGTAAAACATATGCCTGACCTAAACAAAATTATTGAAGATTTATCAAGTTTGACTGTTGCAGAAGCAGCTGAACTTTCAAAACAACTAGAAGAAAAATGGGGTGTAACTCCAATGGCAGCAGCAGCTCCAGCAGCGGCAGGTGGTGCAGCTCCAGCAGAAGATAAAGATGATTTTACAATCATGTTAGTTTCTGCAGGTGATAAAAAAATTAATGTTATAAAAGAAGTAAGAGCAGCTACTTCATTAGGTTTAAAAGAAGCTAAAGATCTTGTAGAAGGAGCACCAAAAGAAGTTAAATCTGGTGTAAATAAAAAAGATGCTGAAGAGATCAAAGCAAAGTTAGAAGCTGCTGGCGCTAAAGTAGAACTTAAATAAATTTAATAGAAAGAATTCAAATACTGATTATTTTTAATCAGTATTTATAAAACTAGATGCAATTATCTTTTACTGAAAAGAAAAATATTAGAAAGAATTTTGGCAAGCTTAAAGAGAGCTTATCTATTCCTAACCTAATTGAAGTACAAAAAAATTCATATAAAGAGTTAACGGAATTTAATTCAGAAGCTGAATTAGCAAAAGGTTTTGATAGAGTTTTTAAAAGTATTTTTCCAATTGAAGATTTGAATGATAAGGCAACTTTAGAATATGTTTCTTATAGGCTAGACAAACCTAAATTTGATGTCGAGGAATGTATATCAAGAGGTTTAACTTATTCATCAGCTCTTAAATGTACATTAAGATTAGTTGTTTATGAAATAGATCAGGAAAATAACACAAAAGATATTCTCTCTGCTAAAGAACAAGAAGTTTATATGGGTGAGGTTCCAATGATGACTAACAGTGGAACTTTTATAACTAATGGTGTTCAAAGAGTTGTTGTTAATCAAATGCATAGAAGTCCTGGTGTTTTTTTTGATCATGATAAAGGTAAGACACATGCAAGCGGTAAGTTATTATTTAATTGCAGAGTTATACCAAATAGAGGTTCTTGGTTAGATTTTGAATATGATGTAAAAGACTTTCTGTATTTTAAAATTGACAGAAAAAAGAAAATTTTTGTATCTACATTATTATTAGCACTTGGTTACACAAAATCTGAAATAGTAAATGAGTTCTATGAAAGTGAGCAATATACTTTTGATCCAAAAACACAAAAGTGGAAAACTAAATTTAACCCAGAAAATTACAAGGCTAAAAATTTCTCAGAAGAAGTAATTGATGCAAAGACTGGTGAAGTAGTAATTAAATTAGGTGATAAGATTAATTTTTTAAGTGCAAAAAAATTAGCTAATGATGGCTTGAAAGACATATTAGTTTCTAACGAATCCTTATTTGGTAAATTTTTACACAGAGATGTCAAAGTTAATGAAGAAGAGGATGGTGTATTCAAAATTGGGACTGAATTAAATGATACAATTATTCAACAATTTTTAGATGCAAATATAAATACTATTCAGATTTCTATTACAAACTCTATAAATAAAGGACCTTATCTACTTACAACTCTTTTAGCTGATAAAAATAGTACTAAAGACGAAGCAATCACGGAAATCTATAAAATGTTAAGACCTGGCGAGCCGCCAACCATAGAGATAGCAACCCAAATATTTAATAATCTTTTCTTTAGCTCAGACAGATATGATTTATCGGATGTTGGTAGAGTTAAAATGAATTCAAGATTGAATTTAGATTGTTCAGATAAAATTACAATTTTAAGAAACGACGATATAATTGCAATCATTCATAAAATGCTTGATTTAAGAGATGGCAAAGATGAAATTGATGATATCGACCACTTGGGAAATAGAAGAGTTCGTTCCGTTGGTGAATTAGTTGAAAACCAGGCAAGAATTGGTGTTTACAGAATGGAAAGAGCAATTAAAGAAAAGATGACAACTTTAGATATTGAGTCTGCAATGCCTCAAGATTTAATAAATGCTAAACCATTAACTGTTTCATTGAAAGATTTTTTTGCAAGTTCTCAACTTTCTCAATTTATGGATCAAACTAATCCATTATCAGAGATTACACATAAAAGAAGAGTATCAGCATTAGGTCCTGGCGGACTAACAAGAGAAAGAGCAGGATTTGAAGTAAGAGATGTACATCCTACCCATTATGGAAGAATTTGCCCTATAGAAACTCCTGAAGGACCAAATATTGGTCTAATAAATAGTTTATCAACTTATGCAAAAATTAATAAATATGGATTTATTGAGAGTCCTTATAAAAAAGTAAAGGATGGTGTTGTACAAAATAATGTAGAATATCTAACAGCAATGGAAGAAACTAAATTTACTATTGCCCAAGCAAATACAAAACTTGATAAAAATGGAAAAATTACAGAAGAATTAGTATCGTGCAGACAAAATCTAAATTTTCTTTTAGCTAGACCTGATTCTATTGATTATATTGACGTATCACCTAAACAACTTGTTTCAGTTGCAGCATCATTAATTCCATTTTTAGAAAATGATGATGCAAACAGAGCATTAATGGGATCAAATATGATGAGACAAGCAGTTCCATTATTAAAACCTGAGTCGCCACTTGTTGGTACAGGTATTGAAAGTGATGTGGCATTAGACTCAGGCGTGACTATAGTTGCAAAACGAGATGGTATTGTTGATAAGATAGACGGTAAAAGAATTGTTATAAAAGTAACTGAGGAAACAGATTTTAGTAAGTCTGGCGTAGATATCTATAACCTTCAAAAATTTAAACGATCAAATCAAAATACTTGTATTAATCAGAGACCACTAGTCAGAGTTGGAGATAAAGTTAAATCTGGAGATATTATTGCTGATGGTCCTTCAACAAAATTAGGTGAACTAGCATTAGGTAAGAATGTTACTGTAGCATTCATGCCATGGCAAGGTTACAACTTTGAAGACTCAATCCTAATCTCAGAAAGATGTGTTACAGATGACGTATTTACATCTGTTCATATTGTTGAATACGAAATAATGGCTAGAGATACAAAGCTTGGTGAAGAAGAAATAACAAGAGATATACCAAATGTAAATGAGGAAGCTTTAAAAAATCTCGATGAATCAGGAATTGTATATATTGGTGCGGAGGTTAATGCTGGAGATATTTTAGTTGGTAAAGTTACTCCAAAAGGGGACTCAGCATCTGGCCCTGAAGAAAAATTATTAAGATCTATATTTGGAGAAAAAGCTATTGACGTAACTGATACATCTTTAAGGATGTCTAGAGGGTCAAGTGGAACAGTAGTTGATGTAAGAGTGTTCAATAGACATGGAGTTGAGAAAGATGAAAGATCAATCACTATTGAAAGAGCTGAAATTGAAGAATTTCAACAAGATAAAAACGTTGAAGAAGAAATTTTAGAAAGAAGTATTAAACAAAGAGCCTCACAATTCTTGTCAGGATCATCTTTAACTAAAAAGGTAAGAGATTTATCAGAAGGAACTAAGTTAGATTTTGATACAATTAACAAACTATCAATTAATGATGTGTTCAAAATCACAGTAGGAAATGTAAATGACGAAGCAACATTGGCGCAATTAAAAGATCAATATAATAAAGCTAAACAAGACATAACAGAGAGATTTGAAGATAAAGTTTTAAAAATTAGAAGTGGTGACGATTTATTACCGAGTGTTATGAAAATGGTAAAAGTTTTCGTTGCTATAAAAAGAAGATTAAGACCTGGTGATAAGATGTCAGGTAGACATGGAAACAAAGGAGTTGTTAGTAAAATTGTACCTGTTGAAGATATGCCATATAGAGAAGACGGCAGACCAGTTGATATTGTATTAAATCCTCTAGGTGTCCCAAGTAGGATGAACGTTGGACAAATTTTAGAAACACATTTGGGTTGGGCATGTAAAGAATTTGGTGAACAAGTTAAAAATTTAGTTAACGAAAATAACAAAAAAATTGAAAAAACAGAAAAAATTGAAAAGTTCTTAAAATCTGTTTACGGAGAAGAAATTTTCAATGAAAAAGTAGACAAATTAAGCAAGAATGAATTTAAAGATCTTTGTGAAAATTTACAAGATGGTATCGCAATCTCAACACCAGTTTTTGATGGTGCTAAAGAAAAAAATGTAACTGAAATGCTTGAACTTGCAAATTTACCAGGATCTGGACAAACTTACTTATGGGACGGAAGAACAGGAGAAAAATTTGATAGACCGGTTACAGTTGGAATAATTTATATGCTTAAACTTCATCATTTAGTTGAAGATAAAATTCATGCTAGATCTACTGGACCTTATAGTCTTGTTACTCAACAACCTTTAGGTGGTAAAGCTCAACTTGGTGGTCAAAGATTTGGTGAAATGGAGGTATGGGCATTAGAGGCATATGGTGCATCATATACATTGCAGGAAATTTTGACTGTTAAATCTGATGACGTTGCTGGAAGAGTTAAAGTTTACGAGACTATAGTAAAAGGTGAAGAAAACTTTGAATCTGGAATACCAGAATCATTTAACGTTTTAGTTAAAGAGATTAAATCATTAGCATTAAATGTGGAGCTTAATTAATGAAAAAAGAATTAACAGATTTATTTAAGGGCAGTGAAATTTCAGAAGCTCAAAATTTTAACAGTATTAAAATTTCACTAGCAAGTCCTGAAAAAATTAAATCATGGACATTTGGCGAAATAAAAAAACCAGAAACAATTAATTATAGAACGTTTAGACCTGAAAAAGATGGTTTATTTTGTGCAAGAATTTTTGGACCAATAAAAGATTATGAGTGTTTATGCGGTAAGTATAAACGAATGAAATTTAGAGGAATTATATGTGAGAAATGTGGTGTTGAGGTTACAAAATCAAATGTAAGAAGAGAAAGAATGGGCCACATTAACCTCGCTACACCTGTAGCACATATTTGGTTCTTGAAGTCTCTTCCAAGCAGAATTGCTTTAGCAGTAGATATGAAATTAAAAGAAATAGAGAGAGTTCTTTATTTTGAAAACTTTATAGTAATAGAACCTGGTTTAACTGGTTTACAAAAAAATCAACTTTTAAATGAGGAGGAATTAGCAAAATACCAGGATGAATTTGGTGAAGAAAGTTTTACTTCCGGGATAGGAGCAGAAGCTGTTCTTGAGATGCTGAAAAATTTAGATTTAGAATTAGAAAGAAAAAATCTTGTTAGCTTTATTAAAGAAACTAAATCAAAAGTTAATGAAGAAAGAGCAATTAAAAGATTAAAATTAATAGAGTCATTTATTGAAACAGGTCAAAAACCTGAGTGGATGATTATGACTGTAGTACCAGTTATACCACCAGAATTAAGACCATTAGTTCCTCTAGACGGTGGAAGATTTGCCACTTCAGATCTTAACGATTTATACAGAAGAGTAATTAACAGAAATAACAGATTAAAAAGATTAATGGATCTTAAAGCTCCAGACATCATAGTAAGAAATGAAAAAAGAATGCTTCAAGAATCTGTTGATGCTCTTTTCGATAACGGAAGAAGAGGTAGAGTAATTACAGGCACAGGTAAGAGACCTCTTAAATCTCTTGCTGAAATGTTAAAAGGTAAGCAAGGAAGATTTAGACAAAATTTATTGGGTAAAAGAGTTGATTATTCAGGAAGATCGGTAATAGTTGTTGGTCCAGACTTGAAATTACATGAGTGTGGTTTACCAAAAAAAATGGCTTTAGAGTTATTTAAGCCATTTTTATATGCAAGATTAAATAAATTAGGATTAGCATCAACAATCAAACAAGCTAAAAAATTAGTTGAAAAAGAAACAAATGCAGTTTGGGACGCTTTAGAATTAATAGTTAGAGAGCATCCGGTACTTTTAAATAGAGCACCAACACTTCATAGGCTCGGAGTTCAAGCGTTTGAGCCAAAATTAATTGAAGGAGATGCAATTGAATTACATCCTTTAACTTGTGCTGCATTTAATGCTGACTTCGATGGAGACCAAATGGCAGTGCACGTGCCGTTAAGTTTAGAAGCTCAATTAGAGGCAAGAATTTTAATGTTATCTACAAATAATATACTTTCTCCATCAAACGGTAAACCAATTATCGTTCCAAGTCAGGATATGATTTTAGGAATTTACTATCTCTCACAAGAACCTATAACTGACAAACCAGCTGGATACTTTACAAATTCAGATCAAATTGAATTTGCATTATCATCTGGTCAAATAAATGTACATAGTACTATCATTTCAAGATACGAGACTGTAGATGACCAAGGGAATAAGAAAATAGAAAAATATACTTCTACAGCCGGAAGATTTTTATTAGCAAATTTATTACCAAAGAATAGCAACATTAAGTTTTCTTTAGTAGATAGATTATTACCTAAAAAAATAGTTTCAGAAATAATTGATGTTGTATTTAGGTTTTGTGGTCAAAAAACAACTGTAATTTTCTGTGATAAACTTAAAGATTTAGGATTTAAACATGCGTTTAAAGCGGGAATTTCATTTGGAAAAGATGATCTTGTAATTCCAGCAAACAAAACTCAATTAATTGATGATACTAAAAAATTAATTGCTGATTATGAAACTCAGTATTCTGAAGGTTTAATTACAAGAGGTGAAAAATACAACAAAGTTGTTGATGCTTGGTCTAAGTGTACAGACAAAGTTGCTGGCGAAATGATGAAGGGAATTTCAGCTACAGAAAAAACTGATGAAGGATTAAAAATTAATTCAGTATTTATGATGGCTGACAGTGGAGCTAGAGGATCTGCCGCTCAAATGAAACAATTAGCTGGTATGAGAGGTTTGATTGCTAAGCCTTCAGGTGAAATTATTGAAAGTCCAATTATCTCAAACTTTAAAGAGGGATTGACTGCTTTGGAATATTTCAACTCAACACACGGTGCTAGAAAAGGATTAGCAGATACAGCACTTAAAACAGCTAGTTCTGGATATTTAACAAGAAGACTATGTGATGTTGCACAAGATTTAACAATAACAAAAGTAAATTGTGATAATCCTGGATTTATTGAACTTTCTGAAATTTTAGAGGGTGGTAATGTGGTTGTTAGTTTATCTGAAAGAGCATTAGGAAGAGTAACAGCTGCTGATGTTAAAAACCCTTTATCAGGAGAAGTAATTATTAAAAAATCTGAAATGATTGATGAGGCAGGCTGCGATAAAATTGATGCTGCAGGAGTTAAATCAATTAAAGTTTATTCAGTAATGACATGTAGTTCAAAAGAGGGTGTTTGTGCTACTTGTTATGGACGAGATTTATCAAGAGGTAAGATGGTTCATGTTGGTGAAGCTATTGGAATGATATCCGCTCAATCAATTGGAGAACCAGGAACGCAGCTAACAATGAGAACGTTCCACGTTGGAGGTACAGCCTCAGTAAAACAAGATTCTCAGATAGTTACTAAAAATGATGGAACTTTAAAAATAATCAATTCAAATATTTTAGAAGACTCTAAAAAGAATTTGATTGTTATGGGAAGAAACACTCAACTTTCTATTGAGGACGACAAAGGAGTTCAGATAGCAGTTTATAAAGTTGCTTATGGATCAAGACTATTTTTCAACAATGGTGACAAAGTAAAAGCAAATACTAAAATATGTGAATGGGATCCTTACACAACTCCAGTTATAGCAGAGAAAAGCGGTACAGCTAGCTATGTAGATTTAATAGATGGTGTGTCAATTCAAGAAACTACTGATGATGCAACAGGAATTTCTTCTAAATCAGTAATTGATTGGAGAGGTCAATCAAAAAGTACCGATTTAAAACCTAGAATTACTCTTAGAGATGAAAAAGGAAATGTGATTAAAAAAGCTGATGATAATGAAGCTAGATATTATTTAGTACCAGATTCAATTTTATCAATTAAAGACGGTCAAAAAGTTTATGCAGGTGACGTGATTGCAAGATTACCTAAAGAAACTACAAAAACAAAAGATATAACCGGAGGTCTTCCAAGAGTTGCTGAGTTATTTGAAGCTAGAAAAGCTAAGGATAGTGCGATCATTGCGGAAAATGATGGTAGTGTTGTTTTTGGTAAAGAGGTAAGAGGCAAACAAAGAGTATCTATTGTTCCTGAAGATGGATCAGAACCTTCAAATTATTTAATTCCAAAAGGTAAACATATCAATTTCAATCCAGGTGAAAAAATTCAAAAAGGAGAGTATCTTTTAGATGGTCAACCACTGCCACATGATATTTTAAGAATTTTAGGAATCAAAGAATTAACAGAATATTTTGTAAACCAAGTTCAAGAGGTTTATAGATTACAAGGTGTAGTAATTAATGACAAACATATAGAAACGATTTTAAGACAAATGCTTAAAAAGGTTGAAGTAAAAGTATCAGGAGATTCTAGTTATTTACCTGGTGAAGTTGTTGATAGGATTAAGTTTGACAATACTAATGAAAAATTAGTTGCAGAGGGAAAAACCCCTGCAATTGGTGAAAGAGTATTAATGGGTATTACTAAAGCTTCACTTCAAACTGAATCGTTTATATCAGCAGCTTCGTTCCAAGAAACCACAAGGGTACTAACAGATGCTGCAATAAAAGGAAAAGTTGATCCATTAAATGGTCTAAAAGAGAACGTGATTGTTGGAAGATTAGTTCCAGCAGGTACTGGTAATATTAAAAATAGATGGAACAATAAAGCTCTAGAAGATGATAATAATTTCTTAGCAGAGCAGGATAAAATAGAAGCTTCAGAACCCGAAGAAACACAGGCAAATCAGTAAAAAAATCGCCTAAAAATTGCAGTTTTAGTTTGACAAAGGGCTATTAATAAGTAATTTGGCGATGTTTTTGGTTGGAATGTAGTGCTTCTAACAGTACTAAACGCTGCCACAAAATAACCTGTCAGTTATTTTCATCTAAAAATAAATTAATTAATTTTAAAAATTTTATGCCAACTATTAATCAGTTGTTAAGAAAAAAAAGAATAAAACCAACTGCAAGGAACAAAGTTCCTGCTTTACAAAAGCAACCTCTGAAGAGAGGTGTTTGTGTAAAAGTTTACACAACAACTCCTAAGAAACCAAACTCTGCATTAAGAAAAGTTGCTAGAGTGAGATTATCAAATGGATTTGAAGTTACAGCTTACATTCCTGGTGAAGGTCACAACCTTCAAGAACACTCAGTAGTACTTATTAGAGGTGGAAGGGTAAAGGATTTACCAGGTGTTCGTTATCATATTCTAAGAGGAAATCTAGATACTCAAGGTGTTGCGAACAGGAAACAAAGAAGATCTTTATATGGAACAAAAAAAGGTAAATAATGTCTAGAAAAAAAACACAGCCAAAAAAAAATGTAGTTCCAGATCCAAAATTTAATTCAACTATAATTCCAAAATTAATAAACAATATAATGTATGACGGTAAAAGAGGTATCGCTGCAAAAATTGTTTATGAAGCTATTGATAAAATTAAAACAAAAACGAAAGACGAACCAATAAATATTTTTAATGAAGCAATTAACAATATCAAACCAACTGTAGAAGTTAGATCTAGAAGAGTTGGTGGTGCAACTTATCAAGTTCCTGTTGAAGTAAAAAGTAAAAGAGCACAAGCCTTAGCAATTAGATGGTTAGTAGAATCAGCAAGAAAAAGAAAAGATAAACATATGGCAGATAAAATTTTTAATGAGCTTTATGATGCTTATGAAAAAAAAGGAGCTGCTGTTAAAAAAAGAGAGGATGTACATAAAATGGCAGAGTCTAACAAGGCATTTGCTCATTTTAGGTGGTAATAAGATATGGCTAGAACTCATACATTAGATAAATACAGAAATATTGGGATCATGGCCCATATAGATGCTGGCAAAACAACTACTACAGAAAGAGTTCTATACTATACTGGAAAAAGTCACAAAATTGGTGAAGTACATGATGGTGCTGCAACAATGGATTGGATGGAGCAAGAACAAGAAAGAGGAATTACAATTACATCTGCGGCTACTACTTGTTTTTGGAATGATCATAGAATTAATATCATAGACACCCCTGGTCATGTAGATTTTACTATTGAAGTAGAACGATCTTTAAAAGTTTTAGACGGTGCTGTTGCCGTTTTTGATGGTGTAGCAGGTGTAGAACCACAATCTGAAACAGTATGGAGACAAGCTGATAAGTATAAAGTACCAAGAATTTGCTTTGTTAATAAATTAGATAGAACAGGCGCTGATTTCTTTAGATGTGTAGATATGATAAGAGACAGATTGGGTGCCAAACCTTTGGTTCTACAAGTCCCTATAGGTGCTGAAGCTTCTTTAACTGGTGTTGTTGATCTTGTTAAAATGAAAGCACAAGTATGGAAAAATGAAGCATTAGGTGCAGAGTGGGAATATAAAGATATACCTGATGATCTAAAAGAAATTTCAGAAAAATATAGAACAGAATTAGTAGAAACAGCCGTTGAACAAGACGAAAAGCTAATGGAGGCTTATTTAAATGGTGATGAAATTAAAGAAGAAGATTTAGTTAAATGTATAAGAAAAGGAACACTTAATTTTAGTTTTGTTCCAGTTTTAACAGGTTCAGCATTCAAAAACAAAGGTGTTCAGCCTTTACTTGATGCTGTTGTGAATTATTTACCAAGCCCAGTAGATATTGGTTCTATCAAGGGAACTAAATTAGGCAGTGAAGATGAAATGGAAATGAAATTTGAAGACAGTGTTCCATTTTCTGCTTTAGCTTTTAAAGTTGCTAACGATCCATTTGTTGGCTCATTAACTTTTATTAGAATTTATTCAGGTACAATCAAAACTGGTACTGCCGTCTTCAATTCTTCTAAAGAGAAAGAGGAAAGAGTTGGTCGAATGCTTTTAATGCACGCTAACTCTAGAGAAGATATTAAAGAAGCTAATGCAGGCGACATAGTAGCTTTAGCTGGATTAAAAAATACTATTACAGGGCACACTTTATGTGACAAAGAAAATTCAGTGCTTCTTGAACCAATGGAATTCCCTGATCCAGTAATTGAAATTGCAGTAGAACCAAAAACAAAAGCTGACCAAGAAAAAATGGGAGAAGCTTTAGGTAGGTTAGCTAAGGAAGATCCTTCCTTTAGAGTTACATCAGATGAAGAGTCTGGACAAACTATTATAAAAGGAATGGGTGAATTACACTTAGATATTATTGTTGATAGAATGAAAAGAGAATTTAAAGTAGAAGCAAACGTCGGTGCTCCACAAGTTGCTTATAGAGAAACTATAGAAGCTGCTTCAGAGGTTGAATACACTCACAAAAAACAAAGTGGTGGTGCAGGTCAATTTGCAAAAGTTAAACTTTTAGTAGAGCCTCAAGAACCTGGTAAAGGTCGAGATGTTGAGAGCAAAATTAAAGGTGGCGCAATTCCAAAAGAATTTATCCCTGGTGTTGAAAAAGGTATTGAAACTGTTTCAGATAGTGGAATTTTGGCAGGTTTCCCAATGATTGATTACAAAGTAACTATTGTTGATGGTTTACATCACGATGTTGACTCAAGCGTCTTAGCTTTTGAACTTGCAAGTAGAGCATGTTTTAAAGAAGCTTGTACTCAAGGTGGATTAAAACTTCTAGAACCGATTATGAGAGTAGAAGTCGTAACTCCTGAAGATTATATGGGAGATGTTATTGGTGATTTAAACAGTAGAAGGGGGCAAATTAGCACTCAAGAACAAAGAGGTAATGCAACTGTAATTACAGCTATGGTCCCTCTAGCCAATATGTTTGGTTACATTAATAATCTTAGATCAATGTCACAAGGAAGAGCGCAATACTCAATGTTCTTTGATCATTATTCTAAAGTCCCTCAAAATGTTCAAGACGAAGTAACTAAAAAGATAGCAGGATAATGGAAAAGCAAAATATAAGAATAAAACTAAGAGCTTACGATAATAAAGTTCTAGACGCTTCTACAGAAGAAATTGTAAACACAGTTAAAAGAACTGGAGCTACAATTAAAGGTCCTATTCCATTACCTACAAGAATTGAAAGATACACTGTTTTAAGATCACCTCATATAGATAAGAAAAGTAGAGAACAGTTTGAAACAAGAACACACAAAAGATTAAT
>CACDWD010000007.1 GCA_902556285.1 uncultured Pelagibacteraceae bacterium
CATTGTTTATTATTTCAGAAATGATTAGATAAGTTATGGCAAATATAAAGTTTACTGGTGTACATAAATCATTTGGTTCTAATAAGATAATTAAAGGATTTAACCTACAAGGAAAAGAGGATGAATTTCTTGTTTTGGTAGGACCATCAGGTTGTGGAAAATCAACTCTTCTTAGAATGATTGCAGGATTAGAAAAAATAGATGAAGGTGACATATTTATTAATGATCAAAAAATTAATGACCTTCATCCTTCAAAACGTCAAACCGCAATGGTTTTTCAATCTTATGCCCTATATCCTCATATGAACGTTTATGAAAATATGTCTTTTGGTTTAAAAATTGAAAAAAGACCTAAAGAAGAAATTAATACAAAAGTTATGCAAGCCGCTAAAATTTTAAAAATTGAGGAACTATTGGAGAGAAAACCAAAAGAATTATCTGGTGGTCAAAGACAAAGAGTAGCGATAGGAAGAGCCATTACAAGAAATCCAAAAATATTTTTGTTTGACGAACCTTTATCTAACCTCGATGCAGCACTGAGAGCAGAAATGAGGGTAGAAATATCTAAATTACACAATCAAATCAGAACAAATATGATTTATGTAACTCATGATCAAGTTGAAGCTATGACACTAGCAGATAGAATAGTTATTTTAAATCAAGGAAATATTGAACAGGTCGGTACTCCTGAAGAAATTTACAATGATCCTGCAAATATTTTTGTTGCTCAATTTATTGGTACACCAAAAATGAATATTTTAGATGTAAAAGAGGAAAATATTGTTTCAAAAAATACGATTAAATTATTAGGTAATGATATCCAATTTGATAAATTAAAACTAAATAAAACTAAACATTTTGTGGGTATTAGGCCCGAGCATTTAAAAGTAAATCAAAATACCCAATTTACTTTTAATCTTGAAATAGAATTAATAGAAAACCTCGGTAATGAAAAAATTGTATATTTGAAAAAAGATGAGCATCAATTAAGTGCAAAAATTCCAAGCAATGTTGATATAGGAAATTCTATAGGTTTTGATTTAAATAATATTTTTATTTTTGATGAAAATGGGAATAGGATGTAATCATAACACAACTTATAATTGACTAATTTTAATTTTTTCCCATTTTTTTAAATAATCACCATGAATCAATCACATACCTGATATGTGCCTATCATATCTTTGCTAAATAGAATCATTTTAATATATTTATCCACAAATAGGAGGGGAAATGAAGAATATAATAAAAATGTTTTGCGTAATTTCGTTTTTTATTTCGAATGTTGTTTACGCAGACATAAAGTTTTGGACTACTGAAGTTCAGCCAGCCAGAATGGCAAAACAGGAAGAAATGGCTAAAGCTTTTGAGGCTAAGACAGGTATTAAAGTAGATGTGATCCCAGTAGAAGAAAAAGACTTGGGAACTAGAGCTACAGCAGCTGCTGCTGCAGGTGATTTGCCAGATGTAATTTATCATACTTTACAATATGTATTGCCGTGGGCTGAAGCAGGAATTTTAGATGTAGATGCTAATAATGATGTTGTTAAAAAATTAGGTAAAGATACATTTGCACCAGGTGCGCTTAATATGGCAAAATCAGGTTCAAAAGTCGCAGCCGTACCCGTTGATGGATGGACGCAAATGGTTGTTTACAGAAAAGACCTTTTTGATAATGCAGAATTAGCACCACCAACAAGCTATGCAAACATTGTAGCTGCTGTTGAGAAATTATCAAAAATAAATGGCATGTTTGGGTTTGTAGCTGCAACTAAGACTGATGAGAATTTCATGAGTCAGGTTTTAGAACACGTTCTTTTAGCAAATGGAGTTAATATTGTTAAAAAAGGCGGTATTAAGAAACAGGGTAAAAAGTTGAAAGAAGCATTAGAGTTTTATAAAGTAATTGCGAAAGCTAGTCCTCCAGGAGAATTATACTGGAAACAATCTAGAGCACTTTACTTTGCTGGTAAAACTCCAATGATCATTTGGTCACCATTTATTATGGATGAGCTTGCTGGTTTAAGAGACTCAGCTCCACCTACAATTAATAGCGATCCAACTTCACCTGAACTAGCTTCTAAAACTGGTTTCATTACTAATTTTAGTGGACCTAGTAATAAAAAAGGTGCTGCATGGGCAGATATTAGATATTTTGGTATAACAGCTGATGCTGATACCGATGAAGCTAAACAATTTGTCATGTATTCTATGGATGAAGGATATACAAGTACACTATCTATTGCTCCAGAAGGTAAATTTCCTGTAAGAAGAGGAAATTCAAGTGATCCAGCTGCTTTTACTAAAGCCTGGAGTAAACTACCTGTTGGAGTTGATAGAAAAGCACCTTTGTCAGATCTATATGATCCAGATGTTATTAATAACATTGTAGCTGGTTTAGATACTGCAAATAGATGGGGTGTCAAAGAAGGTGAACTATCAAGAGCATCAAAAGTAATTAATTCACAATTCATAAATAGAATCACAAGAGAATATATTGATGATGAAATTTCAGTTGATGAAGCAGTTGCTAAAATAAATGCTGGATTAGCTAGCTTCTAATAATTTAAATTAATTAAAAAAGCGGATAATATACATTATCCGCTTTTTTTATGAACGATACTTTAGCAAACATCGAAAAAAAAACTGCTTATGTTTTAACTTTACCAGCAGTTCTATTGGTTTTTGCTATTATATTATTTCCAATATTTGCAAATGTTTGGATTAGTTTTAAAGAAGTACAATTAAAAGACATAAGAATTCCAGAACCAAGAGCAAAAAAAATAATTAAATCCATTTCAGATGAAACTTCCAAAATAAAAATTTTATATAAACTAAGAAACAGTTCTTTACTTCAAGAAATAAGAGATGTCACTTTTCAAGATAAATATCCAAAAAATCTTAAAATTGAAAATTTAGATCCTCGATGTGATTTTAAACAATTTATATTAAAATGTGATTTTGGTAATTGGCCTGCAAAATATAAAGAAAACTTCCAAGTAATATTTGAAACAAATGATGGATCAATAATTGATAAAAAGGAGCTTAAATCAATAAAACCAAAATTATATGGGAAATCTGACAATATATTACTTAATACTAAATTCACCTTAAAAAACTTTAAAAAAGTTTTGTTTGAAAATGAATTTTTAGATTTATTACTAACAACATTTTACTATACATTTTTTGGCACAGTTGGCTCAATAGTATTTGGAATTTTGACCGCTCAAATGGTTAATCAAAAATTTTATGGAAGAACATTCATGAGAAGCGTTTTGCTTTTCCCTTACGTTGCTCCTGTTGTTGCTTTGGCTTACACATGGGAACTTTTACTAGATCCAAATAGTGGTACATTAAATAGTTTATTGATAAATTATCGAATTATTGAAACTCCAATAAATTTACTTGGGCAAAAATATATTGAAATAAGTATTTTGGGTTTTGATTTCAAATTAAGGTTAGCACTTACAACAGTTATTATGTTTGAGATTTGGAGATATTTTCCCTTAGCTTTTTTATTTATTCTTGCGAGACTTCAAGCTATTCCAAAAGAACTCTACGAAGCTGCAGATGTTGATGGAGCAAGTCCATTTCAAAAATTTTTTAAAATTACTCTGCCTCAAATTACAGCTGTAATTTCAATTTTATTTATGATCAGGTTTATTTGGAATTTTAATAAATTTGAGGATGTTTTTTTATTGACCGGCGGCGCATCTGGAACAAGAACTTTGCCGATAAATGTTTATCAACAAGGATTTGCGATATCAGATATCGGAATGGGTTCAGCTGTTTCGATGGTAATAGTTGTATTGCTTTTAATATTTATGTTTTTTTATTTCAGACTTTTGGGAAAGAGGGTAGATGAAAATTAAAAATACAATTTTTTTTTCGTTGATATCAACATTTTTCCTAATTTTTTTAATTTCAATTTGGAAAATATTAGCAACTTTGCAAGGTTTAAGTATCAATAGTTTTAATATTGAAATCCTTTTTGTTTTTGGATTTCTAATATCAATAGCACATTTAGGAATAGGTAATAGAATTAAATCGTTTTATAAATTAATAATTTTTTCATCTTTATTTATTTTTTGCGATGGTTACTTAATTCAAAAATTACCTATTTGGTACAACATAGGAGTTTTTTTTATTTTATATTTTTTTACTAATAAAATTAGTAAATATAGTTTTTCAGGTCTAAAAGAAGAGCATTCAACGCAAGTAATTTTATTTGACTTTTTAACTTTATTTGGAATTTTATTTTTTTCATTTGTAATATTATTTCCATTTTACATGATGCTGATAACTAGTTTTAAGACTCAGATTGCTTTACTGGTAAATCCTTTAGATTTTAGTATAAATTTTGGACAAGATATAAAAGATTTATTTAAATCTTATTTTGTAATTTTTAAATCTTATAAATTTGGAAAATATATTTTGACTAGTACTGTTGTTTCAGTTGGTACCGTTATTATAACTCTTCTTTTTGCAATACCTGCTGCATATGCAGTTGCAAGATTAAATTTCTTTGGAAAAACATTTTTGTCTACATCTATACTTATAATCTACATGTTTCCTGCAATTGTTCTTGTTATTCCATTGTATACAATATTTAGTCAATTAGGTTTGCGTAATTCAATAGAAGGTTTATTAATTGTTTATACAGCAACAACACTTCCAGTAGCCATATATATGCTGCAAGGATACTTTAAAAGTATTCCAAAAGAATTAGAGGAAGCTGCAATTTTAGATAAATTAAGTTGGTTTGGAATTATAACAAAAATCATAATACCCTTAAGTATTCCTGCAATTTCATCTGTAGCATTGTATGTATTTATGATTGCTTGGAATGAATTTTTATTTTCTTTAATGTTTTTGGACAATCCTAATTCATTTACATTATCAAGAGCTATTCAATATTTAAGCGGAGATGCTGAAACACCAAGACAATATTTAATGGCAGGTTCAGTTGTTGTTACATTGCCAGTATTATTTATTTTTGTATATTTTGAAAAATACTTAGTTAGTGGTCTTACAGCAGGAAGTGTTAAAGGTTAATGATAAATTTAGTTAATAAGGCTCAAAAGACCCTACTGGACAATAGAAGAAAAGGTTACACCTTGCCAACAAATAATAAACTTTACCCAGCACAGTGGAATTGGGACTCTGGCTTTATAGCACTTGGATATTCTTACTTTAACTTAAACTTTGCATTAAAAGAAATAAACACACTATTAGATGGACAATGGAAGGACGGAATGGTTCCGCACATTTTATTTCATAACACTAATACAAACTATTATCCAAATTACACAGCATGGAATTGTCGTAACAAAATTCATTCATCTGGAATAACTCAACCACCAATATTGGCAACAATTATAAAAGAAATTTTAAATAAAAATAGAATTAATAAAGCTCAACTTTTAAATATAAAAAAAATAGTAAAAAAAATTAAAAAATTTCATGAGTGGTTCATAAAATTTAGAGACCCGAAAAAAACTGGTTTAGTGTCAATTTTGCATCCTTGGGAAAGTGGGTACGATAATTCTCCTTTATGGGATGAACCAATGAATAAAGTTAAAATTGAAAAAAACATAAAATACAAAAGAGCAGATAATAAAGTTGTAAATCCAGAATATAGGCCGCTTAATATAGATTATGATAGGTATGTCACAATAAAAAATCATTTAAGAAAAAATAAATATAATCCAAGAAAAGTTTATAAAGCATCTTTTTTTAATGTAGTAGATGTTGGGTTTAATTCTATTTTTTTTAGAGCAAATAAAGATCTGGTTGTTCTGTTAGATAAATTTGATTTGGATAAATCTAAAATAATCAAATATATAAAAATAACAGAAAAAAATTTCCTTAAATTATATGATAAAAAAAAAGAAACTTTTTTTTCAAAAGATATAAAAAATAACAAAAAGATCTATATTCCATCAATAACCAATTATTTTGTATTATTTGCTGATCTAAATAATGATAAAATTAATAGGAAACTAATTAGAAAACTTAAAAAACATAATTCAAAAGAAATATATTTTTTTTCATCAGTTAAACCAAATCACAAAAGTTTTGAAGAAAAAAGATATTGGCGAGGACCAGTATGGATTAATTGTAATTGGTTTATTTACAAAGGATTAAAAAACAAAGATAAGTTTTTTTCTGATAAAATAAAAAAAAAAACTATACAAATATTAGAAAAAAAAGGTTTTTTTGAATATTTTAGTTGCAAAAATGGTGAGCCAATGGGTGCAAAAAATTTTTCTTGGTCAGCAGCTCTTTATTTAGATCTTAAATTTAATAAAAATTAATCTTTTAATTTTTCCCACTCAGACATTCCTCCAGAAATATTTTTAACATTTTTAACACCCATATCTTTCATGGTTTTTGTGGCAAGAGTGCCTTGACCACCTAAACCACAAAAAACTATAAATTCTTTATCTGGATTATTTTTAAAAATATCGTTTTCCAAAGGGCTTCCTTCAGCTAAATAAAATTCAAGCAATCCTCTGTCCATGTGTATAGCATTTCCTATTGTACCCTTAGAAAAGCTTTCTTTATCCCTAACATCAATAAATTGTACGTTAGAGTCGTTTAACTTTTTTTTCGCTTCATCAGCAGTGATATTTTCAATATCATTTCCTACACTCATTAATTCATCAAATTTTTTCATTACCAATCCTTCCTTTTTATTTAATTAGAATAACCATATTTTCTTAATCTTACATCTCCAGTTCTAGCATGAGCTTCCATACCTTCATATCTTGAAAGTCTTGCAGCTGCAGCGCCTACTAATTCAGTTGATTCTTTTGTCATTCTTTGAAAACTTAGCGTCTTAATAAATTTGCCAACGAATAAACCACCTGTATATCTTCCTGCTCCTTTTGTAGGTAGAATATGATTTGTTCCTGAACATTTGTCTCCATAAGCAACAGTTGTTTCTTCTCCAACAAATAAAGAACCATAATTCTTTAATCTATTATGGAACCAATCTAAATTTTTCGTTTGAACCTCTAAGTGCTCAGGAGCATACTCATCGCTTATAGTGGCCATCTCTTCGTCAGTATCACATAAAACTACTTCACCATAATCTCTCCATGCTGCATCAGCATTTGTTCTAGGTAGCTCCGGTAATTCAGCAATTAGTTCTGGAACTCTTTTCATTACTTTTTCTGCTAGTTCCTTACTTGTTGTATATAACCAAGCAGGAGAATTATAACCATGTTCAGCTTGACCAACTAAATCAACTGCTACTATTTCTGGATCTGCAGTTTCGTCAGCGATTATTGCAATTTCAGTTGGACCTGCAAATAAATCTATTCCAACTTTACCAAATAAAATTCTTTTTGCTTCTGCAACAAATTGATTTCCTGGACCAACCAAAATATCAGCAGGAGCATTTCCAAACAATCCATTAGTCATTGCAGCAATTGCTTGCACACCACCTAAATTCATTATTACATCTGCACCACAAAGGTCAGCTGTATAAATAATAGTAGGATGAACACCAATACCTTGTTTTGGTGAACTACATACAAGAATATTTTTTACACCAGCAACCTTTGCGGTTGTTACACTCATTACTGCTGAAGCAATATGTGCATATCTACCTGCAGGAACATAACATCCAGCAGTATTTACTGGAATTAATCTTTGACCAGCGTACAAACCTTCAGAAAGCTCAACTTCAAAATCTTGTCCATAATTTTTTAATTGTGCTTCTGCAAATTTTCTAACTCTTTCATGAGAAAACTGAACATCATCTTTAGTTTTTTGATCTAAATTTTTTTTAATCTCTTCAATTTTTTCTTTGGAAACGATTACATCACCCTCAAATTTATCAAATTTTTTTGAAAGTTCTTTACAGCCTTCTTCTTTAGTTTTTTCAATATCTTTTAAAATATTTTCAACTATTTCTCTTGTTTTTGAATCATCTGTTGAAGATGTTTTTGGTGATTTTTTTAAATATTGTATTGCCATTATCGTTACCTTTTTTTTGAGCCTCTTTAATAAAGTATAAAAGCAATGAATTCAATAAGTTTGCTTAATTTAGAACTAATCTAATGCAACTACTGCCGCTGCAATAGAGGCTAATCGTGCTTGAGCTTCATCAGATCTACTTGTGATCACAACTGGTACTTTTCCGCCGACCACAACTCCTGCGGCACATGCTCCACTAAAATATATCAGCATTTTTACTAAAGCATTCCCAGTTTCTACACTCGGCACTAACAATACATCAGCTTCACCAGCAACTAAATTTTTTATTCCTTTTATTGCTGCTGATTTTTTTGAAATACTGTTATCAAATGCTAAAGGACCAAATACATCAGCATTTAAATTTTCTTCTTTTGCTAATTTTGTAATTTCTGCAGCTTCAATAGAACTTGGCACACTTTCCAAAACTTCTTCAGTAGCAGATAATACGGATACTTTTGGTCTTTCTATTCCTATTCTATTTGAAAAATTAACGACATTCTTAAGAATATGCATTTTTGTTTTAACATTTGGTAAAACATTTAATGCTCCATCAGTAATAATTAATGACTTATCATCTTTACCGATAGTCATATGCCAAATATGACTTAATCTTGTTTTTCCCAACAAATTATATTCACGTTTAAGCACTTCTTTCATAAGTACATCAGTATGAATATGGCCTTTCACTATTATTTGTACCTTGCCTTCACTTGCTAATTTAGCAGCAATTTTAGCCGTATCATTCTCTACAGGTTCATGAATAAGCTCATATTTAGAGATATCCCACTTAATATCTTCAGCACATTTTTGAATTTCTACTTCATGACCAATAAATATAGGCTCAATTAAATTTTCATTAACCGCGTCTTGAACGGATAACATAGGCAAAGGTTTGCCAGCATTTACAACTGCAACTTTAACTCCTTTTTTTTTATGAGCTAAATCTAATAAGTTGTTTGGACAGACAATTTCTTTGTTTGAAAGCATTTTTTTCTACAAATAAGTGAAAAAACTGAACATGTATATAAAAAAAATTCTTTATATAAATTGAACAAGTTTATATAATTGATCTGGAGCGGGGGAGACTTTGGAGATTGTAACTAAAATAGCGCCAATCATATTGGCTTTGATAATGTTAGGCTTAGGCCTAGGATTAAAGCTAGAAGATTTTGGCAGAGTATTAAAATCACCAAAAGATTTTATGGTTGGTTTTATTTCTCAATTAATAATTCTTCCAATTGTAGCATATCTATTAATTTTAATTTTTAAAACACCGCCAGAAATAGCAATAGGGGTTATGATAATAGCTGCAGCTCCAGGTGGAGTTACGTCTAATATTATGACTAAATTTGCTGATGGAGATGTTGCATTATCAATATCTTTAACAGCTGTTATTAGTTTGTTAAGTATAATTACCGTTCCTTTAATAATCTTTAATTCTGCAGACATGTTAGGGATAACTGAAGTTTCTCAAAATATTTCAATGACAGGGATAGCATTAAAAATGTTTTTAGTGGTAACAGTACCTGTAATTTTAGGAATGATTATTAGAAAATTTGCTGAAAATTTTGTAGCTTCTAAAGTTGGAATATTTAACAAACTCAACATTGTGTTATTTGCAATTTTCTTTTTTGCAGCGTTTTACGAAGAAAAAGAAAATTTAGTTAGCTTCATAATGCAAGCTGGTTTAATTACTTTGATATTAAATGTATCGATGATGGTTATTGCATATTACATTGCAAAAGCTTTTGCCTCAGGAGTTAAACAAATGAGGTGTATTGCCTTAGAATGTGGATTACAAAATGGTACTTTAGCTATATTCGTTTCTACACAAATATTTGGCACTGATATATTATATGTGATACCAACAGCTGCTTATGCATTAATCATGTATATAACTGGATTTATATTTATTTTTATTTTAAGAAAGTCCAATTAAGTATTGATTATTCTTATTTGATTAAAAACTTTATAAATAAAATGGCTTAAGCTAAGCATATTTTTATTAACCATACCCTTTGTTGTTACAAAAGCACTATCTTTAGCATTGTATGTAATTAATTTTTTATCATTTATATGAAGAAATTTTTTATCAACTAAATATTTTATTTTTCTAACAACTGTAGGTCTAGGAATACCAGTTATCTCAGAAATTGACATGGCATTAACTCCTCTTTTATCTGATCCCCGAATCTCTTTTCTATATGAATCTAAATGTTGTTTTTTTGGAGTAAATTTTGGATTTTTAATTGTATTTATTAGCACAACCATGCCGATTGCAAAAACTTCTAAATCCTTTAATTCTTCTCTCCATCTTTTAATAAAAATAAACCAAAATTTATTAAACTGATACAAGCAATAAGAAAAATTTTCTTTTATTGCTAATATTATTTCTTTAACAGAGTAAACTTCGGTTACTAATTTTTCTTTTTTTAAAATTTTATTAAATTCATGCAACATATTTGCAACCTCAGTAAGAGTATCGACCGCTTTTGCTGAGTAAAGGGTATCTCGAACAACAAATATTTTCTTACCGGTTCTTTTAATTACTCTTTGTTCTTCTAATTCTAAAACTTTTCTTCTAATACTTTCTTTTGGAACTCCTAGATCTTTTGAAATGTCTGAAATATTAATTTTATTAATTTCGATTGATTTATCCCTATAAAATGTGTCGTAGTTAATTTTTACTCCATTTTGTCTGAAATATATAAGGTCTTGATGTATCAAATATATAATGAGGACAAACTTATCTATGTCTTTGTAATGATCATAGGCTCTTACAAACCAGTTGCTTGTTAAAGTAAAATAAGCGGGCGCCAGTGCGGCAAAATTATCTTGAATTACTTTATTGATTGTCTTCTCATCAATATGTTCAGATATACTTGGTATTGTGTTCATATTTTAAAAAAAACCCAATATGAACAAGTTTATATTTAGAGTCAACCCATTATGGACAACCCTAGTATGTAACAAATGATCTTATAATGATTAAAATTAAATTTATAAAATAAATATGAGTACAGAAAGCTTACATAGAACATCCGAGATTGTAGAGACCCCCTCTCAATATGTTGAAGCTCCGAAAAGGGTTAACGTGGATGTTCTAAAGCAAAGACTTCTAGAAGAAAAAAAGAAGGAAAAAGTTAAACGAACAATAATTTTATCATCTGTTATCGTTTCTTTGGGTGCTCTAACGATGTTAACTTATTAAGGTTTCCAAATCTTTCTTTATTATATCCGGTATAGAAATTTCTTTTTTTGAGTTATTTTTATATCGGATATATTTATTTTGTCCTGGATACATTATTTCCTTAACACCTTTTATCTTAGGAAGTTTTTTTATTGTTTTAATATTTTCTTTAATTCGTTGGTTGAAATTTTTTTGAAATAAATTTGCTTTAAAAGTAATAAATAAATGTCCAATATTTTGTGGACCTGAAAAATCATCAAATGGATCTTTAACTCTTCCTGCGTGATTTCCTCCAGTTAAAACTCCACTTAATATATCTACCATCCAAGCAAGTCCCGAACCCCTAAAACCTGCAATTGGTAATTGAACTCCCGCTAATGCTTTTTTTGCATCTGTAGTTGGTTTGCCAAATTTATCTAAAGCAACTCCCGCAGGAATTGATTGATTATTTCTTGCAGCAACTCTAATTTTACCTCTGTTAATTACTGAAATTGATGTATCTAGAATAAAAGGAATTTTAGAACCAGTAGGTGATCCAAAACAAATTGGATTTGTACCAAACAATGTTTTTAAAGCACCATGTGGAGCAACCGCTGGAGGAGCATTTGTATAGATCATTGTAATTAAATTTTTCTTTACTGCTTGTTCAGCGTAATAACCTGACAAACCATAGTGACCACTATTTTTAACTGCTACCATTCCTATTCCAGTTTTTTGTGCATGCTTAATTGCAGTTTTAATTCCTAGATCAGCTGCAACAAAACCAATACTATTTTTTGCATCTATGTGTGAAATAGAAGAAGAAATTTTTTTAATTTTAATTTTTGGTTTTGGATTAATTACTTTTTTAGAAATTCGATCACAGTACATTTTAAGTCTTGATAAACCATGTCCATACGCACCAACTAGTTCAGCGTTGATTAATGCATTAGCAGAAATCAAAGCATGATCTTTACTTAAACCATATTTTTGAAAAATCTTAAGAATTTGTTTTTTTAAAAGAGGTGTTTTCACTTATTTGAATATTTTTATGTCTTTATTAAAAAAATTCTTAATATCATTTATTAATAAATTTGGAACCTCTAAAGCTGCAAAATGACCACCTCTTGAAAATCTTTTCCATCTTTTTATGTTAAAAATTCTGTTAACGTATGATTTAGGAGGCCATTCAAGCATTTCCTTTGGAAATTCCGCTATTGCAGTCGGAACTTTTATTTTTTTGAAATTTTTGGGAAAAGATCGACCACCTTCTTTTCTTCTTCCGAAATATATCCAAGCAGATGTATTAAAACTTTTGGTAATTATGTAGATCATTATATTTGATATTAATTCATCTTTTGAAAATGTTTTTTCTATATCACCCTTGTTTAGGTCAGACCAACCATGAAATTTTTCTAAAATCCATGCTGCAGTTCCTACCGGACTGTCTATCATTGCATAAGATAAGGTTTGAGGTTTTGTAGCTTGTTGCGACCTGTATCCTTCCTGCATTATTTGATCAAAATTAAATTTTTTTTCCCATTTTTTTTCTTTATTATTTTTTGGCCCTTTAGGATGTCTGATTGGTAAGCAATTAATATGAATTCCCTTACAATTTTTTGCACTATCAAAACCAATCCATGCAGCAATAGTTGCTCCCCAATCTCCACCTTGCACAATATAATTTTTATGACCTAGATTTTTGACCATAAATTTATTTAGTATTTTGCCAATCTTTCTAGGACCTAAAGCTTTTTTAATTGGTGTTGAAAAACCAAATCCTGGCAATGAGGGTACTATTACATCAAAACCATCTTCAATTTTTCCCCCAAATTTCTCAGGATGAGCAAGTCTTGGAATAATTTCAAAAAATTCAATTACACTACCTGGCCATCCGTGCAAAAGTAATAAAGGTCTCGATTTAGGGTTTTTACTCTTCTCAATTATAAAATGTATATTTACACCATCAACATTAGTCTTATAGTTTTTAAAAGAATTAATTTTGTTTTCAAATTTTTTCCAATTATATTTTGAAACCCAATATTGAGATATTTTTTTTAGAAAATTATAATTAGTTCCATATTCCCATCCATTTACATTTTGCATCATCTTCCATGGATAGGATCTTACTTTTTTATATATATTATTAAGTGTACTTTTAGGTACACTTATCTTGAAAGGTTTGATCATCAATTAATTATGACTTATCCAGATTGTTTTTGTTTGAAGAAATGAATTTAAAGCTTCAGTACCTTGATCTCTACTTAGTGAACCAGATTGTTTATATCCACCAAAAGGAGTTTTAATATCTCCTTCAGAAAACGTATTCACTGACACCGTTCCACAAGGCAAACTTTTAGCTAAATGAAATGCTCTATTTATGTCTTGAGTAAACACACTAGCATGTAATCCATATTTAGAATTACTTGCAATTTTTAAAGCTTCTTCATCATTTTTAACCGTTAAAACACCAAGTACTGGTCCAAATATTTCTTCCTGAGCAATGGTCATATTTTCTTTTAATCCATCAAATAAAGTTGGTTTTGCATAAAAACCTTTTTGTTTATTATCTGAAACTCCTCCAGATAAAAGTTTTGCCCCTTCATCGATTCCTTTTTGGATATATCCATCAACAGTTTGTAAATGTCCTTTTGAAATCATAGATCCCATATTCGATTTTAGATCTAATGGATCTCCTACTTTTAATTTTTTAACTTTTTTAAAAATTTTATCTAAAAATTCATCTTTTACTTTTTTATGAACTATCTGTCTCATATTTGCTGAACAGTTCTGTCCACCATTCCAAAATGCAGAATTCATAGCATTATCAATCAAATCGTCGGTGATTTTAGCATCCTCTAAAACTATAAATGGACTTTTTCCTCCCATCTCTAATGCAACTGGTTTTAAATTACTTTCACTTGCGTATTTTAAAAAATAACCACCTACTTCAGTTGAACCTGTAAACGAAACTGCATCAACATCTTTATGTCGACCTAAAGCTTCACCAACTTCACCATAACCTGGAAGTACATTTAAAACTCCATCTGGTATGCCAGCTTCTTTTCCAATTTGAGCAACTCTTATTGCAGTAAGAGGTGTGTCTTCTGCTGGTTTAATTATTACCGAACAGCCTGCTGCAAGAGCTGGTGCCATTTTCCATACCGCCATCATTAAAGGAAAGTTCCAAGGAACAATTCCAGCAACAACTCCAATTGGTTCTTTAACAATTAAACTAGTAATGGAAGGTTCTGTTGGACCAACTTTTCCAAATACTTTATCAATTAATTCTCCATACCACTGAAAGTGCATTGGGGCATCATTTGCAACTTCATTAATACAATCTGTGATAAGTTTACCTGTATCAACACTTTCTAAAACTGAATTTTCATCACCATGTTTTCTGAGTAATTCAGCAAATTTTAATAAAACTTCTTTTCTATGTTCAGGTGAGCTTTTAGACCAAACTCCACTATTAAAAGCTTTTCTTGAAACTTTAACTGCTAAGTTAACATCTTTATGATTACATTTTGCAACAGCACAAAGTTTTTTACCAGTTGCGGGATTGATTGTTTCAAATTTTTTACCATCAATAGCATTTACATATTTGCCATTAATAAATGCCCTTCCTTCAAATTTAAGTTTACTGGCTATTATTTTATATTTGTTACCTGAACTCATAAAATTTTTCCTATAAATTGTATTTATTTTATTTCTTAAATTTAGTCTAAGACACCTTAAGACTAAAATAAATAGATTACCTAAGACATTATGTATACAACTTTTAATTGTATCTGCTCTTTTTTTTTGTATGTACTTCGGAGAAAAACTTAACTAGGCTAAAATATATTTAAATAGATAATTTAACTAACTAAGAGGAGAGAAATTAAATGTTTATTAAAACAATCAGCAAGACACTTATTAAAGTGGTTGCAATTATTTTCTTTGCACAAGCTGCTTACGCAGAAATAACTCTTAAGCTTGGAACTACTGGTAGGTTGGGTATGCCAATTGGTGACGCAATAGATCAGGCGCTTATACCGGCTATGGAGAAAGCATCTGGAGGTAAGATGAAAATTGAACCTCACTATCAAAGAAGCTTATGTGCAGAACAAAAATGTGGTGAACAAGCTAACCAAGGACTTATAGCTTTGTGGACTAGTTCTACTGCAAACTATGGTAACTTTGGGCCTGAATTAGCAATTTTCGATTTGCCTTTTATTTTCAAGACATTAGAGGATGCTAAAAGAATATCAGATGAATGGTTAGCTGAAAGACAGTGTAAACTAGCTCTTGAAAATGCTGGTCATATTTGCCTTTCTGTATACTCAAGTGGAGGATTTAGACAGCTTGGAAATGCAACTAAACCTGTTCATGAACCAGATGATATGAAAGGACTTAAATGGAGAACTACTAAAAGTCCTGTTGAGTTCATGCTAGTTAAAAATTGGGGTGCAACACCAACACCTTATGACTGGAGTCAATTATATCAAGGTCTTCAATCAGGTGTAGTTGAAGGTCAGTATGTTGCTTCTCCATGGCAACATGTAGCAAAACTTCATGAGGTTGCAAAGTATTTCACTGAGATCGGAGGAATGTGGTCTGGAAATATTTTAGCAATGGATGCTAAGCAATATAATGCATTGTCTGACCAACAAAGAAAATGGTTACACGAAGCAGCTGATGCTTATGGAGAGAAAGTAAACGAGTTGGATAACGCTTGGATTAAAAATGGTGAAGATGCAATTAAAGCATCTGCTAAAGAGTGGTATGTACCAACAGAAGCTGAGATGACTAAGTGGAGAGCGGGTGCAATTGGTGCCTGGTTAGACGCTAAGGGTACTTTCGAACCTGAAGTAGCTAAAAGAGTACTTCTTGAACAAGGTATGGATGGATTTGTAGCTCAGTTAGAAGCAGCTGGCGCTTTATAATTCGTTCAACAAAAATTGTGTAAAGACCACTTAATTCTATAGAATTAAGTGGTCTTTCCCTAAAATAAATCATAACTTATAAGTATTCATGGAAAGTATTATTTTACTTGTAGTGCTCCTTTTTCTAATTTTATTAGGAGCTCCAATTGGGTTTATATTAATACTGATTCCATTTGTTTATATTCTTCTCACAGATGCTGTACCTCTTGTTTTAATTCCTAGTCAAATGTTTACGGCTATTGACTCAGTTCCATTAACTGCAATTGCATTCTTTATGTTGACAGGTGAGTTAATGACAAGTGCAACGATTACAGACCGTTTAGTAGCTTTGAGTAGGGCATTAATTGGACGTATACGAGGAGGTTTAGCCCAAGTTAATGTTTTGGTAAGTATGTTTTTTGCTGGCATGAATGGATCTGTAGTAGCAGATACAGCTACAGTTGGAGCATTAGTTTTACCAGCAATGAAGAAAGCAGGTTATCCTGCTGCGTTTTCAGCTGCAGTTACAGGTGTAAGTTCCACCATAGGAGGGATCATTCCACCTAGTATCATGATGATTGTACTTGCTAATGCAACTGAGATTTCAATTGCATCTTTATTTGCAGCTGGGATTATTCCAGGAATTTTAATTGGAGTTGTGATCATGGTAATCAACCATTACTTTGCAGTTAAATATAACTTTGAGAGAAGTGATGAACCGTTTTCTGTGCGTCGAGCAGGTAAAGAATTGTATAGATCTTCGTTCGCCCTATTGATACCTTTGGTTTTGGTGGGTTCAGTAATGGGTGGTGTAGCATCAGTTGTTGAGGCTGGAGCTATCACAGCATTGGTTGCGTTATTTACAGGTGTATTTGTTTATCGAACTATTAAATGGAAAGATTGTACGGGTGCTTTTCGTCGAGCATTCCGTAATTCAGCAATGGTTTTTATTATCATAGCTGCATCAGGACCTTTTAGTTGGTTACTTACTTCTCTTGGTGCTATCGGCGATCTTGAAACCTGGCTTTTAGGCTTAGCGGATTCCCCTATATTATTTATTTTAGCTTTAATATTATTCATTTTTCTTCTTGGAACAGTAATGGACTCAGCAGTTAATATTATCATCGTTGGACCAGTATTAGTGAATGTTATGTCTCAAGCAGGCTTTCCTGAGGTGCAAGCGGCTATGGTTGTAATAGTTGGCTTCCTAATAGGATCAGTAACGCCACCTGTTGGTGTTGCCTACTTTACCTCTGCAACAATAGCGCAAGTGCGTCTTGAAAAGGTTGCTATTGCGTTAGTTCCTTATCTTGTTGGTCTTTTTTTACTTTTATTTTTTATTCTTATTGTACCAGAACTAACAATGTTTCTTCCAAACTTATTGAGTAATTAATGATAAAATTTTTAAACAGTATTGATCGTTTTATTCATCGTACGTTGGAAGCTATGTGTTCACTCTTGTTGGCTGCTATGGTTGGTTTTACTCTTTACAATGTTACAATGCGATATGTTTTTAATAACCCTCCTGTTTGGGGAGATTTGCTAACAGTATTAAGTAATATTTGGTTGATGTTTATAGCACTTTCTCTAACAGCAAGAGATAATGAACATGTAGCATTAAATTTAATTTATGAAAAATTACCAGAGAGAGTTTCATTATACATACGCCAGTTCTGGAAAATTATGATTATGATAATTGGTATAGTCTTAATAATTTATGGAATTGAACTTGTAGAGGGTATGCGAGGGAAGTATTGGGAAATGTGGTATTTAGAATTTAGTATGCAAGGTATTGAGTTCAAACCGAATTATATGCCCAAAAAATATGCAGTAGCTATCCTACCTTTAGCTGGATTTTTGACTACCATTGGTGCCGCCATTGGTTTTGTAAAAAAGGTCTAATTAATAAAAAAGTGTTTACTTAACCTTTGCCTCTCCAAGGAATAGTCTTATCTATTATTTTTCTTAAAGATATATCAAATAAAAGACCCAGCAGACCCATTATGAAAATTGTTATCCAAATAACTTCATATTGAAAGTATTTTTTTGCAACATTTTCAACAAAACCAATACCAGTTGTACCTGCTAGAAACTCTGCAGCAACAAGTGTTCCCCAGCACATACCAACAGCAACTCTAATTCCTGTAAGAATTTCAGGAAGTGAATTAGGGAAAATCACATATCTTAAAATTTGTTTTTTAGTAGCTCCTAACGAATGTGCAGCATGTATTTTTGAAAGCTGTGTTCCTGATGCACCAGCTCTTGCAGAAATAATCATAATTGAAAGTGAGACCATGAATAATAAAAATATTTTACCCGTATTATCTATTCCAAGAACTGAAATAATCAATGGCGCCCAAGCTAATGGTGGGACAGGTCTGTATAATTCGATTAAAGGATCAAAGAAACCTTTAGCAAATCGATTTAGACCCATAAACAATCCTAATGGTACCCCAATAAGAATTCCAAAAACTAAACCTAAAAATACCCTTAAGAATGAGTCCCATATATGTCCATATGGAACAGGCACTTTAAATAATTTAAAGTCACCCGTAACAACTTTTAATACATTGCTTTTAAAGTTTTCTTTTACAATTCCGTCTTTTGAATGTATTGGATATTCACCAGGCAATATGTCTGCAATCCAGTCTGGTAAAATAAATCCGATCATTTTACTTACATCAACCATCTCAATCCATAAAAGAGGAATATTTTTGTATCCAACACTTGGTTTAGACATCAATACAAACTTATTAAATGTATCTGATGGTTTGGGTAACCATCTGCCTGAACCTTGTTCAGAACATGTTGGTCCACTTGCTACAATTGTTCCTGCTGGAAATAAAAGAATATCAATTATTCTTAATCCACCTTGCTCTTTATTTTGTAATTCATCAAACTCTATTATTGCTGCTTGCATTTCATTTAATGCATTAGGAGGATAGATGCTTGCAAATTCTATTCTTCTTGCAATTTTAACAATATTTTTTGCATAGTCAGATGCTATTTCTTCACTATCATCTAATCCTTTTCTGTAAGCTTTAATATCATCTTTAAGTTGTTTGATTGCACTTTTGAACTGTGGGTTATGGTTTTTTAATTTAAAAAATTTGTCGTCAATTTTTTTCAGTTCTGCTGCAGCTGCATTAAATTTTAAACCTTTATTAGTTTGAGGTGCAGTCGGTATTTCAATAGTATTTTCAATTGTACCGGTTCCAGAATCTATAGTTGTAATTCCCCAGCCACCCTGTTCATCAATAAGTTTCTGTCTCTCAGCTTTTTCAGCATCTGTCTCAAATGGATAATCTTTTTTTTGGAAATTGGAACTTAGAAGTTTTATTTCTTTTGTCATTTCCTTAAGTTTAATTTTGGTATCCATTTCTATTAGTTCTTCACTTGTTAAAAATGGAATTAATTTAGAAGTTCTATCAATGTAACTTACAAGGATTGTTTTTTGTTGATCATTTAGATCAGGTGATGCTTTTATTTCATTTGCAATTTTTACAAGATTTTTATTTTCAATTTTAATAATGGATGTGCTTTTAAATTCTCTTTCTTCAATAGGGAACTGATATTTTAAACCTAATAATGACTCATTAATTTTAGCGACTTGACATAATTCATTTGCTGATTTTGGATAAAAACCTTTTGCAATGTCCCAGGAATAATAAAGCCATAGCATTAGAATTGCACTACTACCAACGATTACCCAGTGCGTTCCACCTTTAGCTCTTTCAGGATTTCCAAAGACCGCATCAACTTTTTCAGTTCTAATTAATCTTCTTCCATAAAGAATGCACCCAATTACAGCTACAAATATCAAGATTGTTACAAATTGGGTTAACATTTAATTTTCTTTCCCCATAATTTCTTCTTCCATATTCCAAATCATTGATAAGATTTCTTCTCTGGTAGAAGAGAACTCCTTATTCTTTTTTATTTCTCTTAAGTCTTGTGTAAGACCCATTTCTGCGAATGGAAGATTATACTCTTTATGTATCCTACCTGGTCTTGGTGCCATTACATATAATCTTTCTCCTAGCAATAATGCTTCTTCAACAGAGTGTGTAATTAAGATAATTGTTTTACCGGTTTCTTTCCAAATTTTTAAAACTAAAGACTGCATTTTTTCTCTTGTTAAAGCATCTAATGCACCTAATGGTTCATCCATTAAAATTAGATCAGGATCATTTATTAAACATCTTGCAAGAGCAACTCTTTGCTGCATACCTCCAGATAGTTGATAAGTAGGTGTGTTACCAAAACCTTTAAGTCCAACTATATCTAACCATTCTTCAACTTTTTTTGCAGTAACTTCAGGATTTTCTTTTTTCATCCTTAGTCCAAAATTTACATTTTCAGCAACTGTCAACCATTCAAACAATGCTCCTTGTTGGAACACCATTCCTCGTTCTACACCAGGTCCATCTATCTCGTTATTATTAAGAGTTATACTTCCTGATGTAGGTCTTAAAAAACCAGCAGTAATATTTAGCAGAGTAGTTTTTCCACAACCTGAAGGCCCAAGAACTGTAAGTAATTCACCTTTTTTTAGAGTGAAACTTACATCTTTTAAAGCATGAACAGTTTCTCCTTTAGGAGTTTTAAAAATCATGTTTAGATTTTGAGAAACTAGATCACTCATAAATTCTTTATATTAGAAATTTTGTAAAAAAAATAGGCACCAATTATAATAATCGGTGCCTATTAAAAGTTTTAAACCCTTAAAATTATAAAGGTAAGAAACTTGTATCTACAGCTCCTCCTGGAGTTCCCATTCCTTTTAGGAAACCATCAAGATTACCACTTTCCATAGATGATTTAGTTTCTTCTGGAGTTAAGAATTTGAAACCACTTAAAGTGTCTTTCATATCTGCAACTGTCATTTCAGAAGCTTTCGCCATTGCATTCATGTCAGCTTTACCAGCTTTGTATCTAGCATTAGCTTCATGAGTTACTTCGATGAAAGTTCTTAACATACCTGGGTTTTCTTTCATGAATTTATCTGTAACTGATGTGATATCTATACCTAAGATACCAGCTGCTCTAGCTTCATCTACAGTTAAAAGTCTTGATCCAACTGCAGTTGCTGCTTTTATAGAATTACCACCAAATAAACATGCCATTACAACATCGCCACTTACTAATGCAGCAGCACCTTCTTCTGGGTCCATTTGAATAATATCCATTTTACCTCTGTCAGCACCAACAACTTTCATACTTTCATCAAAAACGTATTCAGCCATTGTTCCTAGTGGAACAGCAACTTTTTTACCTTCTAATTCAGTAGCGTTTGCTTTTGTAATTCCAGAAGCGTTAGATGTAACACATGTAGTTCCACCCATTCCGTATTCCATAGCAATATCAACTAATTTGATAGGTGCATTTGATTTTACAGCATTGATAAAAGGCACTAATCCTTGTGAGTAAGAAATATCAATATCTCCTGCTAACATTGCATCAGTCATAGCTCCACCATTTGTGAAGTTTGTCCATTTAACTGGAACACCAAGAGCTTTAGCAAAATTTTTCTTCTGCATGTCCTCTAGATTTGGACTTGGCCATTCTAGAAAGTATGCAACTCTAACTTCATTAGCAGCTGAATTAGCTACTGAAATTGATAGGTTAAGTGCAAAAATAGATCCTAGAATAAAACTTAGTATTTTTTTCATTTATTCCCCTATGTTTAATTAATTAAATTATCGATATTTAAATTCAAATCTAGCCTGATGTAAAACAAAAAAGAAAGCATATACAATCCACAGTTGTGTCAATAATGTGGTAGTTAATCCTTTTATTTTAGTCTAAAGAGGCCTTAAGATTTATGTTAAAATATTTTACAGAAAGAAATTTTTATGAGCACACAAAATAAAACAGCAATACCAAATTCTTTAAATGAGCATTGGATGCCATTTACATCTAATAAAGATTTTAAGGCGAACCCAAGATTAATTGTTGAGGCTAAAGGTGTGTATTTAAAAAATCATCAAGGTCAAACCCAAATTGATGCAAGCTCAGGACTATTTTGTAATCCATTAGGACATGGAAGAGAAGAAATAATTGAGGCGATTAATAATCAATTAAAAACTTTAGATTACTGTCAACCATTTCAACAAGGTTTTGGAGGATCTTTTGAATTAGCTACAAGAATTTCAAAACATACCCCAGGTAATTTAAATAGAATGTTCTATACTATTTGTGGTTCTACTGCTGTTGAAACTGCAATTAAAATTGCAATTGCTTATCATAGAGCAAGAGGAGACAGTCAAAGATTTAGATTTGTTGGTAGAGAAAGAGGTTATCATGGAATGAATATCGGTGCCACTTCAGTTGGCGGCATGGTTAATAACGTAAAGACTTTTGCAAGTGTGCTTATGCCAGGTGTAGTTCATATGAGACATACACATTTACCAGAACATAAATTTATTAGTGGTCAACCAGAGACAGGAGTTGAGTTAGCAGAAGATTTAGAAAGAATTTGTATGAACTTTGGAGCAGAAAATATTGCTGCATGTATAGTTGAGCCAATTGCGGGATCAACAGGTACATTAGTTCCTCCAAAAGGATACTTACAAAGATTAAGAGAAATTTGTAATAAACATGGAATACTTTTAATTTTTGATGAAGTGATAACGGGTTGGGGCAGAACAGGTTCTCCGTTTGCATCACAAGAATATGGTGTAACTCCAGATATGATGACTATGGCAAAAGCTACTACAAATGGCATAAGCCCACTTGGTGTTGTTGCTTGTAAAGAAGAAATTTACGATGCAATTACTGATAATTCTCCAAAAGGAACAGTTGAATTATTTCATGGATACACATATTCAGGGATTCCGATTTCTGTAGCTGCTGGTTTAGCAGTACAAGATATTATTGAAAAAGATGATATTTTTAATAGAGCTAAAAATTTAGCACCTTATTTCCAAGAAGGATTGATGTCGTTAAAAGACATTGATGTTGTTGATAACATTAGAGGATATGGAATGATGGGTGGTATTGATATGGTAATGGATAAAAAACCAGGTGCTGCAGGTTTCACTTGTTTCAAACACTGTTATGAAGCTGGAGTAAATTTCAAAGCTACAGGAGATTGTTTAATAATTGCTCCAATGTTTATATGTGAAAAAAAACATATTGATGAAATAATTGAAAAACTTCGAACTGGAATCACAAATTATTCTAAAAGTAAAAGAATTAATTTTCGTTTATGAAAATTGGAGTTCCTAAAGAAATAAAACCTCAAGAAAATAGAATTGGTTTAACTCCTGATAGCGTTAAAACTTTAGTTTCAGAAGGTCATGAGGTTTTAGTTGAAAACAACGGTGGGTTTGAAGCTGGTTTTGATAACGATCAATATATAAAAGCTGGAGCTAAAATTGCTGATTCAGCAGCTGATATATTTAATGATGCAGAAATAATTGTTAAAGTTAAAGAACCTCAAAAGGTAGAAGTTGATATGATTAGAGAAAATCAAATCGTATATACCTATCTTCATTTAGCTGCAGCAAAGGAGTTAACTGAGGGTTTAATAAAATCTAAAAGTATTAATATCGCTTATGAAACTGTAACGGATGATAATGGAAGATTACCATTACTTGCTCCAATGAGTGCTGTTGCAGGAAGAATGTCAGTACAAGCTGGAGCTCATTGTTTAGAGAAAAATCAAAATGGCAGAGGTTTACTTTTGGGAGGTGCACCTGGTGTAACAGGTGGAACAGTAGTAATATTGGGCGGAGGAGTTGTTGGTGAAAATGCTGCAGTTATCGCAACTGGTATGCAAGCAAAAGTTCACATTGTAGATAAATCTGAGGCTAGATTAAAACAACTTGTTGAAATGTTTGGAGATAAAATTATTCCAGAACAAAGTGACAATACTGATTTAGATAAATTAGTAGCTGAGGCAGATTTGTTAGTTGGCGGAGTGTTAATCCCAGGTGCAGAAGCACCAAAATTAATTACTAAAGAAATGATTAAGATTATGAAAAGAGGATCTGTAATTGTTGATGTCGCTATAGATCAAGGAGGCTGTGTAGAAACTAGTAAACCTACAACACATGGTAATCCAACCTATATAGTTGATGATGTAGTTCATTACTGTGTAGCAAATATGCCTGGTGGCGTTCCTAGAACATCAACATTGGCATTAAATAATGCAACTTTACCTTTCTTAGCTAAGCTTGCAAATAAAGGTTATCAAAAAGCATTAAGTGAAGATAAAAACTTTTTAGCAGGGTTAAATGTTCATAAAGGTCAAGTAACTTACAAAGCAGTTGCTGATGTTTTTGGACATAATTTTGTAGAACCTGGAGAAGCGATCAAACATTAGAAATGGAAAAAAACTATCCTTCAAGCGCAAAGGTAGTTGTAATAGGTGGTGGCGTTGCTGGCACTTCTTGTGCTTACCATTTAGCAAAGTTTGGTTGGAAAGATGTAGTTTTATTAGAAAGAGACCAGCTTACTTCTGGAACGACTTGGCATGCTGCAGGATTAATAGGGCAATTAGGAGCAACTTCTACAATCACAAAATTAAGAAAATATTCCTTAGATCTATATAAAGAACTAGAAAAAACAACAGGTTTATCAACTGGTCTTAAACAAAATGGAGCAATAACAGTTGCTTCATCTAAAGAAAGAATGCAGGAGTTGTTAAGGCAAGCAACAACTGCACAACTATCTAATGTTGAGGTAGAGGTTTTAAATAAAGAAAGAATAAAAGAATTATATCCAGTAGTTAAAAATGAAGATCTAGTAGGTGGTGTTTATATGCCAAAAGATGGTCAGGCAGACCCTGTTGGAGTTACCAATGTATTAGCTAAAGCAGCTAAAATGTTGGGTGTTCAAATATTTGAGAAATCACCAGTAAAAAAAATTTTATTAAAAAATAAAAGAATATGTGGTGTTGAAACTTCTCAAGGAAATATTAATTGTGAATATGTAGTTTTAGCCACAGGAATGTGGTCTCGACAAATTGGAGAAGATATTGGTGTTAGTGTTCCGCTATATCCTAATGAGCACTTCTATGTGATTACAGAACCAATGAAAGATCTACCTAAAGACTTACCTGTTTTGAGGGATTACAATGCTTGTCTATATTTAAAAGAAGATGCTGGAAAAATGTTGGTAGGAATTTTTGAACCTAATGCAAAACCTGCTTTTAAAGAAAGTGGAAGAGTTCCTGATGATTTTTCATTTGGAGAATTTCCAGATGATTTTGATCATTTCGAACCATATCTTGAAAAATCTTTTCATAGACTTCCAATGTTAGAAAATGCAGGTATAAGAAAATTTTTTTCAGGCCCAGAGTCTTTTACACCTGATACTCAGTATTTACTTGGAGAAACACCAGAAGTAAAAAATCTTTACACATGTTGTGGATTTAACAGTATTGGAATAGCAAGTTCTGGAGGAGCAGGAAGAGTAACTGCGGAATGGATGATTAATGGTCATATAAATGAAGATTTATTTTCTCTAGATATAAAAAGATTTCAGAAGTTTCATTCATCTAAAAAATTTATCATGGATAGAGTTACTGAAACCTTAGGGGATTTATATGGTATGCATTGGCCGTATAAACAACATGCAACTTCAAGAAATGAAAAATTATTACCTTATCACGAAGAATTAAAAAAAGCTGGTGCATGTTTTGGAGTAGCTGGAGGGTTTGAAAGACCTATGTGGTATTCTTTAAACGGAGAAGAGCCAAAATATAATTATAATTTTAATTATCAAAATTGGTACCCATCTGCAAAACATGAAACCATAAATGCTAGAAAAAATGTTGGACTTTTTGATTTTTCAACTTTTTCTAAATTTGATTTAAAAGGTGAGAAAGTTCATAGCGATTTACAAAAAATTTGTACAGCTAATATTAAAAATGAAATTGGCAAATCTACTTATACACACATGCTGAATGAGGACGGTGGTATTGAAACAGATGTAACAGTTGTCTGTATTGATAAAAATTATTTTAGAATAGTTAGTTCAGCAGCAACTAGAGAAAGAGATAAATTTCATATTTTAAAATATTTATCTGAAGATGTTAAATTTATCGATGTTACAGAAGAGATTTGCTGTCTTGGTTTATTTGGTCCTAAAAGTAGAGATATGATTCAAAAGATTAGTGATGGAGATTATTCACCAGAAAATTTTCAATTTGGATCAGGAAAAAATGTATTGATAGAGAATATAAAAGTTTGGGCACAAAGAATATCTTATGTGGGTGAACTTGGCTTTGAATTATATGTAAATAAAAACTATGCTTTGGATTTATATAAAATTTTAACTAATGAAGGCAAAAACTTTGGCTTATCTCATTGTGGTATGCATGCAATGGATATAATGAGAATGGAAAGTGGTTTTTTGCATTGGGGCCATGATATTTCACCAGAAGAAAATCAGTATCAAGCAGGTTTAAATTTTACTATTAGTTACAAAAAAAATGTTAATTTTATAGGTAAAGACGCATTGTTAAAAATTAAAGATAAACCTTTTGTAAAGACAATGATGATGTTTACATTAAAAGATAGCAAACCAGGTCAACCTTTGTTGTTACATGAAGAGCCTATATATTTAAATGATAAAATCATTGGAAGAACAACTTCAGGAAATTATTCATTCTGCTTTGATAAAAATTTATCATTTGGCTATGTTAATTCGGGAAACACAATAGACACGCTTAAAGATAAAAATTTGTTTATAGAAGTAGAGAAGATCAAATATCCAATCGAAATTCTTTCAAAACCACTAAATACAAAAGATTTTAGAAAAATTTAGTTAATTTTAATTATATTGTATTTAAGTTAATTAGCTGGTTAAATAAACTGTGAAAAAAAACGATCAAGACACATCATTATTTAATATTGATATTGCTAGAAATAAAGATTTTGAAGCAGATAAGATTAAAACTACTAATGTAAATGTTTTACTAAATAGAGTTCGATCAGATCAAAAAAGAACTTTAAAAAAAAGAATTGTTTTTTCAATTATTTTAGCTGGTTTAGTTAGCTCATTAGCTATTTATTTTATTGTTTAGTTTAAAATTTGATTTAAAAAAAGTTTATTGAAACAATAAAGATTTATATTATAAATCATTTATCAATTAAGGCGGGGTAGCTCAGTTGGTTAGAGCGCGGGACTCATAAGCCCGAGGTCAGTGGTTCGATCCCACTTCCCGCTACCAAAAATTATGAAAGATATTTATATAACTTGGGAAGATTATCATAAAAAGATAGAGCAATTAGCTAAGAAAGTTCACGAGGATAATTTAAAATTTAATCAAATAATTTGTATTGCAAAAGGTGGATTAAGAGTTGGAGATATTTTTAGTAGACTTTTTAATGTCCCTTTAGCAATCTTATCTGTAGAATCTTACCATGGTGATAGTGATGATATTAAAAATCAACAAGGACAGTTTACTTTTTCAAGAGATTTAGCAAAAACTACTCCAAATTTGGGTTCACATGTTTTGTTAGTTGATGATTTAGCAGATTCAGGAAAAACTTTAATAAAAAGTATTAAATGGTTAGAACATTTTTATGGGTTTTATTTTGATGAAAAAATTAAAACTGCAGTTTTATGGCATAAATCAACTTCAAAATTTAAACCTGATTATTCTGTTGATTATTTAAAAGACTCTCCTTGGATACATATGCCTTTTGAGAAATACGAAACTACAAATATAAAAGATTTTAAGTTTGAAAAATAAACTATTTAATTAAACTATCATTAAATTGACTGGATACTCTAACGAAAGTTGTGCATTTACTTAATTGTTTTAGTGAAGGAGCACCAACATAAGTACAGCTACTTCTTACACCACCAAGAATATTTAAAATTGTATCGTTTATTTTGCCTCTGTATTTTACTCTTACTTTTCTTCCTTCACTACTTCGATAATCTGAAAGTCCACCATAATGTTTTTTATTAGCAACTTCAGAGCTAGATCCATAAAACTCTATATATTTTTCTCCATTAATTTTAACAATTTTACCGTTTCCTTCATCATGACCTGCAAGCATCCCTCCAAGCATTACAAAGTCTGCACCACCTCCAAAACCTTTAGCTACATCACCAGGACATGTACATCCACCGTCTGCTATTACATGTGCACCAAGACCATGAGCCGCATCAGCACATTCGATTACTGCACTTAATTGTGGATAACCAACTCCAGTTTGAATTCTTGTAGTACAAACGCTGCCCGGTCCGATTCCAACTTTAACAATGTCTGCTCCACTTAAAACTAACTCTTGAGTCATATCTGCCGTTACTACATTACCAGCAATTATTGTTTTAGTTGGGTATTTATCCCTTACAGATTTAATAAAGTTAGTGAAATGCTCTGTATAACCATTTGCAACATCAATACAAATAAATTTAAAAAAACTAAATTCTTTTAAAACTTTATCTAAATTTTGAAAATCTTCTTTTTTAATACCAACGCTAAGTGCGATATTAGGATAGATTTTTTTAATATTTTTATTTTGTTTAATTTTCTTAACATCATGTTGTTTCGTTAAAGATGTGATCATTCCATACTCGTTTAATTTCTCAGCAACAGTTAGTTCTCCGACCCCATCCATATTTGCTGCCATTATTGGAATACCTGACCATTCATTTTTGCTGTGTTTGAATCTATAAGTTCGTAGAAGATTTACGTCTTTACGGCTTTTTAATGTACTTCTTTTAGGTCTAAATAGTACATCTGAATAATCTAACTTAAGCTCTTCTTCAATTCTCATTATTAATTAAGTTATAATCATAAAAATTAATTTCAAACATTATATGGCCTGTGGATAAGTTTTTTTACTTTCTAATGCCCTGGAAATTCAATTAAATTCTCAACTTTATAATTGCTTTTCACTAAATTATCTGACCCACCTAGATCAAAGAGGTTTATTACAAATACAAATGCCGCAACTTTACCTTTAGAAACTTCAACCAATTTTGCTGCTGCTTCAGCTGTACCACCAGTTGCAATCAAATCATCTATAATTAAAACTTCATCTTTTTCATTTATAGAGTCTTTATGAACCTCAATCGTTGCAGTTCCATATTCAAGCTCAAAATCTACCGAGTGAACATCTGCTGGTAACTTATTTTTTTTTCTAAGCATAATAAATGGTTTTTTTAGTACAAACGATACAGCCGAAGCAAATACAAAACCCCTAGACTCAATAGCTGCTATTTTTGTAAAATTATACTTTTTCGATCTTTCAATAATTTGATTAATTGTCTCTGCAA
>CACDWD010000008.1 GCA_902556285.1 uncultured Pelagibacteraceae bacterium
CTTCGATCTCTTTAAGTTGTAAAAAAAGAAATTTTGAAGGATTTGACTCAGATAAAATCAAATCAATGTCTATATAAGCTGTTTTATTATCAGCAAATGAATATGTTGAAAAAAAAATGATACAAAAACTAATAAAAAAAAAATTTGCAAATTTTTGCATTAAAATGTAGTTCCTAATTGAAATCTAAAAGTTTCGGTTTTATCACTATCTTTTTTTGTTATAGGGAGTGATAATGAAAAATTTAAAGGACCAACCGGAGTGAACCAGTCTAGTGCTATACCTGTAGAACTTCTAATTGTGCCATCATCATCTAAAGTATTATCATAATCTACGCCCCAAAGATTGGCTGCATCAATAAAAAATAAAAAATCTACATTCTGCGATTCTTCAAATAGTTGTGGCAGTGTTGAAGAAAAATTCATTGCTGCTGCATAATTACCACCAATAAAATCTTCTCCATCTTTTGGTCCAACTCTGCCGGCTTCAAAACCCCTTAATTTTCTGGATGGAATATTTATTCTTTCTGATAATTTAATATTATCATTTGTTATTGAGTTTGCTGCTCTTAACATCAAAGAAAATGAAGATATATTCTGATCAAATAAATCGAAATAATGTGAATAGTTATAAAAATTTTTTAAAGTATTTTTTTCACTTATAATAGGTAAACCTAAAGAATAATATGATTTAAATCCAGAAGATGTTTGAAATTTTTGATTTCTTTTATCATAATTGAAATCGAAATTTAAAAAAGAATCCCAGTAATTTCCTTTTTGATTTTGTTGTGATTGAGATGCGGTACTATCTGTTTTTATTACTTCATAAAAGTTAGACGTACCAACCCCTAATCTAAAATCATCTAAATACTCAAAATTAGTACCAATATCAATTCCTGTTTTATTTGATTTATAACCAAACTTTTCCATATTATCATTTTCTATGGCTAAAAAACTAAGTTTCAAAGATTTATCGGTATTTTTAAAATTAGGATTATTTAGAGAGAACTGTCCTTTAAAAGATTCTTCTGTTAAAAAAAAATTACTATCAAGGGAAACACCTTTTCCAAGAAAATTATTTTCTTTTATACCAAAACCTATAGATCCACCAGATGTTCCAATACCAGCAGTAGCAGAAATTTCACCTGTTGGTTTTTCTTCAATAAAAATATCTAATATATTTGTATTTAAATCATCATTTTTTAGATACGTTATAATTAACTGATTTAAAAAAATTTAAGCTTTTAATATTGTTAATTGATTTATTAAATAAAATTTCATTAAATGGATCTCCTTCATCTATCTCTAGTTGATTACGAATTACACTTTCTTCTGTAACTGAATTACCATATATATTAATTTTGTTGACATAAATTTTTTCAGTTTCGTTTATGTTGAATGTTAAGTTAATTTTATCCAAAACTAAATTCTCAAAAACAGTCGCATTAATAAATTGATATTGTTCTAATGCAGTTATTTCATCAATTTCATTTAAAATTTTGCTTATCGTGTTTATCGAATAAGGTTTATTTTTAATTTTTTTAAATAAATTATTTATATTTTCAAAGTTTTCTTTTTCAAAATCAACTGGTAATTCTAATTTAAGATCACCAAAATAAATTTTGTCTTTTGCATCAATATTGAAAATTAATTCAAATTCGTTTTTATTAATTAATCTTGCAAATGATGAGTTTATTGAAACATTATAATAACCATTATTTAAATAATAATTTTTTAATAATCTTTGATCAATATCTACTAAACTGGGATTTAAATATTTTTTACCTGAAATAAATTTCCAATATTTATATTCAGTGCTGACTATTAATCTTTTAAGTTTACTATCTTTAAAAATTTTATTACCAATAAATGATATTTTTTTAATTTTTGCTTTTTCACCTAATTCAATATTGAAATTTATACTTACAAGATTTTGATCTAAGTTTTCTACTGTTATGTTAATTTTAGAATCGTAATAGCCTAATTCTTTTATTTTTTTAGATAACCTATTTTTTTCATACTCAAGTGTAGTGAGGTTGTATGGTGACTTTTCTCGAATCAGCTTATCAGTATTAATTTCTTCTAATAAAGATTTAGATTTAATCCCAGTATAATTAACATTTTGTATAATTGGATATTCTTTTACAGAAATGGTTAAAGTATTTTTTTCAAATGAAACTTTTACATCTTCAAAAAAATCAGTTTCATATAAATCTTTTAATATTGAATTAATTTTTATATTTGAGATCTCATCTTCTAATTCGACATTGGAAAACATTAAAATTGTTTTGTTTGATATGCGCTCATTACCTTTAATTAAAATTTTATTAATAATTTGAGAATATGCTGATGTAGAAATAAATACGCAAAATAGAAAGATTTTAAGAATGGTGACTAATTTATTCATCATTATTTATACACTCAATTTACTAATTTTTAAACGAACATATGAATTTAGTTTTTCTATAGTTTGAATTTTTTTTGGTTTTATCAATTTATATTTTGCAAATTCTGGTAAACTTATAAAATTATAAATTTTATCAGACAATTCTTTAAATTTTATTTTATTATTTAAGTATAGTTTTACAAATTCATCATTAGTCGCAACAATGACAGTTTCAAATAAAGAGTCCGAATTTGGTAATTTAGATAAAATATTTACTAAAGGAAATTTTTTTTTATTAACTTTTTGAAAATTAAGGTTATTTAATTTTTCAATGTCTATTTCTTTAGTTTTTAAAATAAATTTTTTTTTGAACAACAATGAATTATAAATTGGTATTTTCATATCTGTATCATGTGCTATGATTTTAATCATACCATCATTAAATTTTAATAATGCATGAATATATGATTTTGGATGAATTAAAATTTTTAATTTTTTATAAGGTATATTAAATATTTTTTTAGCTTCAATAACTTCAAAAACTTTATTCATTAAAGTAGCAGAATCTATTGATATTTTTTTTCCCATTTTCCAATTAGGATGTTTTAAAACATCTGAAATTTTAACATTTTTAAATTTGTTTAAAGGAACATTGAGTAATGGACCACCTGACGCTGTTAAATAAATATTATTTACATTAACATTTAAATTATTTTTTAATGCATAATTTATAGAAAAGTGTTCAGAATCTACTGGTATAAATTTCGTATTATTTTTTTTAAGTTCAGCATTTAATATATTCCAACCACAAATAATACTTTCTTTATTCGCGATAGCGATAGATTTTGTGTGTTTTATAATGTTAACTGTTGGACTCAGACCATCTAAACCTGAAATTGCGGACATAGTATAGTCTAATTTTTGTTTAAAGATTTTATTATATGATTGAAAATTATTATAAATATTTACATTTTTTGAAATATTTTTATTTTTTAATTTTATAAAACTATTCTTATTTGTAATAATTAAATTTTTTACATTTAAAAATTTTGCTTGCTTTATTAGTTCATTATAATTTTTGTTGGCAGTTAATAAAACTATTTCAAAATTTTCTTTATCATTTTTTAAAATTTTAATTAATGTTTTCCCAATTGAACCAGTAGAACCTAATATAGCAATTTTTTTTTGTCATAAACCTAAAAATAAAATAAAATATGTTAATACACCAAAAGGTATTGCTAGTAAGATTCCATCAACTCTATCTAAAATTCCACCATGTCCTGGCAGAATCTTTCCCGTATCTTTTATATTCGCTTTTCTTTTCATGTATGAGATAAACAAATCTCCTATTTGACAAAATATGGACATTGATATTAACCATATATAAAAATTAAATGAAATTTCCAATTCAATCAAATTAGAGTCTATTTTGTTTAGTATGATTAAAAAAATAGATGTCCCTATAATTGTAAAGATAATTGACCCTAAAGCACCTGATATGGTTTTGTTTGGACTTAAGCTTGTTAATTTAGGTCCTCCAATTGTTTTACCAACTATATACCCACCTATATCAGAAAAAAAACATGCTATTAACAAAATAAGAATTGATTCTTCTCCATATTCAGATCTAATTTTGATTAAAAGAAAATTAAATAAAAATAAATATAAAATTACTAAGAAAAATAAAATGACAATAATAAGTTTATTTTTATAAATTTTGCATATTAAATTATTAAATTCATATAAGCACAATATTGAAACTGAAATGATCAAAATTTTCCAACTTAGTTCATTATAAAATAGACAAATAGATAATAATAAGATTAAAATAAAAGATGTAATTGTTCTTTTTACTAAATTACTACGCATTAAATATTTCCAAAATTTCTTTTTATCAATTTAAATTTTTTTATAATCTTTAGGTAATCTTTTTCATTAAAATCAGGCCACATTTTATTTTCGAAAAAAATTTCTGAATATGCGATTTGCCATAAAAGAAAATTACTCAATCGATTAGTACCACCTGTTCTTATTAAAATGTCAGGGTTAGGAATATTTTTGGTATATAAATTATTTTGAATATTTTTTTCATTAATACTAATATTTTTTTTTACGATCATCTTAAAAGATTGAATTAATTCATTTTTTGATCCATAATTAAGTGCTAGATTTATCTGTAATTTTTTATTTTTATGAGTTTTTTTTTCAGATAAATTAAGTAAAAAGCTAAGTTTTTTTGAAAAATTTTTTTTTTTTCCAACAACTTTTAGTTTAATACCTTTTTTATGAAGATCATCTATTTTGTCTTTTAAAAAATTTTCTAATAAATTAAATAAAAAGTTTATCTCTTCTTTGGGTCTTTTCCAATTTTCTGTTGAAAATACATACAATGTTAAATATTTAATTTTCTGATTTATTGTTTGTATGATTATTTTTTCTAATGCAAGTAAACCAGCTTTATGACCTTCGTTTCTTGAGTTTTTATTTTTTAAACCCCATCTACCATTACCATCCATAATAATGGCTACATGATTAATTGGGTTCATTTTATATGGTCATTATTTCTTTTTCTTTTAAAGAAACCTTTTCATCAACGATTTTAATATGATCATCTGTAATTGTTTGAACATTTTTTTCTGATGACTTTTCTTCATCTTCACCAATTTCTTTTGATTTTAAAAGCTTTTTTAATTCTTCATTTGCTTCTCTACGAATATTTCTTATTGAAACTTTACATTTTTCACCAATTGATTTTATAAGTTTTTTTATTTCTGTTCTACGCTCTTCATTAAGTTCAGGGACTGGTAATCTTATCAACTGACCATCTATTTGTGGGTTTAAGCCTAAATCAGACTTTTTAATTGCTGCATCTACCAATGTAACATTATTTGAATCCCAAACTTGGATGTTTATTGTTCTAGGTTCAGGGGTAGTTATACTGCCAACTTGATTTATAGGCATTTGTTGGCCATAAACATCAACTTTTATCAGATCTAACATTGATGCATTTGCTCTTCCTGTCCTTAAAGAAGATAGCTCTTTTGAGAATACTTCAATGGCTTTATCCATTTTAATATTGTATGACTTCGCGTCAAACATTTATTCTCCAATCTTAATTCTATAAAACTCTTTTATTTTTAAATCAGCAATTGAAAGTTCTTTAACTATATCTTGCACCTTCTTTTTAGGTTCCATAACCCAAGCTTGAGATAAAAGAGAATTTTCCTCTTTAAATTTATTCATTTTACCTGAGCTAATTTTTTTTGCAATATCGTCGGGTTTGCCAGAGTTTTTTAGCTCTTCAGTTACAAGCTCTTCTTCTTTTTCAATAATAGATTTGTCTATTAGATCAGATGTTAATGCTAGTGGGTTGGATGCAGCAATATGCATCGATAATTGTTTACCAAAGTTTTTAACATTATCTGAATTTTCTTTAGTTTCTAAAGATACAATAACAGCTAATTTGGAAATATTATCTTTTATTACAGTATGTAAGTAATGACTATTTATCGTTCCAGGGTTTTCTATTGTTTTTAATTTTCCTATAGAAATTTTTTCTCCAATTTTTGCTATCAAAGATACAACATTATTTTCAACAGTTTCACCATTTTTCATTTTAGTATTTTTTAATTCATCTAAATTAGAATTTTTTTCATTATTTAACTCACTAAGTTCTTTGACAAAGTTTGTAAAATCTTCATTTTTTGCAACAAAATCGGTTTCACAGTTTACTTCAATAACTGATGTTTTGTTTTCATTTCCACTTACAGCAACAACACCTTCCTTGGCATCTCTAGACATTTTTTTAGATGCTTTTGAAATTCCTTTAACTCTTAAAATCTCAATTGCTTTCTCAATGTCCCCATTAGATTCTTTTATAGCTAAATTACAATCCTTAAAACCTGCACCTGTTAATTCTCTTAATTTTTTAACATTTTCAATAGTGCTCATATTAATTTACTGACTCCTTTTTTTCATTTGAAAATTTTTGTTCAAGTTTTTCTCTATCTAATTCTTGAATAGTTTTTTCTTTGTCTGTTACTTTGTTTTTTCCTGAAGCGTAATTTTTAATTTCAGGTGATGGAATTGAATTTTTTGCATTAATAATCGTTTCTTTAATCAAGCTACAATATAGATCTATTGATCTACGTGCATCATCATTCCCAGGTATTGGAAAATCAATATTATCTGGATTAGAATTACTATCAAGAATTGCAATTATAGGTATACCTAATTTTACAGACTCTGCAATTGCCAATGACTCATAATTTGTGTCAATTATAAAAACTAAATCAGGAGTTTTTTTCATGTCTGCAATTCCTCCTAATGATCTTTCTAGTTTATCTTTTTTAACACTCATTTTTAAAAGTTCTTTTTTAGTGAAACCTCTATTTTCAGCAGCAAGATCAGTTTCGTATTTTTTCATTTTTTTTATTGATCTAGATATTGTTCCCCAATTAGTTAACATGCCGCCTAACCACCTATAATTTACATAATATTGATCTGTTTCTTTAGCTATCTCGGCAATAGCTTCTGATGCTTGTTTTTTTGTAGATACAAATAAAATTTTTCCATTATTTGCAATAGTTTCATAAACTTTTTCCAAAGCCACTTTTGTTAATTCAAGGGTTTGAGTTAAATCTATAATGTGAATAGAGTCTCTTTTTCCAAAAATATATTTTTTCATTTTTGGATTCCATCTTAAAGTTTTATGTCCAAGATGAACGCCTGCTTCTAATAATTGTTGTATTGTAACGTTAGGTATCTTCATATTTATTCCCGGTTAAGCCACCACAGTAATTTCCAATAAAGGACCGGAGGTATAAAACCAAAAACTGTGTGCGTGTTAATTTAATTTGAGAAGTATTTACAAATATTTACTATATATAACAAGTGATTATTTAGTTAATTATTGCCTGAATTTCTTGATTTCTTAAAAGATTTAAAGATTTTCTGTCCAATTTACGTGGATTTTTCAATCTAAATTGAAGGATAGTATCTCCTTTAACTAAATTAATATTTACTACAGTATTACCTTCATCTTTCAAGATTGTAGATATTTTTTTAATTTGTTCCTCAGAATTTAGTTTGAATGAAACCTCGTTTATAGGACTATTAAATAAATTTTTGAGAGAAGCTATTTTTTGGACATTTATTCTAGTTAGTCGATTTTCATCATTAGAGATATTTTTGAATAATGTTAAAATAAGAGAACTACCCTCTTTTAAAATTTCTCTATTTAATTCTAAAACATCTGAGAAAATAAATAGCTCAAATACACTTGATAAATCTGTTAATTTTAAAACAGCATAAGAGTTTCCTTTTGCAGTTTTTCTTTCTTGAACTTTTAACAATGTCGCAGCTATGTTAGAGTCTTTTAAATCTTCTTTAGAAACAAAATTTGAATAATCTGTTATTTTGTAATCATTAAAAATTTCTGTAAATTGATTTAATGGATGGTCTGAAATAAAGAATCCTACTGCATCAAATTCTTTTGATAATCTTTCTTCAAATTTCCAATCTTCAGTCTTAATTAAAATATCATCCTGCGTACTTTCATCCTCTGAGAATAAATCAATCTGATTAGCAGATTTATTATCAAATATATTTTTACTTTTAGCTATAATTGCGGGAATAGAATTATACAAAACCTGTCTATTAGAATTTAATTTATCAAAAGCACCTGCTTTAACTAAGCCTTCTAATTGAAGTTTGTTTATATCTTTTGGGTTTACTCTAGTTATAAAATCATGAATTGATTCAAATTTTCCATTTAAAGTTCTTTCTTCAACTATGTTTGATATTGCTTCAAATCCAACAGCTTTAACACCTCCTAAGGCGTAATAAAATTTATTATCAATTGATCTAAAATCTGCAAAACATTCATTTATATCAGGACGAACAACTTCAATATTTAGTCTTTTTAATTCTTCATAAAACTCACTTAATTTATTTTGATTTGATATATCCATGGTCATTGATGCTGCAATAAACTCTTCTGGATAATATGTTTTTAAAAATGCAGTTTGGTAAGAAATAATTGCATACGCAGCAGCATGACTTTTATTAAAGCCATATTCTGCAAATGGCTCAATTTTTAAAAATATTCCAGCAGCAACATCTTTTGCTATTCCATTTTTAACTGCTCCAGCAATAAACCCTTGTTTCTGTTTTTCAAGTTCTGCTCTTTTCTTTTTTCCCATTGCTCTTCTCAAAAGATCAGCTTGTCCCGCTGTAAATCCTGATAATTTTTGTGCAATCTGCATTACCTGTTCTTGATAAATGATTACGCCATAAGTTGGTTTTAAAATATCTTCTAGGAGTGGGTGTAAATAATCTGGTTTTTGCTTTCCATGTTTGCAATCATTATATGTTGGTATATTGCTCATTGGTCCAGGTCTATATAAAGCAACTAATGCAATAATATCTTCAATATGATTTGGCTTCATTTGAGTTAAAGCTTCTCTCATACCGGCACTTTCAATTTGGAATAAGCCAACTGTTTTACCTGTTGACATTAGATCAAATACTTTTTGATCTTCATAATTAATTTTTTCTATATCAAAATCTTTAATTTTTTTTCTTACAAGTTTTTGAGTATTATTAATTACAGTAAGTGTTTTTAAGCCCAAAAAATCGAATTTTACTAAACCTGCATTTTCTGCAGAGTACATATCAAATTGTGTAGATGGTAATAATAGATCTGCAGAAACATCTTTATACAAAGGAACAACTTCAGTAAGTTTTTTATCTGCTATTACTACTCCAGCGGCATGAGTGGCAACGTTTCTGTTAAGACCTTCTAATTTTAAAGATAAATCAATAAGTTTCTTTACCCTTGGATCATCATTAATAAGTTTTTGTAATCGAGGCTCTCCAGCAATGCACTGAGTTAAATTTTGTGGTCTAGATGGATCGAAAGGTATCATTTTTGATATGCTATCAACAAATCCATAAGCTAAACCCAAAACTCTCCCAACGTCTCTAATTACCATTCGGGCTTTTAATTTACCAAATGTTATAATGTGAGCTACACTATCTTTATATTTTGTGGTCAGATACTTAAAAACTTGATCTCTTTTATCCTCACAAAAATCTATATCAAAATCCGGCATTGAGATTCTATCTGGATTTAAAAATCTTTCAAAAATGAGATTAAATTTTATTGGATCAACGTCTGTAATTGATAAACACCAAGCTACTAATGAGCCAGCACCTGAACCTCTTCCAGGACCTACAGGGATATCATTATTTTTAGCCCATTTAATATAGTCAGCAACTATAAGAAAATAACTAGAATATTTCATTTCTATAATAATAGAAAGTTCATGATTAAGTCTGTTCTTATATTCTCTATAAGAATTGTTATTTTCTAAATCTTCATCACTTAAATTAAAGATCTTATTGAATTTGACTTTTAATCCCTCTATGGAATCTTTTTTTAAAATTTCATCTGCATTTCCATCTTTATCACTGCTAATATTGGGCAATATTGGATTAGAAAATAACGGCCTATAACTACATCTTAATGGAAAATTATAATTATTTTCTAAAGCTTCAGGTAAGTCAGCAAATAATTCTGACATCTCTGAGTTAGTTTTTAAATAATGTTGGTCAGTAAATCTTAATCTGTTTTTTTCGTTTACATATGTCTTGTTACCGATACAAATTAAAGCATCATGGGCCTCATGCATTTCTTTATCTAAGTAAAAAACTTCATTAGTTGCAATAATAGGTATTTCTAGATCTAAAGATTTTTTTAAATTAAATTTTTCAAATCCAATTTCATTTAGATCATTATGTCTTTGAATTTCTAAATAAAATCTATCACCAAAAGAATTTTTAATTTTACTATAAAGATCATTAATTTCAGTAAACTTTCCTTTATCAAATAATTTACCGAACAGACCTAAAACAGTTCCTGAAAATACAGAAACACCTTTAGAATTATTTAATAATAATTCAAAATCTACATGTGGGTCTGATAATTCATCGTTTTTTAAATACGAAAATGATGAGAGTTCTATTATATTTTTATATCCAAATTCATTGAGAGCAAACAAAGGGAGTAAACCCGTTATTTCTCCGATTTTAAAATTAATTTGAGTTCCGATTATTGGTTGAGTTCCAGACTTTGAGATCTTTTCAGAAAATTCAAGTGCGCCACATAAATTTGATGTATCACACAAACTAAGCGATTTTATTTTATTTTTCTTAGAATATTCTTGTAAATCATCAATTCTAACTGCTCCTTCACAAATAGAATATTGAGTATGAATTTTAAGATGATTGAAATTTTGAGAATGAGACTCAGACATTAGATGATTTTATACTACCATCTATCATCTCCAATAGGCAATCTGCCTTATTAGCAAAGAATCTATTATGAGTTGCAAATATAATTAGTCTATCCGACCTTTTTTGTTTATATAAAAGTTCAAAAACACCTTTTGCAGTTTCCATATCCAAACTTCCAGTTGGCTCATCTGCTAAAATAATTTCAGGATCATTTACAATTGCTCTTGCTATAGCGACTCTTTGAGCCTCACCTCCTGATAATTGAGACGGAAAATGATCTGCCCTCTTAGAAAGACCAATCTTTTTGAGTAACCTCTCTGCATTAGATATTGCTAATTCTTTATTGTCATTAATTGCAAGTGAGGCCAAATATATATTTTCTAAAGCAGTAAAATCTGGGAGAAGATTATTCTGTTGATAAACAATTCCTATTTTTTTGGATCTATAAACATCATTTTTTTCAGATTCGTTGAAATTTATAGGAATTTTATCAAAATGGATTGACCCAGATGATGGTCTATCAATCAATGAAATTAAATTTAATAAAGTTGATTTACCTGAACCAGAGGGTCCCATTATAGAATAGCTTTTACCTTTATCAAATTTTTGAGAAAGATTTTTTAATACTTTAACTTTTTTTTCAGTCTTAAAAGTTTTAAATATATTTTTTAATTCAAGAAAATTATTCATATTTTAAAGATTTAATTGGGTCAAGTTTGGCTGCTTTAAAGGCAGGGAAAATTGAAACTATTATTGTTATAATTATTGAGCAAATTGATATTAAAAAAATTGACGTTGGATCTATTTCTGAAGGCATCTTGCTTAAAAAATAAATCTCTTCTGGAAATAAACTTATATTAAATGTTAAACTAAGAAATTGTCTAAAATTCTCTATGTAAAGAGAAAAAATTACACCTAAAAAAATTCCGAAAATAGTAGCTGATGTTCCTATTATTACACCTACTAAAAAAAATATTTTTACAATTGATTTATTTAACACACCAATTGACTTTAAAATTGCGATATCTCTTGTTTTATTTTTAACTAAAATTGTTAATCCAGAAATTATATTAAAGGCTGCAACAATAATTATCAAAGATAGGATAATAAACATTACATTTCTTTCTACTTTTAAGGCAGAAAATAATGAACTATTCATATCAGCCCAACTAACAACAAATTCTTCATCAAAAATTTCTTGGACAATAAATTTTTGCTGTTCAATTTTATTTGGGTTTTTTAAATAAATTTCTAAATTTCTATCCTCTGATTTATAGTCAAAAAAATCCTCAAGAGTACTTAAGTTAATAAATGCGATATTATTGTCAAACTCAGCCAAACCACTATTGTAAATTGATGCTACCAAAAAAGTTTTTTGTTTTGGCATACTACCAATAATTGTTTCTACCCCTGATGGTGAAAGTAAAGTTAATTCATCACCTAATTTTAGATCTAAAGAAAAACTTAATTCATTGCCTATAGAAATATAGTTTTTATTTAATTGATTTTTATTACCTTTAAATTTTTTATTTTTGACAATTTCTAAAGTTGGAAAGTCATTTGTTTTATATCCACGTAATACTATACCTTTAGATGTATCGTTTTTAAGTATAATAGCTTCACCAAAGTTGCTTAAAATAATATTTTCAGAAATTAATTTTAAATTTTTTTTATTTATTTTTTTTTCATCAATTTGATTTCCATAAGTTTTTTACAGTTATGTGTGAGTTAAAACCTACTATTTTATTAATCAGCTCAGTCCTAAATCCGTTCATAACTGACATCACAATAATAAGAACTGCAACTCCAAGACTTATTCCTATGAAAGAAAAAATAGATATAACATTCAAAAAACCATCTTTTTTTCTGGCTTTTAAAAATCTGAAAGTAATTTCTTTTTCTAAAGTAGAAATCAAATTGAATTTTTTTGTTTAGTTATAATTTCTATAATTTTACTTAATGGTAAATTTTGAGTTTCACCACCGGTTTCCTTGAACTCTAATAAATCACCCTCACTTTTCTTACCAATAATAATTTGATATGGGGCACCAATTAAATTCATTTTTTTAATTTTTGATGAGAAATTCTCATCTGTATCATCAATGATTGCATCAATATTATTTTTGAGTAATTCTATATTGATATTATTTGCTTTATCTAAAGCTGATGTATCATTTTTATTTATCATAGGTATTAAAGCAATATCATAAGGAGCAACAGACAATGGCCATTTCATGATTTCATTTTTGTCATCATATTTTGCCTCAATTATAGCTCCTACTAGCCTAGATACACCAATTCCATAAGAGCCCATTTTAACAAAATCCTTTTTCCCCCCTGGCAAATCAACAGATGCTCCCATTGGTTTTGAATACTTGTCACCAAAATAAAATATATGACCTACTTCGATACCTTTTGTAATCAATTGATTTTCCTTAGAAACAATTTTTTCAAACTCTTCTTTATTAAACTTTTCATCAGTTACAGCATAAAACTGTTCATATTTTTTTCTCATACTTTCCAATGATGCTTTTTCTAGTTGAGTATCAGCACTATCAAGATCAAATATTCTTTTATCAGTGAAAATTTTACTTTCTCCAGTATCAGCAAGAATAATAAATTCATGAGATAAATTTCCACCTATAGGTCCTGTGTCAGCTGCCATAGGTATTGCTATCAAAGATAATCTTTTAAAAGTTCTCAAATATGAAAGAAAGAATTTATTATAAGAATAAAAAGCTTCTTCATCTGATACATCAAATGAATAGGCATCTTTCATATAAAACTCTCTACCACGCATAATTCCAAATCTAGGTCTTATTTCATCTCTGAACTTCCATTGAATATGATACATAAGTTGTGGGAGTGATTTATAAGATTTTATTGAAGATCTAAAAATTTCAGTGACTTGTTCCTCATTGGTTGGTCCATATAACATTTCTCTATTTTGACGGTCGGTTATTCTTAACATCTCTTCACCATAATCGTCATAACGACCACTTTCTTTCCAAATTTCACTGGATTGAATTGTTGGCATTAATATTTCTTGAGCTCCAATTTTGTTTTGTTCTTGTCTGACAATGTCTTCTATTTTTTTCATTACCTTAAAACCTAAAGGTAACCATGAATAAATTCCTGCTGAGGCTTGCTTGATCATTCCTACTCTCAACATCAATTGATGAGATTTAATTTTTGCTTCTGAAGGATTATTTTTTAATATTGGTATAAATGAATTTGATAAAAGCATCTTAATTAATCATATTTCTTAAATTTAAATATTCAAATTTAATTAATAAGTAAATTATTATGAAAATGACAGTAGTAATTCCAGTGCAATAAAGGAATTTTTTCAGCATTTTTGGATTTTCAGGTGAGCCAGGATCCTCACCGTCAATTTTTACAGTCTTTGTTCGATTCACATCAATAGGTAGAATAGCAAAAAAAACTATCCACCATATAATTATATAGATAATAGCTAAGCCTGTTGCGCTCATTAAATTCTTACTAAATTGATATTGGTAAAAGGTTTTTTCCCTGTTCTCTCTTTTGAAAACTTTCTACAGGCAATTTTTAATGCGTCAATAAGATTGTGTTCTTGTTGTTTGCTTCCAATTTTAAAAGTTCTAGAGGTTTTCTCTATTTCCTCTTCTAATCCATAAACAAAATCATCTCGATCATCTACAGGTAAACCACGAAATGAAAGAATAGGGTTATTGTGTATATTACCTTTAGGTGTAATCATTATTGTTACCTCAAGATATCCATTAGCACTTAAATTTTTTCTATCTTTTATCGATTGTGAATCTGGATCAACGCTTACACTACCATCTAAATAAAGTCTGCCGCTCGGGGCCTTGTCATACACTTCAGGTTTTTCACCTGGATATAACTTAACAATATCACCATTTTCAACTTGAACTGGATGTGGCACTTGCATTTCTTTTGCAAAATTAATGTGTTCTATCATGTGCCTATGTTCACCGTGTACAGGTATTACACATCTAGGTTTTACCCATTGATACATCTCTTTAAGGTCTTCTCTATTTGGATGACCAGAAACATGGACAAACTCGGTTTCTTCAGATATTACTTCTATTCCTTCCTTAACAAGTTGGTTGTGAAGTTTATAAAGTTTTTTTTCATTACCAGGTATAATTTTTGAAGAAAAAATTACAGCATCACCTTTTTCAATAAAAACGTCTGGATGAACATAACTAGAAATTCTCATCATTGCACCCATTGGTTCGCCTTGACTTCCAGTACATAAATACACAATTTTTTCTCTTGAAAAATTTTTAGCTTCTCTTGGATCAATTGGCTCAATTGTATTTTTTAAATATCCACATTGACGTGCAGCTTTATAAATACGATGCATTGATCTACCAACTAAAGAGATTTGTCTTCCTGTTTGTTCTGCACAATAAAAAGCTGTCTCCATTCTAGCTACGTTGGAAGCAAATGATGTTATGATAATTCTTTTTTTTAATCGAGACATAACGTTTAACATATTTTTTCTTACATCTAATTCCGAACCTGATCTACCAGCGCTAAAAACATTTGTTGAATCGCAAATCATTGCTAGCACACCTTCTTTACCAATTTCCTTTAATCTTTTTTCGTTTATATTGTCTCCAATCAAAGGATTTGGATCTACCTTCCAATCTCCAGTATGCAAAATAACTCCTGCAGGAGTTTTTATTCTAAGTCCATTTGGTTCTAATATAGAATGCGTTAAAGTAATGTATTCAATTTCAAATGGATCCAGAGAAACCTTTCCATTTAACTCAACAATCTGTAAATCATTAGTTATATCGATTTGTTTTTCTCTAAATTTTTCTCGAATTAATACAGCTGTAAAAGGAGTTGCAAAAATTTTACATTGTAATTTTGGCCACAGATGAGCAATTGCACCAATGTGATCCTCGTGTGCGTGTGTTAAAACTATTCCTAATAAATTATCTTTTCTTTCTACTATGAACCCAGGATCCGGATAAATTAAATCAACACCTGGAATAGTATCATCTGCAAATGTTACCCCTATGTCGACCATAATCCATTTATGATCACTAGGCTGCCCATAGCCAAACAAATTCATATTCATGCCTATTTCACCTGATCCACCTAATGGACAAAATAATAGTTCATCTTTCATATTATTTAATTAATTTTGAAATCTTTATTAAGCCTTTAATTGTAATATCTTGGTTGTGACTTGCTTTCGTTTTTATTGAGTTTTTAAATAAATGTGAAAATCCACCAGTAATAATTACTCTAAAAGATTTTCCAGTCTCCTTCTTAATTAAATTAATAATATTGTCAATTAAACCCGCATAACCCCAAAAAAAACCTGATCTTACAGCGGAGATTGTATTTTTACCAATGACTTTATTAATCTTTTTTAAATCTATTTTTGGAATCAAGGTTGCTTTGTCAGACAAGGTATTAAGAGACAATCTCACGCCCGGGGCAATAATTCCTCCAAAATAAGTATTTCTAATTAGTACATCGAAAGTTGTTGCTGTACCAAAATCTAAAATTATAAAATTATTTTTGTTATTCATTAAACTTATAGCATTAGTAATTCTATCTGAGCCTACCTGTTTATAATCTACTTTGATTTTTATAAGTGATTTTAAGTTTAATTTTTTAACCTCATAGCATTTTAGTTTAACTTTTTTCGATAAAAATTTTTTAATTATATAAAATGTTTTTGGAACAACACTACAAAATAATATTTTTTCAATTTTATTTAATTGAATTTTATTTTTTTTAAATAAAATATTAAGCTGCCTGTTGTTTACAGATTTTGATAAAAAAATAATTTTTTTTGAAATTTTATTATTTTTAGAAACAATACATAATTTTGTCTCCGTATTACCAATATCGCCTAGAATATACATTATTTAATTTTATACAATTTAGATAAATTTTTTTCAAAAAGTTGTTTTAATTTATTTTCTACAATTAATTTACTAATACTTTTTTTAGTTACCTCTTGCAAGTTTGTAGCAGGATAATTCCTTATAATTGGATTTTTTTTAATATTTATACCTATACCTGTAATTAAAAATTTTTTATCTCTTACAAATATAACTTCTTGTAAAATGCCACTAATTTTTTTTTTATCAATTAATAAGTCATTTGGTTTTTTAAATAAAACTTTTTTACTTGTAAATGACGAGAGTAATTTTTTGACTAAAAGGCAATTGATTTTTGTTATAGCATTAATCGATAGTTTCGTTTTATTTAGTTCATTGAAAAAAGAGATAAATAAATTTCCTTTTGATGATATCCATTTTCTTCCATACTGTCCTCTGCCATTTGCTTGTGTTTCAGCAACAACCATACCTAAGTTGTATTTAGTTTCTTTGATAATTCTTATTGCAGTATTATTTGTGCTTTTAACTTTTTTAAATTTAAATTTTTTTAATTTCATCAAATAATATTAATTCTTGAAACAACTTCTATTAACTGACTTGGGAATATGAAGTATAAAAGAATTAATATCGTTGAAACTGTAAGTGAAAATTTTAACCATAGGCTATGATCCGTATCGTATTTGTCTTTTTCTTTATCAAAGTAAATTATTTTTATAATTCTTAAATAATAAAAAGCTGCAACTACTGTAGATAACAATCCTACTATAGCTAAGAAAAACATTGATTGTTCTAATACAGCTTTAAAAACATAAAACTTAGCAAAGAAACCTGCTAGAGGCGGAATACCTGCTAAAGAAAAGAGTATTACAAGCAAACATAAAGATAATAGTGGATGGTTTTTTGATAATCCTGAGAGATCCTCAATATCCTCATAATATTGTTCCTTTCTTCTTAACATCAATAGACAAGAGAAAAGAGCTAAATTCATAACTACGTATATTGAAATATAAATTATAGAACTTTGAATTCCTTCGTTAGAAGCTGTGGCTAGTCCTGACAATGTGTAACCAATATGTCCAATGGAACTATAAGCAATTAGTCTTTTAATATTAGTTTGCCCTATTGCTGCAACAGCTCCAAAAACCATAGAAGCTATTGATAAGAAAATTATTATCATTTGCCATTGATCAATTAAATTTAGGAAAGGAACATATAAAAATCTTATAAATACAGTTAAAGCGGCGATCTTTGGCACCATTGTAAAAAATAAAGTTACAGTTGTTGGCGACCCTTCATAAACATCAGGTGCCCACATATGAAATGGAACTGCAGAAATTTTAAATGCTAAACCAACTAAGATAAATACAATTCCAAATGTTAAAACATATTCATTAGAATTTAATTGATTTGATATTATATTAAAATTGGTTGAGCCTGAAAAACCATAAACTAAAGAACATCCATATAATAATAATCCTGAAGATAGTGCACTCAAAACAAAATATTTCAAACCAGCTTCGGATGATTTTAGTTGATCTCTATTATATGTTGCTAGTATGTAAAGAGCTAGTGATTGTAATTCTAAGCCCATATAAAAAACAATTAAATCATTTGAACTAATCATCACCATCATACCAAGAATAGAGCTCAAAATAAGAATTGGGTATTCGATATTGTATATTTTAAATGTTTTTAAATAGCTTGATGAAATAACTAAAACTAAAAAACCTCCAATTAAAGTTATGATTTTCATTAGTGAGGACATACTGTCAATCACAACACTTTCATTAAATAAAGTTTCCCTACTAACAGAGAATGTTTCGTTTATTGTTATTATTGCTGTAATTAAAATTGCGAACAAAGATAGATTGAAAGTTATTTTTGAACTATTTTTTTTAAAAACACCCAAAACAAGTAAAAACATTATTGAAAGTGAAATAAATATTTCAGGCAATACTAAATTTAAATTTTCCATATTATTTACTAGCTATATTTGTGTTATGCATATTAATTAGATCGGTCACAGAAACTTCTATAGTATTTATCAACGGATCTGGATAAAATCCGAAGAATAAAGTTGGAACTGCTAGACAAGATAAAATCAGATATTCCGATCTATTTAAATCAAACATCTTCTTAAGGTCTTCGTTAACTAGCTTTCCAAAAACAACTCTTTTGTACAACCAAAGCATATATGCAGCTCCAAGTATTACTCCTAAACTAGCAATTACAGCTACTAGGAAATTATCCTTAAAAGCACCCATTAAAATTAAAAATTCTCCTATAAATCCACTTGTCCCCGGCAATCCCAATGCTGCCAATGTAAACAACATAAATAAAATTGAATATTTGGGTATTATTGTAACTATTCCTCCATAAGAATTAATCATCCTTGAATGCATCCGATCGTAGACAACACCAACACATAAGAAAAGTGCAGCTGAAACTAAACCATGGCTAATCATTTGAATAATACTTCCTTCAATTCCTTGTTGTTGAAGAGTAAAAATTCCTAATGTCACAAATCCCATGTGGGCAACAGAAGAGTAAGCTATTAATTTTTTCATATCCTCCTGCATTAAAGCAATGAAAGAAGTGAATATAATTGCTATAACACTTAAAGTGTAAATTAAGGGTGTAAAAACTTCTGAAGCAACAGGAAATAAACCTAGAGAAAATCTGATAAAACCATAACCTGCCATCTTTAATAAGATCGCTGCTAACAATACAGATCCTGCAGTTGGAGCTTCAACGTGAGCATCTGGCAACCAAGTATGTACTGGCCACATAGGAGTTTTAACTGCAAAAGAGCTAAAGAATGCTAACCATAAAAGATTTTGATATTTAGCATCTACACCAAGTTCATAAAGCTGAATAACATCTGTTGTACCTGAAATCCAATAAATAGAAATTATTGCAACTAACATTAAAACAGAACCTAGTAATGTATATAAAAAGAATTTAAATGCTGAATAAACTCTTTTTGGTCCACCCCAAATTCCGATAATTAAAAACATCGGAATTAATCCTGCTTCAAAAAATAAATAGAATACAACTAAATCAATTGCACAAAAAACACCAATCATGAAACTTTCCATGATTAGGATTGCAATTAAAAAATCTCTTAATCTATTTTTGACAGAATTGTTTACAGATATAACGCATAACGGAGTTATGAACGTAGTTAAAATAATAAATAAAATTGAAATACCATCAACACCAACTTTATAATTAATAAAACCTTCAATCCATGTTCTATCTTCTACAAATTGAAAATTAGAAGTTGATTGGTCAAAAGAAATCCACAGATAAATCGAAATTAAAAAATTTACTATTGTCGTGAATAAAGCAACATATTTAGCAGTTGAATTATTTCCTTCTTTATCTTTAGAAAAAAATAAAAATAAAGCGCCGACTGTTGGCAATAATATTAAAGATGAAAGAATGGGAAAATTCATTATTTAACAATTAAAAAGGTTAGTAAAGCAGAGAAACCTAATAACATTACAAATGCATATTGATAAATATAACCACTTTGAAATTTAGTTGCTTTAATTGAACATTTTTTTATGAAAGAGGAAATACCATCGGGACCGAAACCATCAATTATAATTCCATCACAAAATTTCCATAAAAATAAACCTAGTTTTTTTGAAGATTTAATAAACAACACATCATATAACTCATCAAAGTACCATTTATTTACTAAAAAATTATACAAAGGTTTGTTCATTGACGATATTGAATTAGGTAATTCTTTATTCTTAACAAATAAGTAGTAAGCAATTGGAATAGATAATAAAACCAAACAGGGTGTTAAAAGTAAAAACCATAAAGGCGGATGTTCTGTGCTTAAAGGCTCTAAAAACTTAATAGATTCTGCCCAGAATAAATTCTCACCATGACCAATAAATAGTCCTTTAAATAGAAAACCAGCAAACACAGCTCCTATTGAAAGAATAAATAATGGAATAAGCATAACTAATGGGGACTCGTGTGTTTCCTCTATCTTAATCTCTTTATTATTGTACTCTCCATGGAAAGTTTTAAATATCAATCTCCATGAATAAATAGATGTTAAAAATGCTGTAATTATTCCAATCCCAGCTGCATAATAACCAGTCGTATTTCCTTTTAAATACGCAAATTCTATAATTGCGTCTTTAGAATAAAATCCTGATAAAAATGGAAAACCAGTTAAAGCAAGTGTTCCTATTATCATTAAAGCATAGGTATATGGTAGCTTTTTCCACACACCTCCCATGTTGTTAATATTTTGCTCATCCTTAAATGCGTGGATTACTGAACCAGATCCTAAAAATAATAAAGCTTTAAAAAATGCGTGAGTAAATAAGTGAAACATAGCAACATTATATGCACCTACTCCAGCTGCAAAAAACATATAGCCAAGTTGGCTACACGTAGAGTAAGCAATAATTTTTTTTATATCTGTTTGAACCAGAGCAACTGTTGCCGCAAAGAATGCTGTAGTCATTCCAACGATAGTTATAAAATTAAGTATTGATGGTGAATATTCGTAAATTGGAGAGCATCTTACTACTAAGAAAACACCAGCTGTTACCATCGTTGCTGCGTGAATCAATGCAGAAACTGGGGTTGGACCTTCCATAGCATCAGGTAGCCAAGTATGTAATAATATCTGTGCAGATTTACCCATTGCCCCTATAAATAAAAGCAAACAAACTAAATCTATTGCTTTAACTTCAAAACCTAAAAAGGATAAATTTTTATCTACAACTGTTGGAATTTGTTGAAAAACTTCCGAGTAATTAACTGTTCCAAATAAATAGAATATTAAAAAAATACCTAAAGCAAAACCAAAGTCACCTACTCTGTTTACAACAAATGCTTTTATGGCTGCAGCATTTGCACTTTCTTTTTTAAACCAAAAACCAATTAGGAAGTAAGAACAAAGACCAACACCTTCCCAACCAAAAAATAGTTGAATAAAATTGTCTGAAGTTACAAGCATCAACATTGCAAAAGTGAATAACGATAAATAAGCCATGAATCTTGGCTTATGAGGATCATGAGACATATAACCAATTGAATAGATGTGCACTAAAGCAGATACGGAAGTTACAACTACTAACATAACTGCTGATAAAGGATCAATTAACATTGACCAATTTACATCAAGTGACCCTGAACTTATCCAGGTAGCTATAACAATATTTTCCTCATATTGATTTACAATTACTTGATAAAGAACATGAATTGATAAGAGTGCAGAAATTGAAACTAAAGCACTTGTTACTATTTCAGAATTTCTATCACCGATATATCTTCCAAAAAAACCTGATATAATTGAAGCAATAAGTGGAAGAAATATAATTGATAGTTCCATGATTATCCTTTCAGCTTATCTATTTCTTCAACTCGTATTGTTCCAGAGTTTCTGAAATACACGACAATTATTGCTAATCCTATGGCTGCTTCTGCTGCTGCAACAGTTAGAATAAATAAAGTAAAGACTTGTCCTGCCAAATCTCCCAAATAAATAGAAAAAGCTACTAAATTGATATTTACTGCAAGCAATATCAATTCAATACTCATTAATATAACAATGATGTTCTTTCTATTAAGAAAAATACCAATTACTCCAATTGAAAAAATAACAGCACCTAAAGTCAAATAATGTCCTAAACCTATATCAATCATCTATTTTAACTCCTTTATTGCTCTGAACTTCTAGCACCTCAACACCTTCGGCTCTTTCTCTAGAAATTTGCTTGATATAACTTTGTCTTTTAAGACCTGATCTTTGTCTAAATGTTAATACAATAGCCCCAACCATAGCTACTAATAGGATCATTCCACTTATTTGAAACACATGAATATAATCAGTGTATAAAATTTGGCCCAATGAATGAGTGTTGCTTACACTTGTATTAGCAAGTGAATTGTTAATATCAAAAATTTCTGGTTTATATTTCCAGCCACCTATCACAATTATAATTTCAAAGAAAATTACAGTACTTATAATTAAACCAACTGGGATATGTTTAGAGGTTGTTTGACCTGCAAACCATTGATTTTTTTGTTGGGCCACGTTTAACATCATAACAACAAACAAAAATAAAACTGCTACAGCACCAACATAAACAATTAGCATTATCATTCCCAAAAATTCAGCACCAATCATTATGAAAAGACAAGAGATACTTATGAAATCAAGAATTAAGAAAAATACTGAGTGAACAGTATTTTTAGAAGCGGTTACCATTATAGCTGAAACAACAGCAATTATTGAAAATGTATAAAAGAAAATAGCGTGTGCAATCATTTTTATCTATGGATATTGTCAGCTTTAATATTTGCCTCCAAAACATTCTCCCATCTATCTCCATTATCTAATAATTTTTCTTTTGTATAATAAAGTTCTTCTCTTGTTTCTGTAGAAAATTCAAAATTTGGACCTTGGACTATTGCATCTACCGGACAAGACTCCTCACACAAACCACAATAAATGCACTTCATCATATCGATGTCATAACGAGTTGTTTTTCTACTTCCGTCTTCTCTTTCAGCTGACTCGATCGTTATTGCCTGAGCTGGGCACACTGCTTCACATAATTTGCAAGCAATACATCTTTCTTCTCCGTTTGGATATCTTCTCAAAGCATGCTCTCCTCTAAAACGAGGACTTATTTTACCTTTTTCAAAAGGGTAATTAATTGTTTTTTTTGATTTAAATAATTCTTTAATAGCAATAAATAAACCACCAATAAAATCAGTCATTAATATTGTTTTAAAGAATCTTGAAATCTTCATAATTAATTCACTGGTAAAAGGTTAAAATAAAATAAATAGCTAGCTGTTAATACCACCCAAATTAAAGATAGAGGAAGGAAAACTTTCCAACCTAGTCTCATTAATTGATCATATCTGTATCTAGGTACTATGGCCTTAACTAAAGCAAAAAGGATAAACAAAAGAAGAATTTTTAATATTAACCATATTGCACCTGGAACTAATGTAAATGGATAAACATCAATTGGGGACATCCAACCACCTAAAAATAATATTGCTCCCATTGCACACATCAATAAAATATTTGCATATTCACCTAACCAAAACATTGCATACATCATTCCTGAATATTCTGTTTGGTAACCAGCAACCAACTCTGCTTCGGCTTCTGGCAAATCAAAAGGGGGTCTGTTAGTTTCAGCTAAAGCAGAAATAAAGAATATTACAAACATTGGAAATAATGGGATTACAAACCACATATTTTGTTGAGCAATAACGATGTCGTTTAAATTTAATGAACCAACACAAAGTAAAACATTGATTATTATTACCCCAATTGAAACTTCATAAGATACCATTTGAGCAGCAGAACGAATTGCTCCTAGAAAAGGATATTTAGAATTGGATGCCCAGCCTCCCATTATTATTCCATAAACACCTAGTGAAGAAACAGCAAATAAGTAAAGAATTCCAACATTAATATCGGCCAAAACCTGAGTTGCGCTAAATGGAATTACAGCCCACGCGATCAAAGCTAAAGTCATCGTGACTATAGGAGCCAGTATGAAAATCACTTTATTTGAACTAGATGGAATAATGATTTCTTTAAATATATATTTTAAAGCATCAGCTAAAGATTGTAATAAACCAAACGGACCAACAACATTAGGTCCTTGCCTTTTTTGAACAAAAGCCCAAACTCTTCTATCAAGCCAAACTATCATTGCTACAGAAACAAGAACAGGAACTAGTAAGAATAAAATCTTATAAACTTCTTGAAAAACTATGCTCAAGTATTCCATATTAACCTTCTGTACCTGTTGATTTTAAATTTAATTTAGAGTTATTACATTCAACCATCGTTTTTGATGATCTAGCAATTACATTTGAAAAATAATAGTCTTTTACATTGATTGTTAAATTTTCATTTTTAAATTCATTAGTAGAATTATTAATCTCATTTACTTGTTTTTCTTTTTGTAAATTTAAATAGTTAAACATGCTGCTTTCCAATTCATCTTTGTCATTAAATAATTTTCTATTATTCATAAATTCAGCCAGTTCATTAATTATTTGCCAATCTTCTTTTGCATCACCTGGTGGATACGATGCTTTATAAGCTTTTTGAATTTTTCCTTCTAAATTTGTAAAGTACCCATCTTGTTCAGTGTAAGCGGCGCCTGGTAAGATA
>CACDWD010000009.1 GCA_902556285.1 uncultured Pelagibacteraceae bacterium
TATTATTTTTAAAATTAATTTTTAATTTTTGATTATTAAAACTAATATTTTTATTAGTTTGCGGGAAGAAAGTTTTTAAAAAATCTTGCTGCTCTAAAACTATATTTTTTAAAAATAGTTCTGAATCTATGCTTAAATCCTTATCTTTTTTATTTATAAAATATTTAATTTCATCTACTTCTCCAGTGTTTAACTGAATTTGTCCTTCACCGTTAATTGATAAATTTTTGCCCTTATAATTTAAATTTAATTTATGATTATCTAGCAAAATTAGATCATCAACTTCTGAAAAATATTTATTAATTATTTTTAAATTTTTATATTTTAGCTGAGTAATATTTATATCAGAATTTAAAAAAATATTTTTAACTTTGAATTTTTCATCTATTTCTAAAGAAAATTCATTATTTGTTTTAAATATAGCATCATCAACAATTATATTTTCAAAACTTAAATTTAATAATTTTAATATATTTGAATTTAAACTTGATTGATCGTTTTCAACTATAGCATCAATTAAAAAGCTATTTTTTTTCTTTTTTACATTAAGTTTTTTTGAAATAAAATTTACTTCTTCTGTCTTAAAATTTATTTCATCAAAATGATAATTATCTTTTTGAAAATTGAAATTAAAATTTATATTTTTAAAATTAGCCCTATCTAAAAAATTAATACTTCCATCTTTTAACAAACCTTCAATAATATAATCATTTTTAAGTTTGCCATTTTCATCGATGTTCAAACTTAGATCTATAATTACATGACCTTTTTTTACAAATTTTTCTAATATAAATAATTCAGGTTTGTTGGTTGTAGTACGAATAAATTTAATTAAATCATTTAATAATATAGACTTAGTTTTTACCTCTATATTTGATGATGAAACCTTATTTTTAATTAAAGAACTGAGCGAAACTTGCGTTTTAATGCTTTCTAATGCTAAAGGTCTCTTTGCAAAATATACTGTGGTACCAATTGTTTTTGCATAAATTTTTAGTTTAAAAGGATCTAGAGTTAATTTAATTTTTTTTAAATCTATATCTATCTTTTTATTTATTAGTAAGATTCTTTTTTTAATTTGATCATTAAATTTATCTGTCTCTATACCTACTGTACTGAGGTAAACTGTAAAAATAACTAACACCGACAGAATTAGGATAAAATATTTTAAAATATTATTTTTCATTTAATTTATAAAGCGATTGTTCCAAAAATTCATCGATATCACCATCTAATACTTTATCAGGACTAGTGCTTTCAAAATTAGTTCTATTATCTTTTACAAGTCTGTATGGTTGAAGAACATATGATCTAATTTGGTGGCCCCACCCTATTTCAGATTTAGAACTTTCAACATTTTGATTTTCTTCCTCTCTTTTTTTAATTTCATAATCATATAATCTTGCTTTCAACATATTCATGCATGTTTCTTTATTTTTATGTTGTGATCTTTCATTTTGACATTGAACAACAATTTTTGACGGAATGTGAGTTATTCTAACTGCACTATCGGTGGTATTAACATGTTGACCACCTGCTCCACTAGAGCGGTATGTATCTATTCTTAAATCTTTTTCTAAAATTTCTATATTTATATTTTCATCTACAACTGGATAAATCCAAACACTTGCAAAACTGGTGTGCCTTCTTGCTCCTGAGTCAAATGGAGATATCCTAACTAATCTATGTATTCCTGACTCTTTTTTTAACCATCCAAAAACATAGTCACCATCTATTTTAATTGTTGCAGACTTTATTCCAGCCTCGTCACCTCTATGTTCACTAATCAAACTTGATTTAAAATTTTTTTTATCAGACCATTTTAAATACATTCTTCTTAGCATATCAGCCCAATCTTGACTTTCTGTGCCTCCCGCACCAGCATGTATTTCTATATAACAATTTAAAGGATCTGCTTCATTAGATAAAAAACATTTAATTTCATTTTTTTTAACTTCACTTCTTAAGTCTTTAATATTTTCGAGAACTTCTTTTTGAACTTGTAAATTTTCTTCTTCAAGCGCCAGTTGACTCAAATCATCTAAATCTTTTAATTTTTCGACATTATTATTTATAGAATTAGTTAAATCTTCATAAAATTTCTTTTCTTTGATTACTCTTTGAGAATTATTTTTATCTTGCCAAAAATCGGCACTCAGCATTTGTGAATTTAAAGATTGCAGTTTTGAATAGATATTATTTTTTTCAAAGATACTCCTGTATTTTTTGATTTATCTTTTCAATTTCTTGTTTCAAATTTTGATAATTATTATCCATTAATAAAACTTTAATATATTATTTGAATCTAATCTATCTGAATTTGTATAAAGTACTTTTCCATCAACTACATTTTCTTTTTTAAAAACCTCAATAATAGTATTCTTTGAGTTAAATTTTGCTTTTTGACCTGTTAAAGGATCAACAACCATCATAACTGTTCCTTTAGCAGCCTTAAATGGTCTTGCATCATATTTGTTAACGGAATCACTTATAAAACTTTTGAATATTGGCAAAGCAGTTTTAGATCCTGTTTCATATTTTCCTAATGGAGTTGGGTTATCTGAGCCAACATAAACTCCAACTAACAAATTTGAGGTAAAACCTATAAACCATGTATCTGTATTTTTATTTGTTGTTCCAGTTTTACCTGCAATATTTAATTTTAATTCTTTAAGTTTTTTAGCTGTACCTCTTTGAACAACTCCTTCTAAAATTGATGTCATTTGAAAAGCAGTTTCTGGAGAAAAAATTTGCATATAGTTATTTTTAATCTCTGGATAATCGTTAGTTAAATAAGAAATTTGATCACAATTAATACATTTTCTTTTATCATTATTAAAAATAGTGTTTCCCTCACTGTCTTGAATTCTATCTATCAATATTGGTTCAACAAGTTTTCCTCCATTAATAAAAACTGAATAAGCAGATGTAAGTTTTAATAAAGTTGTTTCAGCAGATCCCAAAGATATAGATAAAAGTTCTTCTGGATTATCATAAATTTTTAATACTTTTGAAAAATCAACTATTTTTTCTACGCCAAGATTTTGGGCTATTCTTACTGTCATTAAATTTCTAGATTTCTCCAAACCAACCCTTAAAGTCGAAGGCCCATAAAATTTTTTTCCATAATTTTCTGGTTTCCACATTTTTAAATCATCTCCTTGATCTAAAACCAGTGGTGCATCTAGAACTAATGATGCTGGTGTAAAATTATTCTCTAAGGCTAATGCATAAACAAATGGTTTAAAAGCTGATCCAGGCTGTCTTTTAGCTTGAGTTGCTCTGTTAAATTCACTTTGTTTAAAACTAAAACCACCGCTTAGCGCTAAAACTCTTCCAGTAAATGGATCCATCACTACAATTCCACCATTTACCTTTGGTAGTTGTTGTAGGTTAAAAATATTTTCTTTAAGATTTTTAACATATATAATATCACCAGGCTTTAATAATTTATTAAATTCCTTTTTTGTCCAAGAAATACTCTGATATTCAATAAGACCTTCGATATTATCTTCTGTTTCTATTTCTGCTGAAAATTTATTTATCTTTTTGACTATTGCTAATTTCCAATTAATTGAATTTTCTAATTTGTACTTTTCTAAATCTTTTTTCCATTCTGAATTATAAATCTTGTTAGTAAGTGGTCCTCTCCATCCCTTTCTTTTGTCATATGCTATTAATCCATCTCTAAGAGATTTTGTTGCAATTGTTTGTAAATTTAAATCTATTGGGCTATTTATATTAAAACCTTGTTTATAAACTTTATCATAACTTAAAGTTTCAATTACGCTCTTTCTAACATCTTCAATATAATACTGGGTATCTTCTAAATAAATTTTTTTATTTTTTTTTAATTTTATTTCTTCATTCTTAAGTTTTGTATACCACTCTAGTGTCAAATAATTATTTTCTAATAAGTTTTTTAAAACTAAATTTCTTCTAAATTTTGCTATTTTTGAATCTCTATAAGGGTTATATCTACTTGGTGCTTTTGGTAAAGCTGCTAATAAAGCTGCTTCTGAGTAGTTTAAATCTCTGATCGATTTATCAAAATATTCTAAACTTGCTGCAGCAACTCCATAAGCTCCACTTCCTAGATAAATTTGATTAAGGTAAAGTTCCAAAATTCTTTCTTTAGATAAAGCTCTTTCAATTCGGAAAGCTAAAATTGCTTCCTTAATTTTTCTATTTAGACTTACTTCATTAGTAAGTAGGAAATTTTTTGCTACTTGCTGAGTAATTGTAGATGCTCCTTCTAGTCTTTTAGAAGATATTAAATTTGAAATATTATTTATAATTGCTCTAATAAGACCTTTTGCATCTACACCGGGGTGTTTGAAAAAATTTTTATCTTCTGCGGATAAAAAAGCATTAATTACATTTTTTGGAATTGAATTAAATGGAACAAATATTCTTTTTTCTTGAGAAAAATCAGCAACCAATTCACCATTGCCAGAGTAAACTTTACTAGAAACAGGAGGTTTGTAATTTTTTAAAAACTTATAATCAGGTAAATCATTTGAATAAGTCCATAAGATACTTATTATCAAAAAGCTTGATAAAATAATAAAAGAAGTAAATAAAATAAAAATATTTCTTAAAAATTTATTCATTTTAATTCCATTATATCGTGGAATTTGTTAAAGATATGGCAAAAGAATTAAACAAAATTTATAAAAAAAATACTTAATGAAAATAACAATTACAAAACTATGGAAAAAAATTTATATATTGATGCATCGCATCCTAATGAAACTAGAGTTGTTCTTAAATCAGGTGAAAACATTGAAGATTACGAATACGAAGGCTTAAAGAATAACTTAATAAAAAATAATATCTATTTAGGTAAAGTAAGTAGAATTGAACCATCCCTTCAAGCAGCTTTTGTTGATTTTGGGAGAGAAAGACACGGATTTCTATCATTTAATGATATTCAGTCAGATTATTACCAAGTACCAAAAGCAGATTTAGAAAAAATAAAAGAAGAAGAAGAAAAAGTTAGAGAAGAACTTTCTAAAGAAGTTGAAGCCAAAGAAGAAAAAAATATAGCAGAGGGAAAATTGGAAATCGATGATCCAATTGAAAAAGAAGTTCATGATCAATTAGATGAGTCTTCTAGTGGTAAAGAAAATATTATTTCAAAAGAAAGTTTGTTACAGGAAAAAGAAAAAAAAAAGGAATATAAATTTAAATTTAAAAGATATAAAATCCAGGAAGTAATTAAACCTAATCAAGTAATTCTTGTACAAGTTACCAAAGATGAAAGAGGTCAAAAAGGTGCAGCTTTAAGTACTTTTATTTCAATTGCGGGGAAGTATATAGTTTTAATGCCTAATACTGCTAAAGGGGGAGGTATTTCAAGAAAAATATTTAATCCAGCTGATAGAAAAAAAATTAGAGAGATACTAAACGAAATAGAAATACCTAAAGAAATGGGTTTAATAGTTAGAACTGCTGGAAGCAATAAAACAAAAAATGAAATAAACAATGATTTAATAACTTTGATCAACACTTGGGGTCAAATAAAAGAAAACGCTATAAACTCTATTGCTCCTTCTTTAATACATCAAGAAAGTGAAATAATTAAAAGAACTCTTAGAGATATGCTTGATGACAATACTCAAAACATAATTGTTGAAGGTAACGAGGGTTATAAAAAAGCTCAATCATTCATGAAAACTATGATGCCATCAAGTGTGAAAAAAGTGAAAAAATATAGAGGAAAAATTCCTCTATTTATTCAAGAAAATATTGAACAAAAGTTAAATCAAATATTTGACAGTGAAATTAAACTTAAGTCAGGTGGATATTTGGTTATTAATCCGACAGAGGCTTTAGTTTCTATTGATATAAATTCTGGAAGTTCAATAAAAGGAAAAAATGTTGAAAGCACTGCTTTAGATACTAATATCGAAGCTGCAGAAGAAATTGCAAGACAAATAAAGATAAGAGATTTGTCTGGTTTAATCATTATAGATTTTATTGATATGTTGAGTTATGGAAATAGGAGGTTAGTGGAAAGAAAGCTTAAAGAAAAATGTAGATCAGATAGAGCGAGAATTCAAATTGGAAGAATAAGTAATTTTGGTCTTTTGGAGATGTCAAGACAAAGGCTGAGAGAAAGTGCAATAAAATGGAAAGTTACGTTAACAGATGAGTCTTTTGCTCAAAAACTTTTAAAAATTGTTGAGTTAAAAGCTATAATTAATAAAGCTAAGTTTGTCGAATTGAAGGTCTGTGAAAAAATTTCGGATTTTCTTAAAGAAAATTTTGTTAATGACTTAACTTATTTTGAAAAAAAAAATAAAATAACTATAGATATCGTTAGTGATAATTCTTTAATTATACCTGAGTACATTTTAAATTTTAAAAATAAATCAAATAAAACAATTGAGTTAGTAGAATATTATGAAAAATTAAAAAATTTAGATACTAAATATAAAGAGGATAAATTTGAAGAGAACAAAGCAAGTAAAAAAATAAATAAAAAAACTTATAAGAAAAAAAAATATTTTAAAAAAACTAAATAATTCCCTCTGATGGGGAAGATTGATTGCCCATTAAAATTTTATCTATTCGTCCAGATTTATAAGATTGTCTTCCTGCGATAACTGCATTTTTAAAAGCTAGAGCCATTTCAAATGGTTTTTTTGCTTTTGCTATAGCGGTATTAACAAGTACTCCATCACATCCTAATTCCATTGCAATTGTAGCATCTGAGGCTTGACCTAAACCAGCATCAATAATTAATGGAAGTTTGGTTTGTTTTCTAATTATTTGAATGTTAATTTTGTTTTGAATACCTAGTCCTGATCCAATTGGTGCAGCTAGAGGCATAATAGCGTCAGCACCTGAATTCTCTAAACGCTTAGCCATTAAGGGATCATCATTGCAATAAACCATAACTTTAAACCCTTCTTTAGCAAGAACCTCCGTAGATTTTAGAGTTTCTATCATGTCAGGAAATAAATTTTTTTTATCTCCTAAAACTTCTAATTTAACTAATTTCCAACCACCTATTTCTCTAGCAAGTCTCAGTGTTCTCAGGGCCTCTTTTGAATTAAAACATCCTGCTGTATTTGGTAGATATGTAATTTTTTTTGGATCTATAAAATCCATAAGTAAAGGTTTATTTTTATCAGAAATATTAACCCTTCTAACAGCAACTGTTACGATTTCCGCCCCAGACAGTTTAATTGCTTTTGCGCACTCAGACATACTTTTATATTTTCCAGTTCCAACAATTAATCTGGAATTAAATTTTTTATTTGCAATAATTAGATTATCTTTTTTCAAATTAACCACCTCCAATAAAATGCACTATTTCAATTTTATCATTTTTATTTAATTTTAATTTATTAATTTTTTTTTTATCTATTATTTCTTCATTAAGCTCAATTGCTACTTTATTTAATGGTATTTTTAGATTTTTTAACACTATAGAGAGGTTAGAGTCTTTATTTATAGATTTGATTTGACCATTTATTTTAATTTTTATTTTTTTTATTTTTTTCATCGTATATAAATGCTGAATGAATAATAAAATAATTATTATTAATGGTCCAAATCTTAATCTATTAGGAGAAAGAGAACAATCACAATATGGATCAACTACGTTTGAACAACTTAAAGAGAATTGTTCTAAAAAAGCAGAAGAAATTGGTATTCATGTTGAATTTGCCCAATCTAATGTTGAAGGAGAGCTTGTTAATATAATTCAAGATGCTAGGAAAAAATTTGATGGTATGATTATAAATGCTGCTGCATTTACTCATACCTCTGTAGCCATAAGAGATGCACTAGATTTATTCAAAAAACCAATAATCGAGCTACATTTATCTAACATTTATAAAAGAGAGGAATTTAGACATAAATCACTTATAAGTGATGTCGTAAGTGGAGGAATTTTTGGATTAGGTGCCGAAGGATATATTTTGGCCATAATTTCATTACAAAAGACTTTGCAAAATGAAAATTGATAAAAAAATAATTCAAGAATTAAGTGAATATTTAAAAGAATTTAATCTTACTGAAATAGAAATAACTGAAAAGGATACAAAAATTAAAGTATCAAAAAATAATGTTTCAATTAGTAATCAGCCACATGTTATTTCGCCCTCATCACCTGCAACAAGTTCAGCACCTACTCAAAATCAAAATGTAAAATCAGGAACTGAAATTACTTCGCCTATAATTGGAACTGCCTATCACGCTCCAGAACCTGGTGCTAAAAAGTTTGTTGAGATTGGAAAAAAAATTAAAAAAGGTGATACAATAATGATTGTTGAGGCGATGAAAACAATGAATCATGTTCCTTCAACAGCAGATGGTGTAGTAAAAGAAATTTGTGTTGAAGATGGCCAGCCTGTAGAATTTGGTCAAACTATTATTATCCTAGAATAAATAATGTTTAAAAAAATTTTAATTGCAAACCGTGGGGAAATTGCAGTTAGAATTATTAGAGCATGTAAAGAATGGGGAATACATACAGTAGCTGTCCATTCAGATGTAGATAGAGAAAGTATGCATGTAAAGATGGCTGACGAAAGTGTATGCATAGGCCCACACCAGCCTTCAAATAGTTATTTAAATATTCCAGCATTAATGTCAGCAATAGAACTTACAAATGCTGATGCTGTTCATCCTGGCTATGGTTTTCTTTCTGAAAATGCAAATTTTGCAAGAATTTTAGAAGAGAACAAAATTAATTTTATTGGAGCCTCATCAAAACATATTGAAATGATGGGTGATAAAATCCAAGCAAAAAGAATTGCTAAAGAAAATGGCTTACCTGTTATTGAAGGGTCTGAAGGTGGTGTAAAAGATATTACTCAAGCAAAAGAACTTTGTAAAAAAGTTGGCTTTCCTGTCTTAATTAAAGCCTCAGGTGGAGGTGGAGGCAAAGGTATGAAAATAGTATATAAGGAAGAAGAATTTGAGACATTGTTTTCAACCGCTAAATCTGAAGCTCAAAAATACTTTGGTAATGACGAAGTTTACATTGAAAAATTTTTCCAAAATCCAAGGCATATTGAAGTCCAAATATTAGCTGGAAAAAATAGAGTAGTTCATCTTCATGAAAGAGATTGTTCTGTCCAAAGAAGGCATCAAAAATTGATCGAAGAAACTCCTAGTCCAATTTTAAATGATGAAATAAGAAAAGACTTATTCGATAAAACAGTGAATATGGTTTCTAAAATTGGTTATATGGGAGCTGGAACAGTTGAATTTATTTATGAAGATGGAAAATTTTACTTTCTTGAAATGAATACTAGAGTTCAAGTTGAACATCCTGTTACAGAAATGGTTACCGGAATTGATATAATCAAAGAACAAATTTGGATTGCTTTTTCAGGCGAAACAGCCTTAAAACAAAGTGATATAAATCCTAGAGGACATGCAATTGAATGTAGAATAAATGCTGAGGATGCTACTAAAAACTTTCAGCCTTCACCTGGAGTTATTACTATGTGTCATCAACCATCTGGTTTTAGAACAAGAGTAGATGGCGCAATATTTCAAGGATACAAGGTAACACCCTATTACGATAGTATGGTTTGTAAGCTAATTTGTCATGGAAGAAACAGAACAGAAGCAATTCAAAGAATGAATAGATCTTTAGATGAATTTGTTATTGAAGGAATAACTACAACTATTCCACTGCATAAAAAATTATTAAATCATAAAAAATTTATTAATTCAGATTTTAATGTAAGTTGGCTAGATAAAGATACAATTGTTTAATAACAACTTACTAACCAAACATCATAAACAGGATGATCAAAAGGTGTAATTGATGGACTGGATGAAAACATCCAACCATTAAAAACAAAAACTTCATCATTACTTCTATTAGCTAAATCTCTAACTTGTATGTATGCTGTAATTTCGGGATTATCATCAAACTCAGAATTTTTACATTTTAGACTTTTTATTGCTAAATCTTTAAATTGTTTCAGTTCACCATTTCTTAATTTTAACAAAGTATTTTTAGAACTTATTTTATCCAAAATTTTTATTTCAATAAAAGTTCCCTCTAAATTACTTTTTGCGTTTAAGTTTAAAACTAAACAAAAATAAAATAAAAAAACTAAAGAGATTAATTTAAAATTATTCTTTCCAACTTGAGTATTTCTTTTTAATACCATCTTTATTTTTATTTGGATAATATGCTGAGTCAGTTCCGGTTAAATTTTCTTGATGTGATTTTTGCCATTCATATTTTTCTAATGTATGTTTTTTCTCAATTTTATTTGGTGTAAAATGTATCCAAGAATACCATTCAACAGGAATTTTTGATGCATCAATTGTGTTTGAATAGATAACCCATCTTTTTCCGTTTTTACTCTCATAGTATTTATTACCTATTTCATCAGTGCCAACTAGTTTTCCAAAAAAAATAGTTTTTAGTCTTGTTCCAAATGTATCTTGATTCCACCAAGTGAAAATTTTTCTTAAAAGTGTCAACATAATTTTTTTTTATTTATTCAATTAAAAATTGTAAAATTTAAATTAGACTAAAATATGAATATGTATATAAATTAATTGATTCATTATTCAAATTAAAATTTAAATTGAGGTCAAATGGCAAAGTATTTAGTTGAAACTTATTACACCTGTACCTTTAAAGTAAATCATTATTTAGATGATATTAACGAGGCAGAGTTAAAAAATTTAGAAAAAAGAGATGATGGTAAATTTGAGGTTTTAGACGTCAAACTTGATAACAGAAAAACTAAAAGTTTAGATCCTAAAAATAACAAAGTCTTCGATAACAATAAAATAGATGCAATAGCTCAAACAGATAAAAAAAACCCAATAAACAAAGAAAGTGTATTAACAAGTATAAATACAGCTAATGAGAAGTCAGGTAAAAGATTTAGCATGCCTGACAGAAGAAAAGGATATATTCAAAAAGCGACTATTGGTGACCACAAAGTTTACCTACATACCGGAGAATATGAAGATGGCAAAATTGGAGAAATATTTATTGATACCAGTAAAGAGGGCGAACTTGTAAAAGCTTTAATGAATAATTTTGCAATTGCTGTTTCTTTAGGACTTCAATATGGTGTTCCGTTAGATGAGTTTATAAGTGCATTTGTGGGTACAAAATTTGAACCATCTGGCAAAGTCCATGGTAATGATAGAATTTTAAGCGCTACATCAATTTTGGATTATATTTTCAGAGAATTAGCTATTTCATATCAAAATAGAGAAGATCTAGCCCATACTCCAGCTATCGGAGGAAATGATACCTTCAATGCAGAAGATCAAAACTCTGATGATCAAAATCAATTATTAAAAATTGTAAAAGATATTACTAGTAAAGGTTTTGTTAGAAATAATTATAAAAAAAATCTAGTTGATCTTTCAGATGTAAAAATAAGTCTAAAAGGTAAAAAATAAGTTATTTTTTAGTTTTTAATGCTAAATTTAATTCTTTCAATTGATCTGGATTTACCTCAGATGGTGCATTCATCATTAAATCTTGAGCGTTTTGGTTCATTGGAAACATTGTAACTTCCCTAATATTCTTCTCGTTAGCAAGTAACATTACGATTCTGTCAATACCAGGTGCTATTCCTCCGTGTGGTGGTGCGCCATAACTAAGTGCATTAATCATGCCACTAAATTTTTCATCTACTTGATTTTTATCATATCCTGCAATGGAGAAAAGTTTATACATAAGTTCTGGCTTATGATTTCTAATTGCTCCTGAAGATAATTCTATACCATTACAAACTATGTCGTATTGATAGGCAAGTATATCTAATGGGTTTTCAAATTCTTTTTCACTTAAATCACCTTGAGGCATTGAAAATGGATTGTGACTAAATTCAATCTTGTTTGTTGACTCATCTTTTTCAAACATTGGATAGTCTACAATCCAGCAAAATGCGAAAACATTTTCATCAATTAAATCTAAGTCTTTTGCAATTTTGTCTCTTGCTAGTGCAGTAATTTTTTCTAATTCGTTTTGTTTTCCACATGCCATGAAAACACTATCCCCTATTTCACAGTTTGTTTTTTTCATGATTTCAGCCAATGCATCTTGAGAAAAGAATTTTCCTATAGGACCTTTTGCTGTAATATCTTTATCTTTTTCAAAAGTAAAATAAGCTAAACCAGAAGCGCCTTCTTCTTTTGCCCATTTATCAATATTATCAAAAAAACTTCTTGGCTTATCTTTCGTATTTTTTGTAACAATACACCTTACTTTAGATCCAGATTTTACTAATTTTTTAAATATTTCAAATGAAACATCTTCTCTTGTAAAAATTTCAGTTATATCATTCACAATGAGCGGGTTTCTTAAATCTGGTTTATCACTACCATATTTAAGCATTGCTTCCTTGTATGAAATCTTTGGAAATTTATCAAACATCAGTTTTTTAGTAGAAAAATTTTTAAATGTATTAACCATTAACTTTTCAACAACATTAAATACATCCTCTTGTTCAACAAATGACATTTCTAAATCTAATTGATAAAACTCCCCAGGACTTCTGTCTGCTCTTGCATCTTCATCTCTGAAACAAGGTGCAATTTGAAAATATCTGTCAAAGCCCGAAACCATTATTAACTGTTTAAATTGCTGAGGAGCTTGAGGTAGTGCATAAAATTTTCCTGGATTTAAACGACTTGGTACTAAAAAATCTCTAGCACCCTCTGGACTAGATGAGGTTAAAATTGGTGTTTGAAATTCTAAAAAACCTAATTTAGTCATTTCATTTCGGATGTATGAAATTACTTTAGATCTTAAAATAATATTTTCATGAATTTTTTTTCTTCTTAAATCTAAGAATCTGTATTTTAATCTTATTTCTTCTGCGTATTCTTGATCGCTAAAGACCGGCATGGGCAGCTCTTTACAAGTTCCCAAAATTTCATGTTTTTCAATAACAACCTCTATTTCACCTGTGTCAATTTCAGAATTAATTGTTTCTTTTGATCTATTAACAACTTTTCCATCGACTTTAATTACTGTTTCTAATTGCATTTTTTCTAATTCAGAAAAATATTTGTTATCTTTATCAATTATACATTGGGTAATTCCATAATTATCTCTCAAATCAATAAATAATAAATTCCCATGGTCTCTTTTTTTATTTATCCAGCCTGAAAGAGAAATTTTTTTATCTACATCCTCTTTTCTTAATTCATTACACTTGTGTGTTCTGTATTTATTCAATTAAACCTCTAATGCTTCTTTTATAATTTTAAAATCGATTGGTTTCTTTCTTTTTAAACTAATTTCGTCGATTTTATATATGAAATCAGAAATTTTGCCATAAGTTCTATCAATTCTCTTAATTATAAATTCAATAAGTTTTTGGTCTATAGATATTTGACGATCAGAAAGATTTTTTAATATTAGTGCATAAATTAAATCGTCACCAGGTTTTTCAATTTGAGATAAAATAAAATTAGTAGATCTTGAATTAAGATCATTTAATTTAAATTTAAAGTCAACTATTGGTATTTTGGAGGTTACAATTAAATACTTATTATCCTGATCTATTATATTTATAAGTGTAAATAATAAGTTTTCATTTATTTTTTCGGTTAAATCCTCAACAATAATATTTTCATATATTTTAATTTGTTGGAGAAAGTCATTATTAATATCATCTGCATTAATTTTAATTCCCCTATGCTTTTCTAAAAATATATTTATTAAATGACTTTTTCCTGAAAACTTTTCACCAATTAAGTTTATAAAATTTTTATCCCATTTTGGCCAACTATTTAAAAGGCTAAAAGAGTGTTCGTTGCTGTTTGAAACATAAAAATCCTGATCTTTAAAATTTTGATCATAATCAAATTTAAGTATTTGCTGATTAAGATTTGTCATTTAAAACCCAAATTTTATTTTTAATTTCAAAATCATAGTTTTGATCACTCATAACTTCTAAAAACTTATCAGGTGTTCCATTAAAAATAACTTTATAAAAATTATTTCGATTATCGAACTTATAAATTGAAAAATTATATATCAAATCCATATCAGATAAAATTTTTTCAAATTTATTAATTTTTATACTATTAGAATTATTAATAGAAATATTTAAAGATAACTTTACTGAAGTATTGATTTGATTTTGTGATTTCCAAAAATCTTCGAAGACTAATTTTAAATTATCGATAAATTCAAATAACTCTTCTTCATCGTCAAAATTAACCTCAGTATAATTTAAATTTTTTAAATTGTTATTTTGATTAAAAAAAATTTTGTTAAACACTCTTATTTTATTATTATCCTTAAACACAATCATAACAATGTGGTCATTTATATTGTATTTATTTATAATTTCTTTGAAGTCATAAGTTTCTAAAATATTAATATTTTGTTTTATCAATCTAAAATCATCTAAATCTTCGGTAGGTAAAATATAATTTAAAAGGCTGTATTTTTTATTATTTAAATTCCAACTCGAAAATAACTCATTCTCAGAGAACATTAAAACTTGATTTTTATTTTGGTCAACTAGTACGGGGATGAATAAAAAATCTTTTTTCACTGGTAAAGATGGAAAAATATTTTTCGTTTCTAATAAATCAAATATATTATTTTTATTAAATGAAACATTTAGGGTAAGATAATATATTTCATCAATAAACTTTTCTTCCTTAATTGAGAAAGTTTCTATCATTCCTTTTATTTGATTAATTGATGTATTTTTTAATTTTACCTGATCCTTACTTTGGACAATTGACAAAATAAGTTCATTAAATGCCTTTACAAATCCTTCATTAATAATTTCATTTTTATTAAAATTTATTTCAAAAGGTGTAGATATTTCAATATCATTTACAGCAAATATCTTTGCATGACTTTTTCCTGTGGAAAAGAAAATATTTATTAAAGCAAGAAATAAAAAAAAATTATATAAAAGCTTTAAATTACAAATTAGAGAAATAAATTTCATAAAACATATTAATGAATAAAAAAAAATTTACCTATAAAAAAAGCGGAGTTAATATTAACGCTGCTGATAAGTTTGTTGATTTCATTTCTACAGTTTCAGCAAAAAAAAGAGGCAAAAAAAAGTTTTCTAATATAGGTGGGTTTGGCTCAATTACAAATATACCAAATAATATTAAACAACCCAGAATCGTAGCTTGTACTGATGGGGTAGGAACAAAAATTGAAATAGCTAATACTTTAAATAAATTTGATACCATTGGAATTGACCTGGTTGCTATGAGTGTAAATGATTTAATTGTGCAAGGAGCCAAACCATTAATATTTTTAGATTATATATCTATAAATAAAATTGATCTAAAAAAACTTAAAAAAATAATCAAAGGTATTAGTTATGGCTGTGATCAATCAGAATGTGAGCTTGTTGGAGGAGAAACTGCTGAAATGCCTGGTACTTACGAAAAAGGTAAATTTGACATTGCTGGTTTTGCAGTTGGAGTTGTTGGAAAAAATAAAATTTTAAATAAAACTAAAATTAAAAAAAATAATCTTATATTAGCCGTACCATCAAGTGGTTTACATTCTAACGGATATTCTCTTGTAAGATATTTAATTAAACAAAAAAAAATAAATATTAAAAACAATAAATTTCTAAAGTCTGAGCTTCTAAAACCAACTAAAATATATGTTAAAGAAATAATGAATTTGATAAATAACAACTTAATCAATGGCTGTGCAAATATAACTGGGGGAGGTTTGTCTGATAATATTAAAAGAATTATACCAGATAGGCTCTCTGCAAATATAAGTTTAGATAAAATTAAAACTTCTAAAATATTTAATTGGCTTAAAAATAATGGAATTTCTGATAAAGAAATGCTTAAAACATTTAATTGTGGAGTTGGTTTTTGTCTTATTGTTGAAAGTAAAAATTTAAAAAAAATAAGTAAATTTTTTTCAAAAGAATACAAACCATATGTTATTGGAAAAATTTTAAATGGTAAAAACAAAGTTAAGTTAAATGGTTGTATCAACTGGTATCAATAAAATTAAAACAGCTGTATTTATTTCAGGGACAGGCAGTAATTTAAAATCTTTAATTAAATTTTCTAAAACTAAATTATCTCCTGTATCAATAAACTTTATTGTTTCAAATAACTCTAAGGCAAAGGGTTTAAATTATGCCAAAAAATTTAAAATTAAAAAAAAAGTTTTAAATTTTAAAAATAAAAAATTAAGTGAAAATAAGCTCCTTTCTATCTTAAAAAAAAATAATATTGAAATGATTTGTCTAGCTGGATTTATGAAAATTTTGTCAAAAAATTTTATAAAAAAATTTAAAGGAAAAATTTTAAATATACACCCCTCTTTACTACCTAAATATAAAGGATTAAATACTCACCAAAGAGTATTAAATAATAAGGAAAAATACTCAGGATGCACTGTTCATTTTGTAAATCCTAGATTAGACTCGGGGAAGATTATTCTACAAAAGAAAGTAAAAATTTCAAAAAAAGACACAGAGACTTCTCTTGCTAAAAAAATTTTAGTTCAAGAGCATAAACTTTACCCAGAAGCTATATTAAAAGTTTTTAATCTTTAAAGAAAAAATCTATTTCAATTTTAGCATTTTCAACACTATCTGATCCATGTACTGAATTTTTATCTATTGAAATTCCGTATTTCTTTCTAATTGTACCTTCTTCTGCATCTTTTGGGTTTGTAGCACCCATTAACTCCCTGTTTCCCAAAACTGCGTTCTCTTTTTCAAGAACCATAACTACAATTGGACCTGATGATAAATAGTCACATAAGTCATTGTAAAATGGTTTTGTTTCATGAACTTTATAAAACTTTTCTGCTTCTGATTTTTCAATTTGAATTTTTTTTTCTTTTAATATTGAAAAGCCTTTACTTTTAAACATTTCTTTAATCTCATTCTCAAGATTTCTTTCAACAGCATCAGGTTTAATAATTGATAATGTTTGTTCCAAATTACTCATAATTGTCCTCAATTAGTTTGTTTAATAATCTTACTCCATAACCAGTAGCTCCACCTGAATTTAATGCTCCACCATATTTTGAAAAAGCCATTCCTGCTATATCTAAATGGGCCCATGGTGTTTTCTTTATAATAAATCTTTGTAAAAATTGAGCAGCAGTTGTAGATCCTGCGCCACCTACATAATTAATATTTTGCATATCTGCATTTTTAGAGTCTATTAATTTATCAAAGTTTTTATTTAGCGGCATTCTCCAAACCTTCTCTTCTACGTTCTCTCCTGCATTAATCAATTGATTAGATAATTTATCGTCATTTGAAAATAAGCCCGCGTATTCTGATCCCAGAGAAACAATAATTGCTCCCGTAAGAGTTGCTAAATCAACAATAAATTTTGGCTTAAATTTTTCTTCTGTATAAGTAAGGGCATCAGCTAATACTAATCTTCCTTCAGCATCTGTATTTAAAATTTCTACTGTTTTTCCACTATATGATTTCACTATATCTCCTGGTCTTTGTGCATTCCCACCTGGCATGTTTTCAACAAGCCCGACCACTCCTACAGCATTAACTTTTGCTTTTCTTAAAGCTAAACTTTTCATCAACCCTACTACAACAGCAGAACCTGCCATATCATATGTCATATCTTCCATGAATTTAGCTGGCTTAAGTGAAATACCTCCAGTATCAAAACAAACTCCTTTACCTACAAATGCTAAAGGTTTAGATTTATCCTTTAATCCATTCCACTCCATAGTAACTAAATATGAACCTCGAATACTTCCTTGTCCAACTCCTAACAAAGTATTCATTCCAAGTTTTTTTAATTTTTTTTCATCATAAATATTAATTTTAAGACCATCTTTTTTTAGTGAGCTCAATCTTTTTGCATACTCATCAGGATGCAAAATATTTCCAGGCTCAGATACTAAGTCTCTAGTATAGAATGTTCCTTCTTCTATAGCTTTAAATTTAATTTGATCTTTCAAAGAAGGTTTTTGTTTCCCTATTACAATTATAGAAATTTTTTTTTTATTTTTTTTTGATTTATATTTTTCAAATAAGTAAGATTTTAATTTTAAACCATGTAAAAAATATCCTACACAATTTGTTAAATACCCTTTTGCTGTATCGGAATTAATACAATATTCACTATGTTTTGTTTCTTTAAACTCATCATAAAATTTTGCACCTAAATTCTCCACATCAGAGCTTGTAAGGTTTTTTTTTAAAGAAACTAATATTATTTTTTTCTTAGAATTTATGTCAAAATTTATTATTTTTTTCTTAAGATCCTTTGTTTTTAACAGGTCAGAAATAAAAGAAAACTCAGAGTTTAAAATATATTTTTTTAAACTAAAAATATTGAATTTTTCATCAACAAATAAAACAATATTGCTTGAATTTATTTTTTTCGAAGTATTTTTATAATTAATTACGATTGACATAAATTTTAAATACACTCTATAAGCGATGAATGCTATATAAGAATAAAAATAGCATATTTCAATGAAAAAAATTATATTCAGAAAACTATTACTAGACTGTTTAATATTTTTTGGTCTGTCTCTATTTGGTATCAGTACTATTATTTGGGTTTTTCAAGCAGTAAATTTTTTAGATATTATGATCGAAGATGGGAGAAATTATAGTGTTTATTTCAATTACACACTTTTAAATTTTCCAAAAATTATTAGTAGGATTTTGCCTTTTGCGCTTTTTTTTAGTTTCTCCTACACATTTATAAAATATGAGACAAATAATGAATTAATTATTTTTTGGAATCATGGAATTAACAAAATAAGTATAATTAATTTTTTTTTCTGGATTTCAATTATCATTATGTTAATTCAAATTTTACTTCTTTCAATAGTTGTCCCAAAATCTCAAGAGCTTGCACGGTCACAACTACGAAGTTCAGATATAGATTTCTTTGAAGGATTAATTAAACCAAAAAAATTTAATGACACCATCAAAGGCCTTACTGTTTATGCAGAAGATAGAAATATAAATGGAGAATTGAAAAATATTTATATTAAAAAAAATAGTGCAAACGATGATTTTCAAATCACATTCGCAAAAAAAGGAGTTTTTGAACTTAAGGGCAATAAAAAAATTTTAGTTCTTTATGATGGAAAGACTTTAAATAATAATGCAGATAATATTACAAATTTTGATTTTTCTAAATCAGACTTTGGCTTATCTAATATAGAGTCTCATTTGGTTACTCATCAAAAAATAAAAGAGCAAAAGACAGCAACTTTATTAAATTGTTTACAAACTTTTTTTAACATAAAAGATATTAATATACTTAACTGCGATAAAAATAATTCTAGAGAGACTTACAAAGAGCTTTTTAAAAGATTGATTAGTCCTTTCTATTTACCTGTTTTAACTTTAATTTCTTTATTATTGATTTTAACTTCTAAAGAAAACATTAAATATATAAAAAATAAATATATGACTTTTTTTATTGGATTTGGAACAATTATAATATCCGAAAGTTCTCTTGGCTATATAACTAATAATCTTATTAAAAATATTTCAATAGCTTTTATACCCATAATTTTAATTATTATAACTTATTTTGTTTTTATTTTTAATTTAAATTTATTTAATAAAAAGATTTCATGATTAAAACATACACAAAATTTTTAATAAATGGATTTATAAAATCATTTTTAAATGTTTTTTTTGTAATGATGTGCTTAGTTTTAATTTTAAATATACTTAAAGAAATAGAATTTTTCAGTAATAAGGAAGTAAATTCATTGTATCCAGTTTATCTATCTATAATGAACTCCCCATCTATTATTTTTGAAATGTTTCCTTTCATCTTTTTAATAACAACACAATTTTTTTTTTTAAAATTATTTAACAATGATGAAATAAATATTTTTAAATATTCAGGCTTAAAAAATATCAAAATTGTTCAAATACTTAGTTTGATAAGTTTTTTTATTGGAATTTTAATAATAACTCTGTTTTATTCTATGTCATCAAATCTACAGCATTATTATTTGCAAATAAAAAATGAATTTTCCAAAGATAAACTTTACTTGGCGGTAATTAATAAAAATGGCTTGTGGATTAAAGATGTGGTCGAAGACAAAATAAGCATAATTAACTCATCAAAAATAGATAGTAATTTTTTAACTAACACTTTTATAACAACTTTTAACAAAGATTTTGATTTAGTTAGAAGCATAATGAGCGATAAAATTGATATAAAAAATAACGAATGGTTAATTTATGATGCTACAATTTTTGAGGATAATATTAGCAAAAAAGTTGATTTAATTACTTTTAATTCTAATTTTGACCAAAAAAGAATGGAAAGCTTGTTTTCAAATTTGTCATCATTATCTCTATTAAGACTTATTGACTTGAGACAAAACTATAAGTCATTAAATTATTCAACTACAGATGTAGAAATTCAAATTTACAAAATAGTTACTTATCCATTATTTTTAGTGCTAATGACAATTTTATCATCAATAATTATGTTTAATACCAAAAAAACTAATAGTAAAATTATAAAAATCATAATTGGTTTGTCTTTTTCCATAGCAATCTATTATATTAACAATTTATTCAGTGTTATGGGTGCGACTGAAAAAATTCCCATAATGATATCTGTATGGACACCTATAATTGGTTTGTTTTTAATTAATCTAATAATGCTTGTTAATATAAATGAAAAATAATTTAAAATATTTTCTTTTAATTTTATTTTTTATAATAACAATAATTAAAAATGTTCATGCTAATGAACCATTTGAATTTAATATTACAGAAATTGAAATTTTACAAAATGGAAATCAAATCAATGGTTATAAAGGGGGTACAGCGGTTTCTGAAGATGGCAGTAAGATTATAGCAGAAAATTTCTACTATAATAAACTAACAAATATTTTAGAGGCAATTGGTAATGTAAAATATATAGATGAGATTAAAAATATTACTATTACAACAGACAAAGCAATTTACTTAAAAAATCAAGAAAAGATTTTTACTAAAGGTAATTCTAAAGCAAGAAATGAGAAAAATACTATTGAAGCTGAAAATCTAGAGTATGACAAAATTCAAAACATTTTTATAGCAGAAAAAAATGTCGTAGTTAATGATTTTGAAAAAGAAACAACTATTAACGCTGACAAAATTACTTATCTAAAGAATCAAGAAATAATTTTTACAAAAGGTAAAACTAAAGCTTTTGTTGAAAAAAAATACATTTTTGATACAGAAAATGTTAATTTAAATAGAAAATTAAACGAACTATCATCTCAAAAAAAATCATCAATTACAGACGATAATGGAAACATTTATAATCTAGATTCTTTTTTGTATAGTATTAAAGATAAACTTCTCAAAGGAAAAGAAGTAAACGTTTTAGCAAAAGTAGATAAAAATAAAACTGATAAGTATTATTTTTCAGAAGGTTTTTTTGATTTTAAAAATCAAAGTCATATAGCAAAAGAAACTAAAATAAAAACTCATAAAACAGTTTTTGGTGATGAAAACCATGATCCAAGATTGTATGGATCATCTTCTTATAGTGACGAAAATAAAACTGTCATTAACAACGGTATTTTTACTAGCTGTAAAATTAATGATAAATGTCCACCTTGGAGCATAACAGCAAAAAAAATAACTCATGATAAAAAAAAACAAGATATGATTTATGATAATGCAGTTCTTAAAATTTATGATATTCCTGTTTTATACTATCCAAAATTTTTTCATCCTGACCCAAGCGTTAAAAGAAGGAGTGGTTTTTTAAAACCTCAATTTAATAATTCGGAAACACTTGGGTCTTCATTATACATTCCATATTTTAAAACTCTAGGAGATGATATGGATTTAACATTTAAACCAACTATGTTTGAAAAACTTAAAAGTTTTAAAAAAGAAAAATATCTTTTACAAACTGAAGTTAGAAAAAAAAACAAAAATTCCTCGTTAATTGCTGATGTTGGTTTTTTAAGAGACTATAAACCACGAAACGAAAACAAATACAAAAATGTTAATCATTTATTTGTAAACTTCACGGGAGATTTTGGTTTATCTAATCATATATTGAGTAGATATGAGTCAAAAATTGAAAGAGTAAATAATTCAACCTACCTTAAAGTATTTCAAAATGTTTTTCCTGAAGATTCTCTAATGGCAAGTGATCAATCTACCATGAACTCTAATTTAAAATTTTATTTTGATAAAGAAAATCAAAATTTTGATACTGGAATTGAAATTTATGAATCTTTAGGTACCGCTAAATCTAGTGATAAATATCAGTATACTTTACCGTATTATAATTTTTCAAAAGATTTAGATTCTGATTCTGGTTTTTTGAATGATTATATTGGTGGCTTTTTAAGTTTAGGTTCGAACGGAACAAATACTCTTACAAATACAAATAATCTAAGAACACTAATTACTAACAATATTAATTATACTTCAAAAGATTTTATATCAAATTTAGGATTTAAAAATAATTTCTACATATATTTAAAAAATTTAAATTCTATTGCAAAAAACGACTCTACATATTCATCTAGTGCACAAATAGATGGGATGAGTTTATTGAAAATTGACTCTACTTTTCCACTTTCAAAATCAAATGATATTAGAAGTGAAATATTAACACCTAAAATTTCATTTAGAGTAAACCCTGGAAACAATATGAGTGATTTTAGTGATTTGTTTTCAAACATTACTGCAAGTAATGCTTTTGATATAAATAGACTTGGACTGTCAAATGATTTTGAAGCTGGTAAATCATTAACTCTTGGTCTGGATTACAGGCTTGATCCAAATGAAAATTTTCAATCTGATAACTCTAAAGATAAATATTTGGAATTAAAATTAGCAACAGTTTTCAGGGATCAATATGAAACTGGCATTCCAACTAGATCAACAATTAATAGAAAAAGTTCTAACATTTTTGGAACTATTAATAATAACTTATTAGAAAATATTAATTTAAATTACGACTTTTCATTAGATAACGACCTTAAAACTATAAATGAAAACACTATTGGAACTGAAATATCAATAAACAATTTTGTAACTACATTTACTTTATATGAACAAAGAAATGAATTAGGAGAAACGCATGTGCTTTCAAATACTACTGAATATAAAGTTAACGATAACTCCTCTTTAAAATTTGCCACAAGAAGAAACAAAGAAATAAGTCTAACTGAATACTATGATTTAAGTTATGAGTATAAAAATGATTGTTTAACTGCTGCATTAAAATTTAATAAAACATTTTATAAAGATCAAGATTTAGTTCCAACGGAAGATTTATTTTTTTCTATAACCCTAATTCCTTTAACAACTTATGAGAGAGAAATTTATAAAAAAACTCCTGGGCAAATGGGGTTAAAAGGATGGTTTAGATAAATGTTTAAGATAAAATTTTTAATTTATTTAACCTTTATTTTTCTTATTTTTAATAATATCTCATTTTCTATAGAAAATAAGATATTAGTGAAAATTGAAAAAGAAATTATCACCAGTATTGATATAAAAAATGAAGCAAGATACTTGCTTGCACTAAATGAAGGTCTCAATAATTTTAGTGAAAAAGAAATTTTTGAAATATCTAAAAAATCAATTATTCGAGAAAAAGTTAAAAATATTGAAATTCAAAAACAATTTAAAAACCCTAATGTACCTGATGAAATTATTGATCAGGTTTTAAAAAATGTATATCAAAAAGTAGGGATTGAAAATTTAGAAAATTTTAAAAAATATTTAAATTTTAAAAATATTGATTACGATTATGTAAAGGAAAGAATAGAAATTGAAACACTTTGGAATGAGTTAATAGTTGCTAAATTTTCATCAAAAATCATAATTAATGAAAATGAAATCAGAAAAAAATTAATTGCTAACACTAAAAAATATTCAAAATCCTTTTTAGTTTCAGAAATTTTTTTTGCAACTTCAGATTCTAAACAAATTGAAAGCATTTATAATGATATTGAAAAAACTATTAAAAATGAAGGATTTAACAAAGCCGTATTAACTTACAGTTCTTCAAGCACAGCAAGCACTGGAGGAAATCTTGGTTGGATACAGGAAGAGGCTTTAAATAAAAGTTTAAAAAATATTTTTTTTAAAATGAATGAAGATGAATATACTAAACCCATAACAGTTCCTGGTGGCTTTTTAGTTTTAAAGATAAATAAAATAAAAGAGGAAGAAACAAATCAAAATATTGAAAAAAAAATTAATGAAATAATAGCTGTAAAAAAAAATGATCAATTAAATCAATTCTCTAAAATACATTTTAACAAAATCAAAAAAGATATTAAGATAAATGAATTTTAAACCAATAATTATTGTAGCTGGAGAACCTAATAGTATTTTTTTTGAAATTTTTTTTAAAGCTGTTAAAAAAAAAGCTTTTAAAAGTCCTATAATTTTAATTGCATCTAAAAATCTTTTAGAAAAACAAATTAAATTTTTTAAATCTAGAA